>NZ_JAXOVV010000090.1:0-520 GCF_036663415.1 Salinicola sp. 4072 | reverse complement strand
AGCGCTCACAATCAATTACCTGATCGGCCAGAGCAAGACTGTTTGGGTCTGTAGCTCAGTTGGTTAGAGCGCACCCCTGATAAGGGTGAGGTCGGCAGTTCGAGTCTGCCCAGACCCACCAAATTTTGCCGAATACGGCGTTGCTTTTTCCCTCGTGTAGCAGGCTACACGTCGGTCAAAAGCGCCTTGTCTTCGACAAAATTGCTTTTATCGGGGCCTTAGCTCAGCTGGGAGAGCGCCTGCCTTGCACGCAGGAGGTCAGCGGTTCGATCCCGCTAGGCTCCACCACTCTCTCGCGACAACCGAGAGACAAGCGCAACCCGACAGTCTGACCATAAGTTTTAAGCTATACGCTTGACGTGACGATGAAACACTCGTGACAGCAAGCTTACAGCTTAGAGCTTATCGCTCTAAACGCTCTTTAACAATTTGGATCATGCTGACAGTTCTTCTCTCTAGAGAAGAGCAAAACGAGATACGTCTCAAGCGTATCCGGCAATTGTCGAATGATTAATCACTG
>NZ_JAXOVV010000089.1:0-624 GCF_036663415.1 Salinicola sp. 4072 | reverse complement strand
AAATTTCAGCGTTTTGGCATTACTCAACAGCTATTCGCGCTGAAGAAGCCGATCCTGATAAGCGATGCCACCAGTCAGTACCTTCAGACCGCTCAATCAGCACCCTCGTGAATGAGGCGGGATGATGAAAGAATGGCAGACTAAACGGCCTGACTTATTTACCAGGCGGGTGGTTAATCACACGGGACCCGACAGCTATTCAAATCCCATGTGTATGTTGTAACGACTGTTTGACTCGTTGACACTGCCCAGTGCAGAACCTTTTATCTCAAGGTAGTACTGCCCCGGTGTTACGTCCTCGGTGATCATGAAGTGTCCACTGTTGTCGGTGTCGCTAGCTAGTAGCTGATCAGCAGAGTTGTATAATGCAGCTTCGATTACCATTGATTGGCCTGAATCGCTGGCAAGGTGTTCGCTGCTTAAGTAAAGCTTCCCAGCCCGATCAACCGGGACTTGGTAGCGAACGGAGGTGCTCGCTAACTGCTGGGTAGAAGAGATAAGTGCCTATTCAAAATTAATCGCGTGATCAGTTCCGTAACCACCGAGTAAGCGGTGTACCTCTTCACGTAGACGTTCAAACGAGAGATAGGCACTCAAGGGCAGCCAGGTGTACTTCATCTGCCG
>NZ_JAXOVV010000088.1:0-634 GCF_036663415.1 Salinicola sp. 4072 | reverse complement strand
AGGTGGATAGGCTTTCACCCATGGCGAGTGGTCCTCTTGAATCGTGTTCTGGCAGGAACATCCTGATTCTACAAGAGAAAACCACTCGCCATCTTCGTTTTCAGGTCGGCCTCATGAATAAGCCGGGCTTGACTCTCTTCTCGATACCCTCTCGCCAAGCATCCAACTCCATAATATCAGCAAGTAGTTCGTCGGGGTCTGGAACAGCAATGCCGCCTTGCAGGGCCTTATCATGTGCGTAGTTCGAACACTTGGTCATGCCAGCGTAGACTTTCGCATAATCGCCATCTTCAACAACGACACCAGCAAGTCTCTGTGTTTCAACACCTTTCCGGAACCGAAGGATCACCTCGCGCAAGAGAACTTCCTCGACTGCCCGTTCCCAGGTCATACGTAGCCGGAAATAAGCATCAACTGTTTGTCTTTGATACTGTTGCTCTTCGCCATCCCTGTGCAGTTTGGCTATAGTTTGATGCTGAGCTTTAAGGGCCTTAATCCGCTTACTACGCTCTGTCTGAAAAATAGACCCGTAAACAGCGCTCGATGCAGGCCAGCGTGACCATGGCACGGTAACTTTTTGCCAGCTTGTCGTAGCGAGTACAAAGTCGCCGCTTTTCCTTCATCCAGCCAAATA
>NZ_JAXOVV010000087.1:0-659 GCF_036663415.1 Salinicola sp. 4072 | reverse complement strand
AGGTGGATAGGCTTTCACCCATAGCGGATGGCTCTCTTGGTTCAGATTCTTGGCGGAACACACTGAATTTTCAAGAGAATACCATCCGCTATCTTCGTTTTCGGGCCGGCCTCATGAATAAGCCGGGTTGAAGCGACTCAAGGCCGCCCAGTCGAGGCGATTTTTTTCGTTTGGCTGTGGCCCGCCCCTGGCTCGCTGCGACCTGAGCCGCGCGATCAGCACCCCGCCCCGCGCGCTAAATAGGTCGAAAATTACGCACGTTGGCAGTTGGGCGGAAGCCGCGCTAGCACTGGGCGCGCTGGGGGTTGGAGGGTGCGATTTTTTACGCGAATTTGCGTAGTACATGAGGAGGCAGAGCTTTTCTATACTACGGATTTTGTTGCCCATCGTAGCCCGGTTCTTACCTGTATCTCCGTAAAGACAACAAATGGTCATATTGGGTGATTTTACAAAAGGAAACATTAATTGTATTAATTAGCTCAAGCGTTTGAGATTCTACTTCGTAAAATTTCAACCTTGGCAGCCTGTTTAGGGAAACGCTGAACAATTCGGTTCTGGTCGGCTGAACCGTTCAGTCTGGCCAGATCATCGCCTCAGCGGTTATTACCTGACCACGTCAAGTGGCCTGTTTTCCCTGGTAGCCGGGTTTTCCGGCTACC
>NZ_JAXOVV010000086.1:0-739 GCF_036663415.1 Salinicola sp. 4072 | reverse complement strand
CTTGGAGGTATTGTCATGGCAGGACGTTACGAGATTTCCGATCAGGGTTGGACATTGATTGAAGATATCGTTTCGCCTGGCACGCCCGCTGGGCGTGGACGCCCACGCCGCGATGACCGGCAGATGCTCAACGGCATCTTCTGGATCCTCTGTTCCGGCGCCAAATGGCGGGATCTGCCCGAACGCTTCGGCCCATGGAAAACGGTCTACCAGCGCTTTCGTCAGTGGCGAGATGACGGCACACTCGAACGCAGCCTGTCACGCCTTCACCTGAAGCTTCGGGAAGATGGTTACATGGATCTCGATACCTGGATGGTGGACTCCACCTCGATTCGAGCGACTCGCTCTGCCGCTGGTGGCAGTAAAAAAGGGGCTCTGGAGAACGGGTAGGCCATGCGCTTGGACGAAGCCGAGGCGGCCTGACCACCAAGATTCACCTGGTTTGCGATGCCAATGGCGTTCCCCTGAGCTTCCTGCTATCGCCTGGTCAGCATGCCGATTCACGCTATCTCGTTCCTGTCATGGAGCAGATCCGCTTGCCAGGTCATACGGGACGTCCCCGCAAGCGCTGCCGCCATCTGCTGGCCGACCGAGGTTACGATAGTGATCGATTGCGTCGCTACTGCGACCGGTACGGAATACGACCGACGATCCGGCACCGACAGATGCACCGTCGCCCCAAGCCAGGACTACCCCGCCTGTTCGAGCGCCCGCGTTATCGGCGTCGCAATGTGATAGA
>NZ_JAXOVV010000085.1:0-743 GCF_036663415.1 Salinicola sp. 4072 | reverse complement strand
AGGTGGATAGGCTTTCACCCATAGCGGATGGCTCTCTTGGTTCAGATTCTTGGCGGAACACACTGAATTTTCAAGAGAATACCATCCGCTATCTTCGTTTTCGGGCCGGCCTCATGAATAAGCCGGGATCCATCATTACACTCCCCGTTCGTTCCACCTGTTAGGATCGAGGTTATAGTTGCTATAGAGTCAAGCCGATGAATCGTGCCTGCGCCACTCCACCCGAGCCCTACACGATCGGCCAGCTTGCCAGGCTGACCGGTGTGAAAGCGGTCACCATCCGTTACTACGAGAAGGCGGATCTGTTGCCCGCCGCCAGGCGTACGGCCTCGGGCTATCGACTCTACTCGTCGGTCGAACGAGACCGTCTGCGCTTCATCAGACGCTGTCGTCACCTGGGACTGGGGCTCGACGACGTCAAAGCGCTGCTGCGGCTCTCGGATGAACGCGAGGCTCCCTGTCACCAGGTGGATGCCATCATCCATCAACAGCGCGAGCATGTCCGCGACCGCATTCGGGATCTCCAGGCGCTGGAGCAGGAGCTGGATCGTCTGGAAGGAGCCTGTCGGGCCGAGACCATCGGCGAGTGCAAGATCATCGAGTCGCTGTCGCGACCGAGTTAAGCTCAAGTCTGGTGGATGGGAGGAGGTAGGAAGGGTGGCGTATCCTGTTGATTGATCACGACCAAGATCTCAACCAACACGAGTGGATACGCCATGACCGATTCTACCCTCCAGGCTCTT
>NZ_JAXOVV010000084.1:0-757 GCF_036663415.1 Salinicola sp. 4072 | reverse complement strand
AGCTGGGCCGCTTCCAAGCGAAATTCCGGGCTAAACGTTCTCTTCTTCGTCATCATCTGCACCTGATTGTCTCTGTGAGCCATCATACACTCAAAGTCAGGTGGCCAGATTCACTGTGCCACTACAACCGGCATTCTCCCCATGATGTCATTGGCGGTCAGATGCTCGGTCTGGCCTTGCTTCTCTATCGCGCGACGCAGATCGCCATCGGTGACAACACCGACCATCTGTCCGGCATCATCAATAACGCAAACGATACCCTGCCGGCCTTCACTGATTTCATGCACTACCTCAGCGAATGGCGCCGTACAAGCTAGAAAACGAACTTGGTGCATCACTTCCATGGCCTTGGTCAACAGTTTTCGTCCGAGTGACCCACCTGGATGGAAGCGAGCAAAATCGACCGGCATGAACGCGCGTCTATTCATCAACGCCACTGCCAACGCATCCCCCATTACCAGGGTTGCAGTAGTCGAAGTAGTGGGGGCCAGATTATTCGGGCAGGACTCTCTCTCGACCGAGACATCCAGATGCACATTCGCACTGGTCGCCAGCGTAGAAGCCGGGTTGCCGGTAATCGCTATGCTGCACGCCTGAATATGACGCAGATAAGGCAACAGCTTGATCACCTCATCCCGCCTCATTCACGAGGGTGCTGATTGAGCGGTCTGAAGGTACTGACTGGTGGCATCGCTTATCAGGATCGGCTTCTTCAGCGCGAATAGCTGTTGAGTAATGCCAAAACGCTGAAATTTCC
>NZ_JAXOVV010000083.1:0-836 GCF_036663415.1 Salinicola sp. 4072 | reverse complement strand
GTGTAGTGGTCAAGTGCTTTTGGCCACCGAGCTTTGAGCATTCCAGTAGTTCTTTTCTGCCAAATTCGGCGGTATCCCATCGTTATGCTTGTGCGGCCGGAGGCTGCTGTAGTAACCGATCATATAATCAGTGACAGATCGCTTCGCCGCAGCAACATCGGGATAGCCGATCTCTGGTATCCATTCCGTTTTCAGGCTTCTGAAGAAGCGCTCTGTTGGGGCATTGTCCCAGCAATTGCCACGGCGACTGAGACTCAGTGTCATTCGGTAGCGCCAGAGCATCTGCCGGAATGCCCGGCTGGTGTACTGGCAACCCTGATCCGAATGAAACAGGATATTCCGTGGCTCTCCACGCGATTCGTAGGCCATGGTCAGCGCTTTCTTTACCAGCTCCGTGTTCGGCGATAGGGACAATGCCCACCCCACGGGTTTACGAGCATACAAGTCGATGACCACTGCCAGATAAGCCCAGCGTGCCCCTGTCCAAATATAGGTAATGTCGCCGGTCCATACCTGATTGGGCTTCTTTACATCGAACTCCCGATCAAGAACATTCGGTATATCCAGGTGTGGCTGATCAGCCTTCTTGTAGGCGTGCCTCGGCGGCTGCGAACTCATCAGCCCCAGCTGCTTCATCCGCCTGCTGGCCCGATAACGACTCAACTGTATTCCTGCCTGCGTGACCATTTTTGCAATGCTGCGAGCGCCGGCAGAGCCGTTACTGACGGTATGCGCCTCGACAACCTGATCCAGCAGCTTCTGCTCAGTCTCACAAGGTCTTCTATCCCGACTACGCCAAGCCCGGTAGCTACTGCGATGCACCCCAAACACCTGAC
>NZ_JAXOVV010000082.1:0-911 GCF_036663415.1 Salinicola sp. 4072 | reverse complement strand
GGGGAAATTTCAGCGTTTTGGCATTACTCAACAGCTATTCGCGCTGAAGAAGCCGATCCTGATAAGCGATGCCACCAGTCAGTACCTTCAGACCGCTCAATCAGCACCCTCGTGAATGAGGCGGGATCAAACATGGCAAGGGGCATAATCCAGTTGCTCTTCGATCACCCATTACTCGAGAGCTTGTCCTCATAGCCAGTGTTGATTTCATGCCAAGATCCAACGCCTACCCGGACGACTTCAGCCACTTCCTGCAACAAGGCATTCCAACCCTCATATGATCCTAAGGCATTTTATGACGTTCAATAGGCTGTGGTCATCGAAAGTTCCTGAAGGCTAGACGGCATCCACTTCAAATAGAGGGTATTGGCAAACAAGCCCAACATCATGACTCAAGCAGCAACACCTATTCTACCAAGCATTATATCGTCACAAAAAAACAGCTTCCTTCATAATACGGCTTCCAAAAAAACCCGCACTGATCCTTAGACCAGTTTTACACAGCTGCGCCAAAGCATTGACGCTTAATACCGTTTTATCACAAGCATCGTGACACGTTTTTTTGAAGCTAGGCCTTTTTTTATGATAAACATTGCGGAATTGTAACTATTCAGGTCACGCTGCCTGATCCAGGCCGTCCCGACGCATGAATTCGGGCACTTCACCGGCAAACAACTGTTCCAGTGCGGTGTGCGCTGCCAGGCCCTGCTTGACCGCCGTCGAGAGGAAGCTGCGCATCCGGCAGAAGATCTCGGCACCTTCCCAGGAGCGGAAACAGCCTGAACCCGCCTTATTCACGAGGGCGCTGATTGAGCGGTCTGAAGGTACTGGCTGTTGGCATTGCTTATCAGGATTCGCCTCTTCAGCGCGAGTGGCTGTTGAGTAATGCCAGAACGCAGCCCTTTTCCTAC
>NZ_JAXOVV010000081.1:0-969 GCF_036663415.1 Salinicola sp. 4072 | reverse complement strand
GCATCAAGGGGTTTAGAAAGCTGGAGCTGGTCGTGAACAACGTCCGGTTCCAGGATGGGGAGCAGGTAACCGATCAGTCAGACAGGACTGCCGCCTGACTGCCATCCACCAGATTTGACTATAACTCAGCGTGAAGTACGAGTGCGTCTACTTGAAAGCCTTCGAGAATGGTGCCCATCTGCGCGAAGACCTGAAGCGTTATTTCGCCTGGTATAACAGGGACCGACCCCATCAGGGGCTCGACGACGAAACACCCGATGAGGTGTACTTCGATCAACCATTGACCCAGGCAGCCTGACGCCTGATGACAACCCAGTCAGAGCTTAGATCGCCTGTCAGGTGGACCAATGGATAGGGTCCACTTCATACACCGCACCTTGCCTGGCTTGGCGAGGGCGAGCCCCGCGACGACAAGCTGCTCGATCCCTCCGAGGTCGAGGCGCTGCTAGCGGATGAAGTATTGGTAGAGGAGAAGCTCGACGGTGCCAATTTGGGCATTTCCTGGGGAGATGAAGGGCAGCTGCGTGTGCAGAATCGTGGCGCCTATCTCGAGGCGCCTTACCGTGGTCAGTTCTCTCGCCTTAACCAGTGGCTGATGCAACACCTCGCGGTGTTCCAACAGCATTTACCCGATCACGTCATTCTCTTCGGCGAGTGGTGCGCTGCGCGCCACTCGCTGGATTATGCCGCTTTGCCGGATTGGTTCCTGGTCTTTGATGTTTTCGATCGCAAGGCCAAGCGCTTCTGGAACCAAGAAAGACGCAATGCCTTGGCCAGTCGTCTTGGCCTAGCTGTGGTACCACGACTCATGCGAGGACGTTTCACCGTCAAGAAGCTGGAAGGTGTAGTGGTCAAGTGCTTTTGGCCACCGAGCTTTGAGCATTCCAGTAGTTCTTTTCTGCCAAATTCGGCGGTATCCCATCGTTATGCTTGTGCGGCCGGAGGCTGCTGTAGTAACCGATCATATAA
>NZ_JAXOVV010000080.1:0-983 GCF_036663415.1 Salinicola sp. 4072 | reverse complement strand
CGATTGTCGAACATCACGATATCGCCGTTGGGCAGCACGTCCGGATCGTGCTGCCGAATCCACGGCCCCCGCGTCGCCCAGGTGATCTGGCCCGAGCGCGGGTCGAAGACCGCGATCGAGCTGGTCTCGCGGAAGGAGAGCAGCAGATCGCCTTCGTTACCGAACGGGAAGTTGCGGGCCTTGTCGGCCGTCAGGTAGTCCACGGCATTGGCGTGGATGGGGTCGTTGAGCATGATGCCCGGCACGTTGTCCAGCAGCTCGCTGAACGGCGAGTCATGCAGGGCCGGCAACAACCGGGTGCGCTGGAGCTCCTCGCCCTCCGGCGACAGCACCACCAGCGAATCCTCGAGCCGCGGCGGTTCGAGGTAGTCCAGCCCTTCGATCTCGTCGTCGAAGATGCCATGGATCAGCGCGTATATCTTGCCGTCCGGCGCGACGGCAAACTGATGGTGAGCGCGGCCGGCATAGCGCCAGATCACGTTGGAATCCTTGTCCAGCTTGACCAGACCATAACCGTAAGGCGTGTCGCCGTTGCCTTCGTAGAGCGCGATCAGGTCGCCGTTGGGCTGCACCTGGGCGTTGCGGAAGTGAATGAACTCGTCGGGACGCGGATTGGGCACGCCCTCTCCGTCCAGCCACGCCTCGCTGTATGGCTTGCGCCATTCGTGAACCACCTTGCCGTTCATGTCGACGAGATAGGCGGCCGGCTCGGTGCCGATGGTGTAGAGCGTCAGCCCGTTGCGGGCGAGCTGGGGGTCGTACTGGGTCACGCCCTTGGCTTCGGTACGCTGCGTGCGCCAGATATCGCCCTGGTAGACGTCACTGTAATCGGTGGCCTGATGGTAGAGCGCCTGCCCGGCCTGATAGGCATGCTGTATCTGCGGCCCGGGGAATATCTCGGTGACGACCGAAAAGGCGCCGATCACGAACACCAGCACCAGTGCGGCGAGTATCGACAGCGTCTTGAAGACCTTGTCGGTAAC
>NZ_JAXOVV010000079.1:0-995 GCF_036663415.1 Salinicola sp. 4072 | reverse complement strand
TGGCTGCTCATGCTCGAGGAGAAGGTCGACGAGACCCGACAGGCGCTGCAGCAGCTGGAAACTCGAGTCAGCAGTGTGCTCAAGCAGATCCCGGAAGGACTCGATGTCAGCCGCAACTTCAGCCAGCAACCGTTCGTGACGCCCGTATTCACCGGCGGGCAGATGGGCTGGCAGGCGGTCATGTTGCTGATGCAGTACGACAGCATCGTGCGCGATGTCCTGTTGGCGCATCACATTGGATTGCTGGGCAATAAGCAACGCGGCGCAATGATCCGTGATCAGGGCGGCCATGCCTTGCGCTCGCTGTGCTACGCCCCCGTCAAGTTCCCCGGGTTCAGTGGGGCAACGCGTGATGACTTCGCGGCCAACAACGCCAAGGCGCGGAACGCCCTCGAGAAATACGGTGAGCTGCCGCAGGACATTCTGGAAGGGAAGCGCCGCAGCGAGTTTGCGCCGACGATACGGCGTGAGGAAGCCTCACCGTCCGGCAGCGACCAGGAGCACAAGCTCGAAGGCGAGGATCTGGACGACGACCAGTTGCTGCCCCAGTCCAGAGCCTCGGAGGACTAAGGCTGTGAGTGATGCCACTGGCATCACTTCAGGAAGGGCCAGGTGGTGATGCCCCCGGCATTACTTCTCCAACGAGACCAGGCCGGGGTGATTCCACTGGAATCACTCCAACGAGACCGGGCCAGGGTGATTCCACTGGAATCACTCCAACGAGATCAGGCCGGGGTGATTCCACTGGAATCACTTCAACGAGAGCCAGGCCGGGGTGATTCCACTGGAATCACTTCAACGAGAGCCAGGCCGGGGTGATTCCACTGGAATCACTTCAACGAGAGTCAGGCCGGGGTGATTCCACTGGAATCACTTCAACGAGACCAGGCCGGGGTGATTCCACTGGAAACACTCCCCGCAGGATCGGAGGGGGCAACCAAGTATCTGCAACGAGAACAGGAAAGGACCGCGAGCGCGATGACTGCACTGGAACA
>NZ_JAXOVV010000078.1:0-1022 GCF_036663415.1 Salinicola sp. 4072 | reverse complement strand
CGGCCTGATAGGCATGCTGTATCTGCGGCCCGGGGAATATCTCGGTGACGACCGAAAAGGCGCCGATCACGAACACCAGCACCAGTGCGGCGAGTATCGACAGCGTCTTGAAGACCTTGTCGGTAACAGAATCGGCATCCTGCCGGTCAGGTCGTTGCCTGGGCGTCTTCGACGGCTCCATGTTTCCACCATTCCATGCGGCTTGCGAACAAGGGACGGCAACCCACCGCCTCGCGGCCGGGTCACGATGTCGGTTAGAGCGACATTCTGGAATGGGGGTTCAACAGGGTGTGTTGTCTTAATGTTGTCTATTGGCGCCGTTTACGTAACACATCGGCATGACACACCATCGATGTGGTGACGGTATCAGCGAACAGCGACATCGGAACCTGAGGGTTACGAAGACAGGACAAACAGGGAGAGATACGGCTAGAGACCAAGCGAACTGGAAAAGCGAGAAGGGATGACAAACAACATTGGCTCCCCGAACAGGACTCGAACCTGTGACCCAATGATTAACAGTCAGTTGGACTATTTGAGTCGGAAAAACCCATTAATTTCAGCCGCTTAAGAAAAAACATGCCTAATATGATGTGCTGGCTTGTTGCCTACCGCACCTGCACTACATTGGCATGCACGATCTTGGATTCCGAGATCATCATTGTCAAGCTGGCCATAGCGAGAATGAGCGGCCGCCTCTTGGCCGCCCACCGCTCACATAAAATTTAGGGGCATCGACGTTGATTCAGCGCCTTCCTCATGGAGTCAACGCTAGGATGAACGTATTCCATGGTTGTGCGCATACTTGAGTGGTCGAGGATCATTTGGGTGACTCGGATGTTACGATCAGGATCTTCCATGAGATCGGTCCCCAGGGTATGCCTAAATCTATGAGCCCGGCTTATTCATGAGGCCGGCCCGAAAACGAAGATAGCGGATGGTATTCTCTTGAAAATTCAGTGTGTTCCGCCAAGAATCTGAACCAAGAGAGCCATCCGCTATGGGTGAAAGCCTATCCACCT
>NZ_JAXOVV010000077.1:0-1085 GCF_036663415.1 Salinicola sp. 4072 | reverse complement strand
TAAGTACCTGATCTAAAGTTTTCGTGTAATATCCATGCCAGGATTTCTGACACGGACAGAACCATGGAAAAACGCTTCGTTGCCCCTCTCACTGAACCTGAACAACAGACGCTGACCTCCGCCTATCACCATGGCGAGAAGCGCGCTCTCCGTCGTCGGGCGCATGCCATTCTACTGAGTGACCAAGGCCATACTATTAACCAAATCAGTGAGATACTTCAGGTTCGCCGCGATGCCGTATCACGATGGTTCAAGCAATGGGAAGTGTCCGGTTTTGATGGTCTCATCGACAAACCGCGTAGTGGACGAACACCCGCCCTCGATGAACACGATCACAAGCGACTGCAAGCGTTGGTAGCCGAGCATCCCCATCAGATTCGCGCCTTACAGGCTCGCTTTCAAGAAGAGACCGGCAAGTCTGTCGCCACGGTGACACTGCGCCGGGCGTTGAAAAAAAAATGGTCATAGCTTCAAGCGCATTCGGCATTCACTCAAGCCCCAGCGTGACGAAACGGACTTTCGCAAAACGCAAGGCCTGATGAAAGCGCTTCACGAGCAAGAGGACCAAGGCGAGCACGAGCTCTATTACTTTGATGAATCAGGTTTTTCACAAGCGTCGTCGGTGCCGTATGCGTGGAGCCCTATCGGCAAGCCCTGGGAAGTCACTGCCTACTCCCGCAGCCGAAGGCTAAACGTGCTGGGATTCTTAAGCCGAGCCGGAAAACTGGTCTATCACACGACAACCGAGACAGTGACCACGGAAACGGTCATAGAAGCGTTTGACCAGTTTGTGATCCAGAAGGATCCAGACACCTTCGCTGTTGTGGTGCTCGACAATGCCAGCATGCATCGCTCCAAGGCCTTTAGGCGCAAGAGGGTGGAGTGGATGTCGCAACGTGTGCATCTGATCTATCTGTCTGCCTACTCACCAGAGCTGAATCTGATAGAGATTCTGTGGCGGCAGATGAAGTACACCTGGCTGCCCTTGAGTGCCTATCTCTCGTTTGAACGTCTACGTGAAGAGGTACACCGCTTACTCGGTGGTTACGGAACTGATCACGCGATTAATTTTGAATAGGCACTTA
>NZ_JAXOVV010000076.1:0-1099 GCF_036663415.1 Salinicola sp. 4072 | reverse complement strand
GGCGGTCTCAATGACCAAGTGCAACACGTGAGCCATCAGGTACGGTGTTGCCATGACTTACTGCTATCGCCATCTCTCTGCTGAAGACCGAGCCGCCATCATGATGATGCGAGCCACGCATTCGATCCGGGCCATTGCCACTCACCTGGGGCGTGCGCCGAGCACCGTGTCGCGAGAAATTGCTCGCCATACGGTCGACCCCATCAAGGGCTACGATGCCGGCCTGGCGGGCTATCGGGCTCGTCTGACGCGACATCGGCCACGCCAGCGCCCCAAGCTGCATCCCGACGGGGAGCTCTTCGAGGTAGTGGTCCACTTGCTGCGCAAGTGCTGGTCACCGCAACAGATAGCCCGCACACTGAAGCGCATGTCTCCCAACGATTCACGTCGGCAGGTCTCGCATGAGGCCATCTACAACGCGCTCTATGTGATGCCCCGCGGCAGTCTCAAGAAAGAGCTCATCGCCTGCCTTCGGCAGGGCAACGGCAAGCGTCGCTCACGCAGTCGTGGCAAGGATCGACGCCAGCAGATTCCCGATCTGGTCAGCATCCACATGCGCCCGCCTGAGATCGAAGACCGCCTGATGCCTGGCCACTGGGAGGGTGATCTCATCATGGGTGCCAACAATCGCTCCGCCGTCGGTACGCTGGTGGAGCGCACCACACGCTTGGTGATCTTGGCGAAAGTGGATGACACCACGGCCACGGCGGCGGCCGTTGGCTTCAGCGACAAGCTCAATGAAGTGCCGCGAGCCCTGCGGCTGTCCATGACGTACGACCAGGGCAGAGAGATGATGAAGCATGCCGAGATCACGCAGAAGACCGGGACGGCGATCTACTTCGCTGACCCGCATAGCCCGTGGCAGCGCGGCTCCAATGAGAATACGAACGGGCTGCTGCGGCAGTATCTGCCGAAGGGCACGGATCTGTCGGTCTACAGCCAGGAAGAACTCGATGAGATCGCCGACTCACTGAACACGCGGCCGCGCAAGACGCTCGACTGGCGCACGCCGCTGGAAGTCTACGCCGAGGTGCTCAAGAAATCGGTCGCTGGACCGAGCACCCTTCAATAGCGTTGCGCTTGGAACTTGAGACCGCCT
>NZ_JAXOVV010000075.1:0-1156 GCF_036663415.1 Salinicola sp. 4072 | reverse complement strand
GAGCGTGAGCGCGAAGTCAGCCAATTGATGCTGGGTGGCAGCTCGACCAAGGAGATTGCCCGCCGTCTGGCAATCTCGATCGAGACGGTGCGCGCCCACAAGAAGCATCTCTACGCCAAGCTGGGTGTCAGCTCGCAATCGGAGTTGTTTTCGCTGTTCTGGCAGGCGCGGCGCTGATTCAGAGCGTGCGGTCGTCGACGCCGAAGCTCGGCGGCACGAACCAGCGTACGTCACGCGGATCCTGTTCGATCAGGTCCTCGACCTGCAGCAGGTGGGCGAAGATCGCCATGCGCATGGGAATGCCGTTGTCGGTCTGGCGGAAGATCGCCAGGCGCGGGTCGCCGTTCAGGTCGGTGCTGAGATCGTTGGCGCCGGGTCGGCTGTCACGCGGCAGCGGGTGCATGACGATGGTGGTCGGCGAGCAGCGGCGATCGAGGAAGCCGCGATCGACGACGAAATCCGAGGTCAGCTCGGCGAAGCTCTCCGACATCTCCGCGGTGAAGCGCTCGCGCTGGATGCGAGTGGCGTAGATCACGTCGACATCATCGAAGTTCTCCGCCAGATTGGGGCGCGTTTCGATGCGATGCCCGCGCGAGGCGACCAGATCGATCAGGTGCTGCGGCATTTCCAGCCCCGGCGGCGAGACCAGCGTGATCCGCAGCGGTTCGTAGAGCGACAGCAGCTTGATCAGCGAGTGCACGGTGCGGCCGTATTTCAGATCGCCGGTCAGCAGCAGGTGAGCGCCGGCCAGCGGCTTGCCCAGCCGCGCGAACTCCTTGGTGATGGTGTAGACGTCCAGCAGCGCCTGGCTCGGGTGCTCGCCGGGGCCGTCGCCGCCGTTGATCACCGGCACCTGGGTCGCTTCGGCGAATTCCGCCACCGAGCCCTGCTCGGGGTGGCGCATGACGATGGCGTCGACGTAACCGCCCATCACTCGGCTGGTGTCGTAGAGCGATTCCCCCTTGGCCATCGACGAGAAGGTGAAGCCGGTGGTGTCGCAGACGCTGCCGCCGAGCCGGCAGAAGGCGGCGTTGAAGCTGATGCGGGTTCGGGTGCTGGCCTCGAAGAACAGATTGCCGAGCACGGCGCCTTCGAGCACGCGGGTCACCTTGCGCCGCTGGGCGATCGGCTCCATGCGCTCGGCAATGCGGATCAG
>NZ_JAXOVV010000074.1:0-1229 GCF_036663415.1 Salinicola sp. 4072 | reverse complement strand
TAAGGAAACGCTGCATAAATCCCGCCACAGCTGCCTGATCGGCACCGGTGGGGTAGAATCTGACCTTCCTGCCACCGTCTGACAGAGCCTCCCGATGAAACAGATCTCGTTCGCCCAGGCTGAGCACCAGAACAAGAAGAAAGTTACCCGCCGCGAGCGGTTCCTGAACCAGATGGACGTCTTGCTGCCTTGGCAACGGCTGATCGACGCGCTGGCGCCGTCCTACTTCCCGAACTCGGCAGGCAGGCGCGGCCGGCCGCCTGCTGGCCTGGAACGCATGCTGCGGATCTACTTCTTGCAACAGTGGTATGCGCTGGCCGACGAGGCGCTGGAAGATGCGATCTATGACAGCCAGGCCATGCGTGACTTCATCGGACTCGATCTGGCCATCGAGAGCGTGCCGGACGCCACCACGCTGCTGCGCTTCCGTCATCTATTGGAGCAGCATGCCCTGACCCAGCGGATCTTCGAGGAGATCAATGCCAGCCTGGCCGAGCAGGGCTTGTTCATGCGCGAGGGCACCATCGTCGATGCCACCATCGTGGCGGCCGCCCCCTCCACCAAGAACCAGGCCCGGCAACGCGACCCAGAAATGAAGCAAACCAGGAAGGGCAACCAGTGGTATTTCGGCCTGAAGGCGCATATCGGCGTCGATGCGGCCACTGGACTGACCCACAGTGTCACCGCTACCTCGGCCAATGTGGCCGATGTCACCATGGCAGGCCACCTGGTCCGCGATGACGACGAGCGGGTATACGGCGATGCGGGTTACACCGGCATGGGGAAGTACCTGGGCGAAGAGAAGGACGATCCAAACGCCCGGTGCTGTGTCGCCGCCAAACGCGGCACCCTCAAGAAGCTGAAAGACAGCCCCATGAAAACGTTGCTGCTGGCGATCGAGAAGGCCAAGGCCAGCATTCGAGCCAAGGTGGAGCACCCGTTTCATGTCATCAAGAACCTCTTCGGCTACCGCAAGGTTCGCTACAAGGGGCTGGCCAAGAATCAGGCGCAGCTGTTCACCCTGTTCGCCCTCGGCAATCTGGTGCTGGCAGGGCGATGCTCAAGCCAGGCTGACGGGGTCAGTGTGTCTTGAATCTGGCTTGGTAGCCGGAAAACCCGGCTACCAGGGAAAACAGGCCACTTGACGTGGTCAGGTAATAACCGCTGAGGCGATGATCTGGCCAGACTGAACGGTTCAGCCGACCAGAACCGAATTGTTCAGCGTTTCC
>NZ_JAXOVV010000073.1:0-1255 GCF_036663415.1 Salinicola sp. 4072 | reverse complement strand
GTCGACGAGGCCCTGGAACGGGTCCGGCAGCAGCTCAAGGAAGACCACACGGTCTCGCCTTCCTTGCGTGCTGCCATCGACGTGCTGATGCTGCTGGTCAAGCTGATGGCCGACCGACTGGCCACCAGCAGCCGCAACAGCAGCAAGCCGCCGTCACAAGACCCCAACCGCCAACGCCGTTCCCGGGCCAAGGGCGAGCGTCGCCCTGGCGGGCAACCGGGTCACGAAGGCAAGACGCTGGCGCCGGTCACCGATCCCGACGAGATCGTGTCGTTGCGCGTCGATCGCCGCACCTTGCCCAAAGGGCGCACCTATCGCTCGGTCGGCATCGAAACGCGCCAGGTGCAAGACATCGTGATCCAGGCCGTCGTCACCGAGTATCGCGCCGAGGTGCTGGAGGACGATCTCGGGCGGCGCCATGTGGCGCCGTTTCCCGACGGCGTGACCCGCCCGATCCAGTATGGCCCACGTCTCAAGGCGCATGTCGTCTATCTCTCGCAGTATCAGTTGCTGCCCTATGCCCGCATCCAGGCGCTGCTGGCCTCACAGTGCGATCTATCGCTGAGCACCGGCACGCTGTTCGCCTTCAATCAAGAGGCCTATCAGCGCGCCGAGGCGTTTGCCGAGTGGGCGATCCCGGCGCTGAGGCAAGCCGCGACCGTGCATGCCGACGAGACCGGGATGCAGGTCGGCGGCAAGCGCTACTGGCTGCACAGCGCCTCGAATGACGCCCTGACCTACTTGGCGCCTCACGCCAAGCGAGGTCAGGAGGCCATGGATGCCATCGGCATCCTGCCCTATGTCCAGGGGGTGCTGGTGCATGATCACTGGAAGCCTTACTACCGCTACGCGGATTGCCGCCACGCACTTTGCAACGCCCATCACCTGCGTGAATTGACTGCGGCCTGGGAAAATGACCACCAAAAGTGGGCCAAGGCGCTGCATGATCTGCTGCTGGAGATGCATCAGGCCGTTGACGCTGCCGGTGGCACGCTCTCGCCCGAAGAGGCGCAACGCTGGCGAGTCCGCTATCGGCAGTGCCTGACAGAGGGTGAGACCGAGTGTCCGCCACCGATCCCACCACCACCGGGAAAGCGCGGTCGTGCCAAACGTACCAAGGCACGTAACCTGCTCGAACGTCTCCAGGCGTACGAGGACGACGTGCTGCGTTTCCTCGACGACCCCGCCGCGCCCTTCACCAATAACCAAGGGGAGCGTGACCTGCGGATGACCAAGGTCCAGCAGAAGATTTCAG
>NZ_JAXOVV010000072.1:0-1304 GCF_036663415.1 Salinicola sp. 4072 | reverse complement strand
GCTTAGAGCTTATCGCTCTAAACGCTCTTTAACAATTTGGATCATGCTGACAGTTCTTCTCTCTAGAGAAGAGCAAAACGAGATACGTCTCAAGCGTATCCGGCAATTGTCGAATGATTAATCACTGACCAGACTCCTTCGGGTTATATGGTCAAGCGATTAAGCGCACACGGTGGATGCCTTGGCAGCCAGAGGCGATGAAGGACGTTGTAGCCTGCGATAAGGTTCGGTGAGGTGGCAAACAACCTGCGACCCGGACATTTCCGAATGGGGAAACCCATCCAGCACAAGCTGGATATCCCACACTGAATCCATAGGTGTTGGGAAGCGAACCGGGAGAACTGAAACATCTAAGTACCCCGAGGAAAAGAAATCAACCGAGATTCCCCCAGTAGCGGCGAGCGAACGGGGAGTAGCCCTTAAGCATGTGACTGGTTAGACGAACGCGCCTGGAAAGGCCGGCCATAGTGGGTGATAGCCCCGTAGTCGAAAACCTGAATGTGTGAAATCGAGTAGGTCGGGGCACGTGAAACCCTGACTGAACATGGGGGGACCATCCTCCAAGGCTAAATACTCCTGGCTGACCGATAGTGAACCAGTACCGTGAGGGAAAGGCGAAAAGAACCCCGGAGAGGGGAGTGAAATAGATCCTGAAACCGTGTGCGTACAAGCAGTGGGAGCAGACTCGTTCTGTGACCGCGTACCTTTTGTATAATGGGTCAGCGACTTATATTCAGTGGCGAGCTTAACCGTATAGGGGAGGCGTAGAGAAATCGAGTCTTAACTGGGCGACCAGTCGCTGGATATAGACCCGAAACCGGGCGATCTATCCATGGCCAGGGTGAAGGTTGAGTAACATCAACTGGAGGCCCGAACCCAAGTATGTTGAAAAATGCTGGGATGAGCTGTGGATCGGAGTGAAAGGCTAATCAAGCTCGGAGATAGCTGGTTCTCCTCGAAAGCTATTTAGGTAGCGCCTCACGTATTACCGCCGGGGGTAGAGCACTGTTTCGGCTAGGGGCCCATCCCGGGTTACCAACCCGAGGCAAACTCCGAATACCGGTGAGTAGAGCGTGGGAGACACACGGCGGGTGCTAACGTCCGTCGTGAAAAGGGAAACAACCCAGACCGTCAGCTAAGGCCCCCAAATTCTGGTTAAGTGGGAAACGATGTGGGAAGGCATAGACAGCTAGGAGGTTGGCTTAGAAGCAGCCATCCTTTAAAGAAAGCGTAATAGCTCACTAGTCGAGTCGGCCTGCGCGGAAGATGTAACGGGGCTCAAACCAGATGCCGAAGCTACGGGT
>NZ_JAXOVV010000071.1:0-1362 GCF_036663415.1 Salinicola sp. 4072 | reverse complement strand
TCAACGACCCCATCCACGCCAATGCCGTGGACTACCTGACGGCCGACAAGGCCCGCAACTTCCCGTTCGGTAACGAAGGCGATCTGCTGCTCTCCTTCCGCGAGACCAGCTCGATCGCGGTCTTCGACCCGCGCTCGGGCCAGATCACCTGGGCGACGCGGGGGCCGTGGATTCGGCAGCACGATCCGGACGTGCTGCCCAACGGCGATATCGTGATGTTCGACAATCGCGGCCATTACCACACGCCGGAGGGCGAATCCCGAATTCTGGAATTCGATCCGCGTACCCTGCAGATCACCTGGCAATATGCCGGCACTGCGGAACACCCGCTGGAGAGCGAGATCCGCGGCGACCAGCACCGGCTGGACAACGGCAACACCTTGATCAGCGAATCGGACGGCGGTCGCCTGGTCGAAG
Organism: Salinicola sp. 4072; assembly: GCF_036663415.1. Taxonomy (NCBI): domain Bacteria; kingdom Pseudomonadati; phylum Pseudomonadota; class Gammaproteobacteria; order Oceanospirillales; family Halomonadaceae; genus Salinicola; species Salinicola sp. 4072. Next base: position 945 of record NZ_JAXOVV010000071.1, on the reverse strand, counting down.
TGACGCGCGAGGGGGAGATCGCCTGGGAGTATCTCGTACCGACGCGTGGCGGGCCTAATGGCGACATGATTCCGATCATCGGCTGGTCGCAGCGGCTCGACCCCGGCCAGTTCGATGACGGTTTCAGGCAATCCCTCGATCTCGATGACACGGCGCCGCTTGATTCATCTGTTTCATCCGATTCACCCCCTTCATCTGACAGCGCCGAAGACGGCAAAGACGGCGGAAGCGCTCCCACGGCTCGAACTACCGCCCCCTAGCCGGAGGGCGTTCACGCCCATTTGCCGTCTCGCAATCCGGAAGATTGGGACATTCCCGTCGCCGCCATGTCGTCATCGGCATGGCGGCTTTTGTTAACCTTACTGGTAATTTGAAGTTAACAGGTTACCGTGGCACCATTCAGTCAACTTCATGGATGGAAAAGGTTGACCATTGGCATGACAACGATTTCCTCTCGAACCGGGAATGTTTTCCTGCGCCACGACTGGCAGCGCGAAGAGATCCAGGCGCTGCTGGAACGCCCGTTCAACGATCTGCTGTTTCAGGCGCAAGGCGTGCATCGCCAGCACTTCGATCCCAACGCGGTACAGATCTCCACGCTGCTCTCGATCAAGACCGGCGCCTGCCCGGAAGACTGCAAGTACTGCCCGCAGTCCGGTCACTACAACACCGGGCTCGAGCGCGAGAAGCTGTTGCAGCTCGAAGCGGTGCTGGAAGAGGCGCGCAAGGCCAGGGCGGTCGGTGCCAGCCGCTTCTGCATGGGCGCGGCCTGGAAGCACCCGAGCGCGAAAGACATGCCGCTGGTGCTGGAAATGGTCCGCGGCGTGCGGGCGATGGGGCTCGAAACCTGCATGACACTGGGCATGCTGAGTCGGGAGCAGGCCGAGCAACTGAAGGAAGCCGGGCTCGATTACTACAACCACAACCTGGATACCTCGCCGGAGT
>NZ_JAXOVV010000070.1:0-1388 GCF_036663415.1 Salinicola sp. 4072 | reverse complement strand
AGGTGGATAGGCTTTCACCCATAGCGGATGGCTCTCTTGGTTCAGATTCTTGGCGGAACACACTGAATTTTCAAGAGAATACCATCCGCTATCTTCGTTTTCGGGCCGGCCTCATGAATAAGCCGGGATCATCGCAATAGGTGATTGATGGTGCAGTGCCTTCTGCGGGATGTGGTGATTGTACAGCCAGGTATAGCGTTTCAGCGTCTGTTCCAGGTCCTCGCCTGAGGCATAGCGCCGAGTCGCCAGCACGTCGCTGATGCGGCCGTTGAAGCGCTCCACCATGCCGTTCGTTTGCGGCTTTCCCGGCTTGATCAGGCGGTGTTCAATGTCATGTGCCTGGCACTCCTGGTCAAATGGATGCCGGCCGCTGGGCTTGCGCTCACCTGCACGTGTGAAGCGATCGGTAAAGGATTTGCCGTTGTCAGTCAGCACCGTCTGGATCTTGAAGGGCGCCTTCTCTTCCACCTGCTTCATGAACGCGCGAGCATCCTTCGCGGACTGACTGCTTCGGATCTCCAGATACACCCAACGCGTGGCGCGATCGATGGCGACGTACAGGTAGCGTTTTTGCTCCTCATCGGGCATCTGAGGCAGGTGCTTGATGTCGATGTGCACATACCCCGGTTCGTAGTCTTTGAAGGGCTTGTGCCTCGGCTTCTCGTCATCTCCGACGTCCTGCCGAGCCAGTTCCGCTAGTGTCGGCACGTCGCGCCGCTGGAGCATGCGATGCAGGCCGGAGCGAGACAACCGGGAGTTCAGGAACTCACGCGCCACGACGAGGAGATCATCCAGACCGAGGCGAAGGAATTCGCGCGCTGCGATCAGCACCTCCTTCTGCTCGGGCGTGAGCGTGGCCAGCAGGTTGTGACGCGTGTGCGATCGATCATGGACATCGTCACGGTACCGCCAGCGCCGTATGGTCGTGGTGGCGACACCATACTGGCGGGCCAGCTCGCTATCCGTGATGCTGGAGGGCGCTGCCTGGATCTCGGCACGGATCTTCGGTGTCGTGGTCGCTTGTTTATGCAGCTTGATGTCCATGAACTTGCTCCCGGATGAATTGCTGAAGAAGCTCCCTCGCTGCTAGCAGAGGATAACTTCTATAGGCGATCTGATCATCCGGGACCCTACAGTATCCATTTACAACGCTGTTCATCTGGAGTTCCCTTTTCTTTTCGCTGCTTGCTTCGTGGCATGACGTTGGCGCGTTATTTTCATAATTGCCTTCGTTCCATCGCAGTCGGGATAGCGGGAGCATGACCAGAAGGGGCCATTGCTGCTCTTGCGCTTGCGCATTTTCGCCTGACACTTGGGACAGGTTTCGCTGAGTGCCTCGGGCAGATTCAACTGAGGCTGCTGGAGCGCGATCTCAATAAGCTTATCGA
>NZ_JAXOVV010000069.1:0-1569 GCF_036663415.1 Salinicola sp. 4072 | reverse complement strand
TCGTCATGCAGCACGTAGACGTTGCCGATCATGCGGCCGTTGTCGGTGTTGCGCGCTTTCATACCCAGCGTCATCCAGCGGGTCAGTCTGAGGATCGCGATGACCCGCGCCACGGTCTTGCGTGACGCCTTGCGATTCGCGCCGGAGCGCAGCAATGGCTCCAGTTCGTCGTAAGTAGGGAATGCCGTGGTGCGATCGGCATTCGACAGTAGCCGGATCATCTGCCAGCCCAGCACGTCGACCGCGCCCAGCCGCTGATCGAGCAGCAGCGCTCGAGGAACAGTTTCATGGGGATTGCCCATGAACAGTAGGCCGTCCAGAGCGTCTTCCTGAACGCTCGACGCCGAGGCGGCTTGGCCTCGGCGTTGGGTCAGGGATGACGCGGCGCGCCCGATGAGCGCGTCAAAATGTTTCATCACGCCACCCCTTCACGCACCGCGCCCTCGTCCTCGGCAGGTAGGCTCTGCTGACGCGCCTGCTCCGGTAGGGTCCACTGTTTGATCAGCGTCCAGATCACGGCTAGGGGCAGCTCGACCTCCTCTGCTAGTACCAGCATGCCGCGAATGTCTTCCACGGCACCAGGACTGGCCGGATCGTCGGAGATGGTCTGCCAGCGATGATAGGCTTCGTGTTCGACCTTCTCCTCCGGCATGGGCAGTCGCCCCTGTCGGCTCGGCACGCCTAGCAGGGTACGTCGCGCTGAGCAGTCGTTCGGGGTCAGGCCAAAGAAGGTAGCCAGCATCTGCACGCTAGCCCCGTGACGAATACAGTGATCGACCAGCCCGTCGCGATCCTGGTCGCGATCGACACGGCGCAATGCCGCCTTGAACGTGTCGTGATCCAGCTCGAACCGGGCCACGCCCGGAAACTCATTGATCAGGGATTCGATCTCGCTGGCCCGCAGGCGACTGAGACTCTGCAGCTCGTCATCGCGAAAACCCAGCGCCCGGGCGCGACGCATGTCACCCTCGCGGATCAGAACCAGCGCCTGGTTGAACAGCGCATGATTGAGTTGCGGTGTTGCCATCACGAATCCCCCTCTGCATCGAGACCGTCACGCAAGACCCGGATTAACCGGGTCAGCCAGAACACACGAACGAAAAGACCATCGGGAAAGCGCACGTCGGTGTCGTTACCGTGACTGCCCACCAGCTCGCCCAACAGTGAGATATCACTTGGCATCACCGGGTCGATGTTGCCCTCGAGGCCGGCGAGCAGTTGCCAGACGAGCTGAGCACGCCGGCTGGGAGCCCCCTCGAGGGGACCGAGTTCATAGCCGAGACCGTCGCGGGCATTGAGGCGGATTACCTCGCTGGATCCGCTCACCTCGATTCCCGCCCATCTGGCTAGCAGCTGAACCACCTCGCCGATCTGCATGCGCAGATCCTGGGCGTTGCGACGCCAGGTCGGGACGTGCCAGAGATCGGTGATCGGGGCAATGCGGCCGCCGTCCTGGAGCGGCACGCTCTTGAGCGCCGCCGCTTCGAAGTCGATCGCTTCCTCGCCGTGCTCCTTCGCCTGCCAGTGACGCAACTGGCGATGCCCCTCGGTTTCATGGTGAGGCGAGAG
>NZ_JAXOVV010000068.1:0-1592 GCF_036663415.1 Salinicola sp. 4072 | reverse complement strand
AGGTGGATAGGCTTTCACCCATAGCGGATGGCTCTCTTGGTTCAGATTCTTGGCGGAACACACTGAATTTTCAAGAGAATACCATCCGCTATCTTCGTTTTCGGGCCGGCCTCATGAATAAGCCGGGACTACACCTGCGAAGCATGTGAAGTCGACCTCAACGATTATCGCCATTTGCTGCATGTCCATCACATCAATACCGTGCGCCATGACAACCGTGGGGAAAATCTGCGTGCCCTGTGTGTCGATTGCCACAGCAGGCAGCCTCATCATGATCACATGTATGTGTCCCACAGCGACCGCCAGTTAATCGCACGTCTCAGGCGAAACCAGCAGACCGCGCATCCTGATGACTGGCCAACTGTCTTTCGTTTTGCCAACCCGGGGCTAAACGGCGTACTGCATCTCCTGCAGCACAATACGGCGCTTCTACCGGAAACGGGACTGACTATTCAGGACGAGCACGACGTTATCGTTGCCAATCTGGATCTGGCCTGGCCGCATGTGCGAGTCGGCATTGCCATCAATGCGGAAGATGTTCGGCAGGCCAACGCCCAAGGTTGGCGAGTCTACTCTGTAGAGAGAGCACTGGGTTCTCCCGAGGAATTGGTGAATCTGGTAAGGAAACTGCGCTAATCAGTCCATATTCCGGTCACCGTGCCTCGGCACATTGTGTAACCCGGCAATATGCAGGCCTGAATACCGAATTCAGCGCAGGGCTTTTTACCGCCGATCAGGAAAGTTAGCCCAACAGGTGCTTTCTAATGATCACAAGTTGGATCGTCAGGGCGTGACCCGGCCCTGGTAGCAATCCTCCGGACCGTAGAAGTGCCATCATCAGTTTGCCGCCCCTGATAGCTGCCGTCGCCGCTGAAAAAGGTGCCGTCCTCGGTTTTCCGGCACTGGTAACTGCCGTCGGCGCCAAAGAAATGACCTCATCATCCACCCCGTCCCTGATAGCTGTAGAATCCCGATGATGAAATCAGCCTGAGAAGTTATCTTCTGCTGCTAGCCCAACCACCAAGCGAGCTGTACAACTTCCCCCTCCATCACCCTCTCCCAGCCAAGCCTTTCTCACTCGGTTGCGGCGCTTCAAGGCCTTGGCGCGGTCTTGATTGAACCTTGTACAAAAAAACTTTCTTGTACAAGACATGATGGCGTGCCATTATCTTTCTGTCGGCAAGGATCGCTGGCACGGGGTGAGGCTTCAGCCGCCTGACCCTACGGTATATGCCCTACATAGATCGATCAGGATGATCGGTTGGTAACAAGCCAAGGAAGGCTATTCGTAACTATTCAGGTCACGCTGCCTGATCCAGGCCGTCCCGACGCATGAATTCGGGCACTTCACCGGCAAACAACTGTTCCAGTGCGGTGTGCGCTGCCAGGCCCTGCTTGACCGCCGTCGAGAGGAAGCTGCGCATCCGGCAGAAGATCTCGGCACCTTCCCAGGAGCGGAAACAGCCTGAAATCTTCTGCTGGACCTTGGTCATCCGCAGGTCACGCTCCCCTTGGTTATTGGTGAAGGGCGCGGCGGGGTCGTCGAGGAAACGCAGCACGTCGTCCTCGTACGCCTGGAGACGTTCGAGCAG
>NZ_JAXOVV010000067.1:0-1621 GCF_036663415.1 Salinicola sp. 4072 | reverse complement strand
GGGCCTCGTCGACGTTGATATCGCTGATGGTCATGTCACCGCATAGACGTGCCGAAGGATCAGGCACACTATGCCAAAAAAATCAGGTGGTTGGCGACATGCCATCCGCAGCCACCTGAATAGTTACGATGAAGGAAGCCATCGAGCAGCAGCGCCAGGCCATCTACCGCTCATCCAAGGCCAGCGGTGTCAGCGCAATTCAAATCGATGCCCACCTCTACAGTCCGCTGCTGCACCTGGGCAAGGACAGCCGCATCCGTGTCGAGCCGGTTGCCCTAAACGACAGTGAGTACCGTTTTGTTGAAGAATTGAAAGGGTGGTTGGAGAGAAACCAGCAGGCGCTCGCTGAACGAGGCGAACAGCTCTACCTGCTGCGTAACCTGGTGAAGCAGGGTATTGGCTTCTTCGAGGCGGGTGGCTTCTACCCCGACTTCATCCTCTGGCATGTGCAGGACGACCGCCAGCGCATCGTCTTTGTCGACCCCCATGGGCTTCGCCATACCGGGCCCAAGGACGAGAAGATTGAGTTCGGAGAGCGCATCAAGGATGTGGAGCGGCGCCTGAAGAGTGAGCACGTTGAACTGGAAAGCGTCATCCTGGCACCTTCCAGCACCACGCGGGAGTGGATCAACAACCACTGGGGCATGACCGCGGAGGAGCTGCGTGCCAAGCACGTGCTGTTCATGTCGGATTCGAACTACCTGGATAGCCTGATGCAGGTGGTGGCAGGCCAACCGGCCGAAGAAGCGACTCTGCAGCCATGACCTCTTCTTCCTGTCGCCGCCACCCAGCTTCACCCACCGGTAACCCCGCTCGGCGGTGAAGATGATGGGCTTACCTAAGAAGCACAGCATCGAGGCTGAGGTTTTCGGTCAGATGGTGCTTGATGAGCATATGGTGCACTCCAGCAACGGCGAGGTGCTGATGCTGGAGTGGCATTATGACCGCGAGAGCCGGGTGGCGGTCCCGGAGACGACTCTCATTTAGCAGTTGGCGCAGCGCAGTTGCCAAGCATGAAGGGGGGAGGGGCAGCCGCGCTGGTTGCGGTTTGGTTGCTGATTGGGCACTACCTGTGTGATCTATGTACCAAGTGGAATCCTCCAAGCTTCTGAAATTAAGGGGTTATGCACTGCAGGCGCGCTCCCCAGAAATGGCTTGGTTGCACTCATAATCCCTTGGTCGTAGGTTCAAGTCCTACTGGGCCCACCATTGATATTCCCCCAGCATGCTCTCGTGGATATTCATCAACGAGTTTCCCCCGTGTTTCTGTCGCCTATCGGGTAAGTCCTGCTAGTCCGTCGGTTAGGTTGGTTTTTGGTAACTATTCAGGTCACGCTGCCTGATCCAGGCCGTCCCGACGCATGAATTCGGGCACTTCACCGGCAAACAACTGTTCCAGTGCGGTGTGCGCTGCCAGGCCCTGCTTGACCGCCGTCGAGAGGAAGCTGCGCATCCGGCAGAAGATCTCGGCACCTTCCCAGGAGCGGAAACAGCCTGAAATCTTCTGCTGGACCTTGGTCATCCGCAGGTCACGCTCCCCTTGGTTATTGGTGAAGGGCGCGGCGGGGTCGTCGAGGAAACGCAGCACGTCGTCCTCGTACGCCTGGAGACGTTCGAGCAG
>NZ_JAXOVV010000066.1:0-1741 GCF_036663415.1 Salinicola sp. 4072 | reverse complement strand
GAAGGTGTGTTGAGAAGCATGCTGGAGATATCACGAGTGCGAATGCTGACATGAGTAACGACAAGGGGAGTGAAAAACTCCCCCGCCGGAAGACCAAGGTTTTCTGTTCTATGCTAATCAGAGCAGAGTGAGTCGGCCCCTAAGGCGAGGCTGAAAAGCGTAGTCGATGGGAAACGGGTTAATATTCCCGTACCGGATGTGATTGCGATGGGGGGACGAAGAAGGCTAGGTGAGCCAGGCGTTGGTTGTCCTGGTGAAAGTCAGTAGGCTGAGGACTTAGGCAAATCCGGGTCCTTTAGGCCGAGAGACGAGACGAACGGACTACGGTCCGGAAGTCATCGATGCCACGCTTCCAGGAAAAGCCTCTAAGCTTCAGATCACATGCGACCGTACCCCAAACCGACACAGGTGGTCAGGGTGAGAATCCCAAGGCGCTTGAGAGAACTCGGGTGAAGGAACTAGGCAAAATGGCACCGTAACTTCGGGAGAAGGTGCGCCGGCTTAGGGTGAAGGACCTCGCGTCCCGAGCTTGAACCGGTCGAAGATACCAGGTGGCTGCAACTGTTTATTAAAAACACAGCACTCTGCTAACGCGTAAGCGGACGTATAGGGTGTGACGCCTGCCCGGTGCCGGAAGGTTAATTGATGGTGTTAGCCGTAAGGCGAAGCTCTTGATCGAAGCCCCGGTAAACGGCGGCCGTAACTATAACGGTCCTAAGGTAGCGAAATTCCTTGTCGGGTAAGTTCCGACCTGCACGAATGGCGTAATGATGGCCACGCTGTCTCCACCCGAGACTCAGTGAAATTGAAATCGCAGTGAAGATGCTGTGTACCCGCGGCTAGACGGAAAGACCCCGTGAACCTTTACTATAGCTTCACACTGGACGCTGATGTTGCTTGTGTAGGATAGCTGGGAGGCTTGGAAACCGGGACGCTAGTTCCGGTGGAGCCAACCTTGAAATACCAGCCTGGCATCATTGGCGTTCTAACTTGGCACCGTGATCCGGTGTGAGGACAGTGTGTGGTGGGTAGTTTGACTGGGGCGGTCTCCTCCGAAAGCGTAACGGAGGAGCACGAAGGTACCCTCAGCACGGTTGGAAATCGTGCATTGAGTGCAAGAGCATAAGGGTGCTTAACTGCGAGACAGACACGTCGAGCAGGTACGAAAGTAGGTTCTAGTGATCCGGTGGTTCTGTATGGAAGGGCCATCGCTCAACGGATAAAAGGTACTCCGGGGATAACAGGCTGATACCGCCCAAGAGTTCACATCGACGGCGGTGTTTGGCACCTCGATGTCGGCTCATCACATCCTGGGGCTGAAGTCGGTCCCAAGGGTATGGCTGTTCGCCATTTAAAGTGGTACGCGAGCTGGGTTTAGAACGTCGTGAGACAGTTCGGTCCCTATCTGCCGTGGGCGTTGGAGATTTGAGAAGTGCTGCTCCTAGTACGAGAGGACCGGAGTGGACGCACCTCTGGTGTTCCGGTTGTCACGCCAGTGGCATCGCCGGGTAGCTATGTGCGGACGGGATAACCGCTGAAAGCATCTAAGCGGGAAGCCTTCTTCAAGATGAGATCTCCCCGAGACTTCGAGTCTCCTAAAGGGTCCAGCAAGACTAGCTGGTTGATAGGCACGGTGTGGAAGCGCTGCAAGGCGTTGAGCTAACGTGTACTAATGCCCCGTGAGGCTTGACCATATAACCCCAAGGGGTTTACGACACCGGTACGAGACGTACCGCGTGCG
>NZ_JAXOVV010000065.1:0-1773 GCF_036663415.1 Salinicola sp. 4072 | reverse complement strand
AGGCGAAACGATATCTTCAATCAATGTCCAACCCTGATCGGAAATCTCGTAACGTCCTGCCATGACAATACCTCCAAGTCTGAGGGAGGAAAGGCTAGCAAGACATCATTTTTCAGACAAAGCGTAGGACGTTAGCCATCATGCCTCATGGCTAGTCGCGGGGAAGTTCCGAACCTTCGTAGTCCTGAGTATCGTCCGGCTGTGATCCAGGCTCGCTGGAAGTCTCGCGTTCATAATTGCGAGCGGCTTCAATGGCTTGCGGCTCGGTCTCATGCCGAGAAATCTCGCGCTTCCCTTTGGGCTCCGTGACGTCTACCACGCGCCAGCCAGACACGATAATGCTCTCTTGCGTTTCTTCCTTGATGGGTTCGATACGTGCTGTACGAGTCATATGACCTCCTGCCTGATAAGCAATCCGCCACTCTGTATAGCTCAATAGCCCACAAACTTCCTGGTTGCGATTTACTTTCCGCGAGGATGGCTATTTCACTATGACCAAGGCGACTAGGCTTTGTCTGAAAACTGCCTGCGCTCGGCTATACGGCGTTAAAAATCGGCTCAAAGTACTCATTTACACCGCGTAAACTCCGTCTTTTCACCGATTTTTGCCTTGTCTGACCTTCGCTCGACGACTTTTCAGACAAAACCTAGGCAGTTCAGGAGAACTTTGGCAACTTCATGCGCGCGGTGAAGATACTCGGCTCTTGCATAGAGGATATGAAAAGAGCGGTTGAGGCCAGATTCGGGAAAAGGTCACCGGATAGGAAGAGACACCTGAATGTGTCACAGTCGCAACGAAGGAAGGCCAGCGTCACGATATGTGTCACTTCAGCCTACAGATTCGAGTGTTCATATCGCTCTCTGAGGACAGGATAAATCGAGAGCAATTGAAGGGTTGGAATGGTGCCGGCGGTCGGACTCGAACCGACACACTGTCTCCAGCGGCGGATTTTGAATCCGTTTTTCGACAACCACAGGCCGCGCTTGCTACGGGATTTTGTCGAAAAATCAATAGCTTGAAGTTTTACACTAGTTACATACACGGTATCTAATTGCTGCAGTCTGCGACCAAGCTGCGACCACATCGAAACACTCTACGCAGCGGACGTTGTCCGCGGAAGTGAACCAGGTTCTCATAGGCATCGGACTTTAGGCTCAGTATCTTTTTACCTAATCCCATAGGGCAGCATAACATCCATGCATTGCTGTGCGCGTATGGCCTTGGCCTCCTGACTGCGATCCTCCTCACGGCAGCGCACCTGGTGGCTAAGAATCACCGCCTGCTACGGCGGCGCGGACGCCCCCAACTCGGTAAAGTGGTTGATCAGCCTACCGGGGACATGACCGAGACCGCTCCTCCGGGAGCGCTGTCGAGATCGAGATGGGTAGTGAGGAAAGGTTACGCGGCGAGGAGCAGCGCGTGGTTCAGCTCTGTCGACGCCGGAGCTATAAATCCACATCCCAATTCGGACAGCCTTCACTAACGTTGACAGAGTGCCTCGGTTGGTGCCGGTTTAGGCCACCGGGCCATCATGGGCGGTACTTGCAACGGTGCGCTTACAACACAAGTATGGGGAGTCAAGCGGGCCAGTCACTCCCGCAGGGGCGATCTCCCCATCACCGTGAACCCGACAGCTATTCAAACCCTAGGGTCTGTTGACGTTTCACATGGGCAGCCATAAAAAACCACAAGCTAAGGCCACCATGCTTTCGTAGTTTCGCTTGAGCTTGTCGTAACGCGTCGCTATGGCGCGATACGGCTTCAACCGAGCA
>NZ_JAXOVV010000064.1:0-1861 GCF_036663415.1 Salinicola sp. 4072 | reverse complement strand
CGCTCTTTAACAATCGATCAGGTAATTGATGTGGGCGCTTGTTCTCGCGTGACAGCCAGTCACGACATATCGAGGCAAGCGACTCGTCAAGATTCGTTTGACCTTGAACCAAGTTTGGTCCGCTTTTCGCTTCATCCTCGGATGGAGAGAAGTAAGGGCTATCAGACTTTAAACTGAAGAGTTTGATCATGGCTCAGATTGAACGCTGGCGGCAGGCCTAACACATGCAAGTCGAGCGGCAGCACGGGGAGCTTGCTCCCTGGTGGCGAGCGGCGGACGGGTGAGTAATGCATAGGAATCTGCCCGGTAGTGGGGGATAACGTGGGGAAACCCACGCTAATACCGCATACGTCCTACGGGAGAAAGCAGGGGATCTTCGGACCTTGCGCTATCGGATGAGCCTATGTCGGATTAGCTAGTTGGTAAGGTAACGGCTTACCAAGGCGACGATCCGTAGCTGGTCTGAGAGGATGATCAGCCACACTGGGACTGAGACACGGCCCAGACTCCTACGGGAGGCAGCAGTGGGGAATATTGGACAATGGGCGAAAGCCTGATCCAGCCATGCCGCGTGTGTGAAGAAGGCTTTCGGGTTGTAAAGCACTTTCAGCGAGGAAGAAAGCCTCTGGGTTAATACTTCAGAGGAAGGACATCACTCGCAGAAGAAGCACCGGCTAACTCCGTGCCAGCAGCCGCGGTAATACGGAGGGTGCGAGCGTTAATCGGAATTACTGGGCGTAAAGCGCGCGTAGGTGGCTTGGCACGCCGGTTGTGAAAGCCCCGGGCTCAACCTGGGAACGGCATCCGGAACGGCCAGGCTAGAGTGCAGGAGAGGAAGGTAGAATTCCCGGTGTAGCGGTGAAATGCGTAGAGATCGGGAGGAATACCAGTGGCGAAGGCGGCCTTCTGGCCTGACACTGACACTGAGGTGCGAAAGCGTGGGTAGCAAACAGGATTAGATACCCTGGTAGTCCACGCCGTAAACGATGTCGACTAGCCGTTGGGACCTTTAAGGACTTAGTGGCGCAGTTAACGCGATAAGTCGACCGCCTGGGGAGTACGGCCGCAAGGTTAAAACTCAAATGAATTGACGGGGGCCCGCACAAGCGGTGGAGCATGTGGTTTAATTCGATGCAACGCGAAGAACCTTACCTACCCTTGACATCCAGAGAAGTTGGCAGAGATGCCTTCGTGCCTTCGGGAACTCTGAGACAGGTGCTGCATGGCTGTCGTCAGCTCGTGTTGTGAAATGTTGGGTTAAGTCCCGTAACGAGCGCAACCCTTGTCCTTATTTGCCAGCGAGTAATGTCGGGAACTCTAAGGAGACTGCCGGTGACAAACCGGAGGAAGGTGGGGACGACGTCAAGTCATCATGGCCCTTACGGGTAGGGCTACACACGTGCTACAATGGCCGGTACAAAGGGTTGCGAGACCGCGAGGTGGAGCGAATCCCAGAAAGCCGGCCTCAGTCCGGATCGGAGTCTGCAACTCGACTCCGTGAAGTCGGAATCGCTAGTAATCGTGAATCAGAATGTCACGGTGAATACGTTCCCGGGCCTTGTACACACCGCCCGTCACACCATGGGAGTGGACTGCACCAGAAGTGGTTAGCTTAACCTTCGGGAGAGCGATCACCACGGTGTGGTTCATGACTGGGGTGAAGTCGTAACAAGGTAGCCGTAGGGGAACCTGCGGCTGGATCACCTCCTTAAACGATTAGCTTAGCGTGGTTCAAGCGCTCACAATCAATTACCTGATCGGCCAGAGCAAGACTGTTTGGGTCTGTAGCTCAGTTGGTTAGAGCGCACCCCTGATAAGGGTGAGGTCGGCAGTTCGAGTCTGCCCAGACCCACCAAATTTT
>NZ_JAXOVV010000063.1:0-2377 GCF_036663415.1 Salinicola sp. 4072 | reverse complement strand
ACCAGCGTGATCCGCAGCGGTTCGTAGAGCGACAGCAGCTTGATCAGCGAGTGCACGGTGCGGCCGTATTTCAGATCGCCGGTCAGCAGCAGGTGGGCGCCGGCCAGCGGCTTGCCCAGCCGCGCGAACTCCTTGGTGATGGTGTAGACGTCCAGCAGCGCCTGGCTTGGGTGTTCGCCGGGGCCGTCGCCGCCGTTGATCACCGGCACCTGGGTCGCTTCGGCGAATTCCGCCACCGAGCCCTGCTCGGGGTGGCGCATGACGATGGCGTCGACGTAACCGCCCATCACTCGGCTGGTGTCGTAGAGCGATTCCCCCTTGGCCATCGACGAGAAGGTGAAGCCGGTGGTGTCGCAGACGCTGCCGCCGAGCCGGCAGAAGGCGGCGTTGAAGCTGATGCGGGTTCGGGTGCTGGCCTCGAAGAAGAGGTTGCCGAGCACGGCGCCTTCGAGCACGCGGGTCACCTTGCGCCGCTGGGCGATCGGCTCCATGCGCTCGGCAATGCGGATCAGATGGTCGACGGCGTCACGGGAGAGCGAGTCGACGGAGAGCAGGTGCGAAGGCATCGGGAAACCTCTTTGGCGGGCGAATGTGACAGCGCATGCGGCGGCGATAGTGTAGCGCCGCTGGCGGCTCGCTTCACGCTCGGCGGTGGCTTGGCAACGGCGCTCGTGAGAGAGCCGGACATTTGGGCAGGCGCAGCCCTCAAGCCATGGCCCGTTCCAGCCGCTGCTTACGCCGCTCCCAGTCCGGCATGATCTTATCTAGGAGCTCATAGAATGCCGGGCCATGATGAGGCTCGGCCACGTGGCAGAGTTCGTGGGTAATCACGTAGTCGATGGCATCGACCGAGGCCTGAACCAGGCGGCGATTGAGCAGCAGGTGACCGGCAGGAGACATAGAGCCCCAACGCTGCTGTGTCTGGCGCACAATGAGCCCCTGCGGTCGGAATGCCTGAGGCGCCGGAAAGCGGGCGAGGCAATGTTCGAGCCGCTCCGGGAACTTGAGGTGCGCCCGATCCCGGTACCAGGCCTCGACCAATTCGCGTGTCGTCTCGGGGCTGTAGGGGCGAGGGGTCTGTACGACGATGAACCCTCGGATCAGCTTTACACGATTGTGCGTATGCGGGATCACCTTCAGTCGATACTGCCGTCCGAGGTAGAGGTGCGTCTCACCGGCGAGATACTGCCGCTCGGGTGTCCGCGGCAGGAACTGTGAGAAATAGCGCTGTTGCCGCATCACCCAGGCGGCTCGCTTGCGCAGCCTGGCTTCGATGGCCTCCAGCGGTGTCTCAAGGGGGGCTGCGACCGTCACCGAGGCATCCGGCTCGACGGCGATTTCGAGCGTCTTTCTGGGCCGCCGGACGATCTCGTAGTGAATGTTCTGTGCTCCGTAGCGCAGGCAGTGGCTTTCTTGCATCATGCAGCGAACCTGGCTCGGGCGAGGTTCATGATCTTCAGCTCCAAGTCGTCTAGCACCTCGACCGGCAGATCGACGCCCTTCTGGTCGCGGATGACATCGAAGAAGTAGTCGTCGATGGCGTTGCGTAGATCGTTCTGCGCCATCTCGTTCGACCACAGGTCGACGATCAGATGTGACTTGATGATCTCGATGATGTCCAAGGAGATGATGGCCGCTTCGTCGCCCGCCACCGTCGCCTCGTCCCGGGTCTGGAGTTGGCCGTCGAGAATACCGAAGAACGCCTGCCCATCCTCATCGCCTTTGAGGCGCTCCGGCACGTGATGGCCGCGCTCCTTGCGCGCTATCTGGCTCGCCAGCTTTACCACGCTCCGCAGGTACTCACGTTCGGAGAGCCGCTGCTCGCGATAGGCGCGGATCGTCTCTTCGAGCAGCTCCGAGAAACGTTTGTAAAAGGTAGGGTCCTCATCCATGTTCTCGGTGATCGCCCGCCGGGTGGCACTGGAAATGCGGTCGGCCTTCGAGGCTTCCGAGACACCGGTTTCCTCGACCACCGCCTTCAGCGCATCGGGATCGTTGATGTTGACCACATCGATGATCGTCTCGGCGGGCATCGCCACGACATGATCGTCGAGTAGCTTCTGGATCTTGGGCTCGAACTCGCGGATATCTACCGTTTCCTGATAGCGGATCTGGACCGAGCGCTTGAGTTCCGAGAACTGCTGCCAGTCGCGCTTTAGGGCGTCCACTTTATTCTGGTCGAAGACGTCGAGCAGCTTGTCCGACGACAGCGCAATATGCAGGCAACGGCTGAAGGCGCTCAGGCGCGCGTAAGTGCCTATTCAAAATTAATCGCGTGATCAGTTCCGTAACCACCGAGTAAGCGGTGTACCTCTTCACGTAGACGTTCAAACGAGAGATAGGCACTCAAGGGCAGCCAGGTGTACTTCATCTGCCG
>NZ_JAXOVV010000062.1:0-2390 GCF_036663415.1 Salinicola sp. 4072 | reverse complement strand
GGGCAAGGGTGAGTCGCACGAGAGCGGATCAGCCTGGCGGCTGCTCGGGGCTGTCGGGCATGTTGATGCTGCCCGGCTCCATCCGGTTGAGATGCAGGAACTGCAGATGGCGCTCGTACTGGTCGAGGATGTCGTCGATGACCTGCTCACGGGTATAACCCATCAGGTCGTAACCCTGACTCCCTTCCAGCAGATACACCTCCAGACGGTAGTACCGGCTGCTGCTCCGCGGCGTCTGCATGGCGAAGGACGGCGTGGAGAACGGATGCGTCCAGATCTGGTAGGCAAAGTTCTGCTCGTTGCCGAGATCGACGTAGAGCGACAGGTAGTCGTCGTCGTTCTGGGTGCCATCGCTGATGTCGACCTGAACGCCCTGCTTCATCAACTCCTCGCGCACCGCTTCCATCGCCGGGCGCCCGGTCTCTTCCAGGAACTGCTGCGCCTGCTGGCGATTGGGGAAGGACATCGCGCGCTTGAGTCGCGTCTTCCAGTCGTAATGGCGATCGCGGCCGCCGGAGGACATGCGGCCCGACAGCGAGCCGGACAGGCTCAGGCGATGGCTGTCTTCCTTGAACGCCTCGACCTTCAGTGCCTTGTAGAGCCCGGCGATCATGAAGAACAGCACGATCGAGAAGGGCAGCCCGGTGATGACCACCGCGCTCTGCAGCGTCGACAGGCCACCGGCGAGCAGCAGCGACAGGGTCAGAATCCCGATCACGGCCGACCACAGGATACGCATCCAGATGGGCGCGTCGCTGTTGACGTCCTTGAGCTTGGAGGTGAAGTTCGACAGAACCAGAGCCCCCGAGTCGCCGGAAGTGACGAAGAACACGATCGCCAGGATACTCACGGCGATGGTCGTGACGACCGGGAACGGATACTCCTGCAGGAACAGATAGATCCCCGCCGGCGGCGTCTCCATGACCTGCTGGCCGAAGTCCGTCGCCCCGTTCATCGCCATGTCGAGGGCGCTGTTACCCAGAATCGACATCCAGATCATCATGAACGCGATCGGCAGCGTCAGGGTGCCGGCCACGAAGGTCCGAATCGTGCGGCCACGCGAGATGCGCGCCAGGAACAGACCGACGAACGGGCCCCAGGCGATCCACCAGGCCCAGAAGAACAGGGTCCAGCCGTTCAGCCACTCCGTCGGGCGGTCGAAGGCGTAGGTGTTGAACGACATCGAGATGAAGTTGGACAGATAGTCGCCGACGTTCATCACCAGCGCGTTGAGCAGAAAGACCGTCTTGCCGGCAAACAGCACGAACAGCAATAGCGCGATGGCCAGCAGGACATTGAACTCGGAAAGCCGACGGATCCCTTTCTCGACGCCCGTCACCGCCGAAATGGTGGCGAACAGCACGATCAGCAGCACCAGGATGGTCTGCGTCCAGGCGCTCTCCGCGATACCGAACATGAAGTTCAGCCCGTAGTTGAGCTGGATGACGCCGATCCCGAGACTGGCCGCGATGCCGAATACCGTCCCCAGCACGGCGGCGATATCCACCACGTGGCCGATGGGGCCGTAGATCTTCTTGCCGAAGATGGGATAGAGGGCGCTACTGATGGTCAGCGGCAGGTTGTGACGATAGCTGAAGAAAGCCAGCGACATCCCCACCAGGGTATAGATGCCCCACCCTGAAAGCCCCCAGTGCAGGAAGGTCAGCTGCATCGCGTGGCGCGCTGCCGCGACCTGGTCATCGGGGGCATTGGGCGCGTTGTAGAACTGGGTCAGCGGCTCCGCCAGGGCGAAGAAGATGACCCCGATCCCGATACCGGCAGAGAACAGCATTGCCGACCAGGAGAAGATGTTGAAATCGGGTCGCGAGTGCTCGGGCCCGAGACGAATCCTGCCGAAGCGGGACACCCCCACGAACAGCACGAACACCAGATAGATGACGACTGTCAGAAAGTAATACCAGCCGAAGGTGTTGGAGATCCAACCCAGCAGCGCATTGATGATGCCGTTTGCTTGTTCGGTAGCGATCATCGCCCACAGCGAGAAGACGACGATACCAATGACCGACCCATAGAAGACGACTGGATTCAGTCTGTCCTCGGTCGTGGAATTATTATCGGGGCTTGTGCTCATGCGGCTCCCATCATCCCGCCTCATTCACGAGGGTGCTGATTGAGCGGTCTGAAGGTACTGACTGGTGGCATCGCTTATCAGGATCGGCTTCTTCAGCGCGAATAGCTGTTGAGTAATGCCAAAACGCTGAAATTTCCCCGCTTCCTTATAGCTCTTTGGAATCAATGGCGACCGTCCAAGCAGCCGTGATCGCCGCCCGCCGCTCCGGTCGCTCGCTTTCTGATGCTGTGGTGGTCTCGCAGAAGCGTCAGCTCAGTGCGGTCAGCTTCGGCAGCCCCTTCAGCAGCGTCGGCCACCA
>NZ_JAXOVV010000061.1:0-2513 GCF_036663415.1 Salinicola sp. 4072 | reverse complement strand
AGGTGGATAGGCTTTCACCCATAGCGGATGGCTCTCTTGGTTCAGATTCTTGGCGGAACACACTGAATTTTCAAGAGAATACCATCCGCTATCTTCGTTTTCGGGCCGGCCTCATGAATAAGCCGGGATAATTGCTACGTGATTGACATATTGTTACGCAAATCGTAGATTCAACTTAGCGTAAGCGTACCGCTTACTTGTGGCAGCTGCCGCTAATAGGATGCCGGGAAGCCCTTCGGGGCGCTCGAAAGAGCTGAAGTGGGGGAAGGGCGGGACCTTGGAATAAAAGCCTGCACAACCTCGTGACAAAGGTAGACGCGCCGGCACAGCTGATTGCTGTTTTGGCATCCTAACGGTAGCGAAAGCATGATCAGCTGTGTAGTGCCTGTGTGATGGTAGGTAGCGTCTACTATTCAATCCCCTTAGAGCTCGGTGATGCACCAATTCAAGGTCTCTAGTAATTCAATTGCATCTATGGGTAGCCTTGCATCAGGGCTAAACCTAAGTCGTGAGCAGCTCAATAAAGCTTTAACAATCCCTGCCGAGTCGAGGTATGTCAAGGTCAAGGGGTCTATACCAAAGAGTGATGGTACTAAAAGAACTGTTTATAACCCTCATCCCTCTATAAGATTGGTCCAATCCAGAATCAACAAAAACATCCTTGCCAACGAAAATATTATTTCTTGGCCTGATTACATCTACGGATCAATTCCTAACTCTTACAAAGGAACAGACGAAGAAGTAAGAAAAGACTACATTGCCTGTGCCTCAAAACACTGCCTCTCCAAGTCGCTATTAAGCTCTGTCTGAAAAATCGACGAGCGATGGCCAGACAAGGCAAAAATCGGCGAAAAAGCGGAGTTTACAGGGAAGTAAATGAGCCTTTTGAGCCGATTTTTAACGCAGTATGGGCGAGCGCAGGCATTTTTCAGACAAAGCGTAAAAATAGATATCAAAGATTTTTTCGACAACATTCACCGGGATCATGTAATCAACATCTTCCAAGATATTCTACATTACCCCAAAGAAATAAGTGAAACCCTTACAGACCTTTGCACCTTTAACGACTGCTTGCCACAGGGCGGACTAACTTCTAGCTATCTAGCGTGCTTAACGCTCAACTTTTCAGAGTATTCCGTAGTTCAAAGATTACAAAAGAAAGGCCTAACCTATACTAGATATGTAGATGATATAACTGTCTCATCCAAGGTCAGCAATTACGATTTCGGCTATGCGAAAAGAATAATTTACGACATGCTCGATCAAAAAGATCTTCCAACAAATGAAGAAAAGTGCTCCGTAACTTATGACTCTTCGACTCCTTTGATTGTGCATGGCCTAAGAGTATCGTTCCAGTCTCCGAGGCTACCTGCAAAAGAAGTAAGCAAAATCCGCGCTGCCGTCAGATCAATAGAAAAGTTGGCAACGATAACGAATTACAGGACTACGCATACTTATAGAAAAGACTACAATCGCTGCATGGGAAGAGTTAACAAATTAGCACGAGTCGGGCATAGTCAACATTATAAACTAGTGGATCGTCTCACGGCGATAAAGCCTTTAGCAAGAAGACAAGATGTAAGAAGAGTCCGCAGTACATTACGGAAACTTGAGCGCTATCACGCCACACACAAGAACACCCGCTGGTACTATGACAGATACAATACTGCAAACGCGAAGCTGAACATCATACAGCGAAACTTCCCTAACATAGCCGATATTCTCAGGCTTAAATTAAAAGCTATTAAGCCAGAGTATCATCACAATGCGTATAAATAAAATTAAACCATATTACAGGGCTGGCTTAATCCTAGTCAAGATTTTTATCTAATTAACGCTACGTGCTTAGGAGTTGCTTTATTCGGACTAATAGCAGGAACAGCAGTATTAATAATCACGTTTTTGGCTGGCGAAACGTACAGCAAAGAAATTTGTTTATCTAATGAGTGTTTCGATAATTTTTATAGAAGCATAAGCTCCTCACTAATTATCTTTAAAACCACCGGAACAATCGCACTTGGCATATTTGCATTTGGAAGTTTTGGCGTAGCATGTAAAAATTACGTGAACAATAAGGTGACGACAAATAGTAACATCCATCTTTCGCATATGAATCTTTTCCTGAATTTTTCAGAAAAAGAAGCTTCAAAAAAGGACAACCTAAACTTAAACTCTATAAATTTCATGGAATGGTACAACTTGGCATACAAGGATTCCCAAGAAGGAAGTCTAAAGACATCAGAAAGATATATGCAAAACCTTAAGAGGATCGAGGAATTAATCGAGCTGTCAAACGAAGAGTTCCATGGCCCCAGCATGACTGATTTTGACTATCGGCGACATCAAACCAGGATGATCGATTGTTTTAAGGAGTTCGGCATCCAACTAAGGAAACGCTGCATAAATCCCGCCACAGCTGCCTGATCGGCACCGGTGGGGTAGAATCTGACCTTCCTGCCACCGTCTGACAGAGCCTCCCGATGAAACAGATCTCGTTCGCCCAGGCTGAGCAC
>NZ_JAXOVV010000060.1:0-3106 GCF_036663415.1 Salinicola sp. 4072 | reverse complement strand
GGAAATTTCAGCGTTTTGGCATTACTCAACAGCTATTCGCGCTGAAGAAGCCGATCCTGATAAGCGATGCCACCAGTCAGTACCTTCAGACCGCTCAATCAGCACCCTCGTGAATGAGGCGGGATGAGGCGTGATCCGCGTACCACAGAATCCTGACAGCCTCTTAAAAAAGTGTTCGACTTGATTTATGTCCATCTCCATGCGGCGATGCCTACGTGAAAACCGGTTCACATTAAATAGCTGATCTTCACGTTTAAAACCTTCACGATGAGCCGCAAGCATCAGTTTTGCAATGTAAGGATACAACCCATCTGCGATCGGCACCACGGACTCAGAATAGGTTTTGGATCCTTCAAACGAAGTTACCAGGATCATTCTTTTAAGATCAACATCCTTAGCCTTAATATGTAGCAACTGATTTAGCCTAATACCTGTAAAATAGAAGGTCTCAACTACTGTCTCCCAAAACCATGCTGGATAGAGCTTCGACGGGTCATCTTGCGCGGTTTCAAATCTACGCCAACCCTTCGCTCGCTAAAGAGCCAAGCTGGACAGCGAGCTCTGTAATATCATAGAAATACTCAACTGCTTCCCGCATGGTAGGCGGTTGACATTCGTCCTGATGAGTCAATTCATTCCTCCTTGTTACTGCGGAAATTAAACGATCAAGAATAGCATCGTCTACACAGCCGCGCAGCTTTTCAGCTCTTTTCTTGTTAAAGGGAGCTTGAAATAATACACATATTTCTTTAAAAAGTTCAAACTGTTCGATTATCGCCGCTTTCGCAATGTAGGGCTCTACTCTAGACCCATCCACTTCTGGGAGATCTATTTTCTTCATGCCACTTTCAGCTTCTTTCTGAAAGATATGATCAGTTCGTTTAGCTATCACTCTGGCTTCTATGCTGGCTCTTACAATATAGGGAAAGCTCCGATCAATTGTTCTTTGATTAGCAGGTGTTTCAATAAAAGGGCCTTCAGACCATGCTTTATCCCGCATTATTCACCAGGAGCTCGAGGTGGGCTTCTGGCGAACAGGTTGGTACCTACGGCCTGACTTGAGCGCTGCCAGGCACCTCTGATTATGCTGTTTGGTTCTTGCCGATGTGCCTACTTATCACCACATGGCACTTTCTATGATGGGGGACGCAGGAAGAGCCCTCGGCTGTTTTCTGCCGATCGTGGTGAGGTGTTGCGCTGGGCCGGTGACTACTCCAATGGTGCAAGCTGGGGAAGACCGCGCAATAGCGTCGGCCACCATTTGTCGGCCGCGGCGCCGAGGTGCACCGTCACCCGCCGTGCATGGACGGTGAGCGTGGCCGCGACCTTGAGCACCTGTTCGCGCACCCGCATCAGGCTCCAGCCCTGGCGGGTTTGCCGCTCCAGCAGACAACGCAGGCCATGCAGCAGCTCGTAGGCATACAGGCTCAGCAGCAGGCTGACCTGATTTCGGGCCATCACCTGCTGCACCGTGGAGGCGCCGCGATCCGTCGAGGACAAGTGGACATTGAGCGCCGATTTCAGCTCGCCCATGTGGGCCTCGGCCTTGCCACGTTTGCGGTACAGGGCCAGCACTTTCTCCGCTGGATAATCGAGCTTGCTGAGGTTGGTCACCAGGAAAAAGCTGTGCAGCAGCAGGTCGTCGGGGTTCTCCTGCACCACCAGCACGACGCGCCGTGGTGACGTCCAGGAGCCGGCCTGGTAGTCGAGATCATGGCACCACTCGCGAGACGTCTCAGGCCGCCGACCGCGAGGCCGCTTGAGATAAGGCTCGGCCTGCGTCTGCAGTACCGAGTTGCTTTTCAAACGGCCCAGATAATCGATCTCCCGCGCGTCCATGGCCTCCAGTGTCGCGTTGTCGGTGAAGCCGGCATCCAGGCGGACAAGGACCTGGTCAATCGCCAGGTTCAGACCTTCCGCCAGGCGCTGAACCAGGTGGGGGATCCAGGTATCGGCCTCCTCGGCCGGGCCGGCATTGCCCTCGCGCAGCAGGCCACCCACCAGGTCGCCGGTCTCGGCGAGGGAGGCGATCAGCGGCGAGTAGATCCGGCTGCCCACATGGCCGTGGTAGGCCGAGCCGCTCTGATGGCCGAACACCTCAATCGGCAGCCCATCGATGTCCAGGGTCACATGACGGGGCCGCTGGATCCACGGCAGCGAGCGCCATCGCCAGATGGCCAGGCGCAGCAGGCCTTCGTGGACGGTATCGATGTTGGCATCCGTGCCCAGGCAGTTGAGCAATCGCGACAGCGTCGCCTGGGACGGACGCGCCTCGTCCAGCGGCGTCAGGCCGCGTGCATCGCTGCACACCAGGTGCCAAAGCGGGTCGTGACGCAGCGTGGCGGTATCACTCAGGTCGATCCAACCCATAGCACGCTGCAAAACGACGGTACGCAACTGGCTCGCCAGCGAATGACGGATGCGTAGCGGGTTTCGGGAATCGACCAAGTGGTGGTCAAGTGCGGCCATGACACCGCTGCGATCGAGGGCTTCGCGAAGTACCAGCGCCCCGGCATCACTGCTGGTGGCATGGCCGCTGAGCTGGACACGTACGGAGCCATTGAAGGAGGGTGTCATGGGGGATACAGTTTCACCCATAGCGGATGGTCCTCTGGAATCAGGTTCTTGGCGGAACACACTGATTTCTCTAGAGAATACCATCCGCTATCTTTATTTCGAGCCCTCCGTCATGAATATCCCGGGTTTATTACTGCTGCCAACATTCTTCCATTCGCACATTTTCTCAGCAGCCCGTGCCAAATCAAATACAATTGAAACTTGGTTCATAGCCCTGTGGGCTTTTTGTTCGTACTTCGTGTACTCATCAAACATTATTTAATATCTCTTGATCACGCCAAGCTCACCGGTAAACTAGGAGCGTAGCGAGTAATTTATCCGCGTGCAGCTTTTTGTTAGCTTTCCTGCACCGGAGTTCAGTAGAAAGCTTTTTCAGGCCTTGCGCTTCTGTGCCGTCATCTTGACCCGCCTCATTCACGAGGGTGCTGATTGAGCGGTCTGAAGGTACTGACTGGTGGCATCGCTTATCAGGATCGGCTTCTTCAGCGCGAATAGCTGTTGAGTAATGCCAAAACGCTGAAATTTCCCC
>NZ_JAXOVV010000059.1:0-3744 GCF_036663415.1 Salinicola sp. 4072 | reverse complement strand
CCTCGTCGACGTTGATATCGCTGATGGTCATGTCACCGCATAGACGTGCCGAAGGATCAGGCACACTATGCCAAAAAAATCAGGTGGTTGGCGACATGCCATCCGCAGCCACCTGAATAGTTACAATGGATTTTTATAACCTATTAGATAAATGGGCTAAAGAAGACCAAGTTCCACCTGTAGAACAGCAGCACTTTGTCATGGCGACCCTGATTCGTGGCGGCGTTTTCGGCGATGTGGAGTAAGCCATGGACCACTATCTCGACATTCGCCTGCGCCCCGATCCGGATTTCCCGCCCGCCATATTGATGGGGGCGCTCTACGGCAAGCTGCATCGTGCGCTTTTCGATCTGGATGCCAATGACATCGGCGTCAGCTTCCCTGATCACAAGTTCGGCGTGCGCGCCCGTACGCCGGGCGATCGGCTGCGGTTGCATGGCAGCAAGGAACGGCTGGAGCAACTGATGGCGATGCCGTGGCTCACCGGCATGCGGGATCATGTGCAGCTCGAAGCCGTTCAGCCGGTGCCCGCCGAGGTGAGCTATCGGGTCGTTCAGCGCAGGCAGTTCAATACGGGCAGTCCAAGCCGCGCAAAACGCTATGCCAAGCGCCATGGCATCGAGTTCGATGAAGCGCAGCGCCTGATGGAGAAGCCCGCTGCACGGCAAATCGCCTTGCCATTCGTGCAAGTCAGCAGCCGATCCAGCGGTCAGCGCTTTGCGCTGTTCATTGAACACGGCAAGACGCAGTCGCAGCCCGCTGTCGGTAGTTTCAATCACTACGGCTTGAGCTCGGAAGCCACGGTGCCCTGGTTCTGACCCTTTTTTGCAAACCAAAAATGGGTCTTTTAAAATCAATTAGTTAGCGACATTGCCCAGAAAAGGGGGATGTCGCTTTTTTCATCCAAAGCTCTTTAACAATCAGGACGTTATTTGTAGTAACCTCTAGTTCGCTGCCGCCCAGGCAGCTCAGAATGCCGTAAAGGCCGGGCGCATGCTGTTCACCATGTTCGCTGCCGCCCAGGCAGCTCAGAATAAGCGATCGACGCGCCGTCACCGCGTGCTGAAGGTTCGCTGCCGCCCAGGCAGCTCAGAATGGCTGGCCCACGGGCGGCGGCTGGTTGGCATAGTTCGCTGCCGCCCAGGCAGCTCAGAATAATAGCAGCTGGATGCCGGTCTGCAGGTGGCGGTTCGCTGCCGCCCAGGCAGCTCAGAATCTATCCCAAGCCCTACCGCCCCGCGCCCGGTCGTTCGCTGCCGCCCAGGCAGCTCAGAATATCGCCATGCGCAAGGCGCTCAAGCAGCTGGAGTTCGCTGCCGCCCAGGCAGCTCAGAATGGCAGATGTAGGCCAGCTCCATCGCGATCCAGGTTCGCTGCCGCCCAGG
The DNA here is from genome assembly GCF_036663415.1 of Salinicola sp. 4072. Taxonomy (NCBI): domain Bacteria; kingdom Pseudomonadati; phylum Pseudomonadota; class Gammaproteobacteria; order Oceanospirillales; family Halomonadaceae; genus Salinicola; species Salinicola sp. 4072. The sequence continues at coordinate 2,359 of NZ_JAXOVV010000059.1, read as the reverse complement.
CAGCTCAGAATTCGAGGAACTTGGTCAGCGGCTCGCTTTCAAGGTTCGCTGCCGCCCAGGCAGCTCAGAATTGGTAGCGGTAGTCGGCCAGGGCAGCCAGCGTGTTCGCTGCCGCCCAGGCAGCTCAGAATATCCGGGAAAACAAGGCGCGGCACCGCCGCTGGTTCGCTGCCGCCCAGGCAGCTCAGAATTGAAGGACAAGGTGGTCGGCATCGCCAGCAGCGTTCGCTGCCGCCCAGGCAGCTCAGAATACGTTCAGGCCACCCCAGGCATGGACGAACGCGTTCGCTGCCGCCCAGGCAGCTCAGAATAGTAGGGGAGAGCGCCCTGAGTCATAGTCAGCGTTCGCTGCCGCCCAGGCAGCTCAGAATTGGCAGCGGCTCATGAAACTGGCGGTCGAGGAGTTCGCTGCCGCCCAGGCAGCTCAGAATTGAATACCGATGTTGCCGAGTAGTCCGGCCATGTTCGCTGCCGCCCAGGCAGCTCAGAATTCGGCCCCGAAAATCTGCTGGAGCGCTTGTTTGTTCGCTGCCGCCCAGGCAGCTCAGAATTGATTCAGAACCGATTCAACCGATGGCGAGCCGTTCGCTGCCGCCCAGGCAGCTCAGAATTTTACAGTGTGGATGGGCGGCGTTGAACGGTCGTTCGCTGCCGCCCAGGCAGCTCAGAATGTGACGGCTTTATCGGCATAGCTGGATGGGCAGTTCGCTGCCGCCCAGGCAGCTCAGAAACGAGTCACGTCCTCAGCCAGCGGGTAATCGCTGTTCGCTGCCGCCCAGGCAGCTCAGAAATCCACTGTTGCACGTCGCCAGGATTCCGGCATGTTCGCTGCCGCCCAGGCAGCTCAGAAAATCTGAGAAAGGGCTGTGTCCCGCAGGCCACGGTTCGCTGCCGCCCAGGCAGCTCAGAAATACGACCCCTGGCGCTGATGATGGGAACGCCAGTTCGCTGCCGCCCAGGCAGCTCAGAAAGGGAAGCGCTTGTAGACGTGCTCCGGCTCGATGTTCGCTGCCGCCCAGGCAGCTCAGAAACTAAGAATCGTGTCGTCGACGGAAGATCGCTTGTTCGCTGCCGCCCAGGCAGCTCAGAAATCGACCGGCAGCTGATACTCGCCATCGAACGGGTTCGCTGCCGCCCAGGCAGCTCAGAAAGGGATCACGCACGAATGGTCTTCCGACACGCGGTTCGCTGCCGCCCAGGCAGCTCAGAAAACGAGTGCGAGACGGTCTATCGCGTTCTCAGGGTTCGCTGCCGCCCAGGCAGCTCAGAAAACCTGCTCGTCTGAGTGTGTGCGACTATTTCGGTTCGCTGCCGCCCAGGCAGCTCAGAAAATATCGTCAGCTGCGCCGTCATTATCTGGCCTGTTCGCTGCCGCCCAGGCAGCTCAGAAAATTATCTCCCAATACTGGCGCGACATCGCTATGTTCGCTGCCGCCCAGGCAGCTCAGAAACGCCGAGCAAGCTGGATGTTCGCGGCGGTGCCGTTCGCTGCCGCCCAGGCAGCTCAGAAAGTGATCTCTGGCTTGACGTTGCGCACCGGCAAGTTCGCTGCCGCCCAGGCAGCTCAGAAAAATCCGGCGGCATGTCCAGCCGACCTATCGATGTTCGCTGCCGCCCAGGCAGCTCAGAAAACCAGTGCTTCAGGTGTGTTCTCAATGCCCAGGTTCGCTGCCGCCCAGGCAGCTCAGAAAATGATCAACACACCACATAACCGTGGGCAGCGGTTCGCTGCCGCCCAGGCAGCTCAGAAATTAGCGGCCAACTAGGCCGTCAATGAATGTCAGTTCGCTGCCGCCCAGGCAGCTCAGAAAAGTAACCAGTAGCCGTTGAGTTGATCGACCACGTTCGCTGCCGCCCAGGCAGCTCAGAAAACCCCCGCGCCGCCGGTCAGGGCGGCGGCTGGGTTCGCTGCCGCCCAGGCAGCTCAGAAAGTCATCGACTCGAAGCTGACCTATCCTGATTCGTTCGCTGCCGCCCAGGCAGCTCAGAAAAACACCTACAGCACGAGCAACGACGCCTCGGCGTTCGCTGCCGCCCAGGCAGCTCAGAAAGGAAGATTAATCGGAGGAGTAGAGAAATTGAAAGTTCGCTGCCGCCCAGGCAGCTCAGAAACGGATCATGTCGATCAGATCGTCTGTCTGATTGTTCGCTGCCGCCCAGGCAGCTCAGAAAGAACTCGACGGCGATAGCGTAATCACCATAGCGTTCGCTGCCGCCCAGGCAGCTCAGAAAGTGTAGTGGTCAAGTGCTTTTGGCCACCGAGCTTTGAGCATTCCAGTAGTTCTTTTCTGCCAAATTCGGCGGTATCCCATCGTTATGCTTGTGCGGCCGGAGGCTGCTGTAGTAACCGATCATATAA
>NZ_JAXOVV010000058.1:0-3762 GCF_036663415.1 Salinicola sp. 4072 | reverse complement strand
GCATCTGCCGGTCATCGCGGCGTGGGCGTCCACGCCCAGCGGGCGTGCCAGGCGAAACGATATCTTCAATCAATGTCCAACCCTGATCGGAAATCTCGTAACGTCCTGCCATGACAATACCTCCAAGTCTGAGGGAGGAAAGGCTAGCAAGACATCATTTTTCAGACAAAGCGTAGCCATAGCTATGTATGGTGCTACGATTGGTCGACTTGGAATATTCGGGGTAGATGCTACCGTCAATCAAGCTTGCTGCGTTTATTCTCAACCTACAGTGTTCGATACTCGCTTCGTTTACTACTGGCTTCGGATGCGAAAACCCATCTTAATATCACTTTCAAGCGGTGGTGGGCAGCCCAATCTCAGTCAAGACGACCTGAAAAAGTTATGGATTCCAATTCCCGATATCAGCGAGCAGCGAGCTATTGTCCAGTACTTAGATAAAGAAGTATCTCAAGTAGAGGATCGGATTGCGAAAGTTCGCTTAGTTATAGATAAGTTAAACGAATACCGCGCAGCCCTGATCACCAATGCTGTCACCGGCAAAATCGACGTACGGGACTTCTGCATACCTACTACTGAGCAAAGGGAGGTTGCCCATGGCTGATACGCCGTCCACCAATACCCACCACGAGAGCTTTGAAGGCATCCGCAGAGAGGATGAGCATGGCAACGAGTTCTGGTCAGCCAGGGAGCTGGCACCGCTCTTGGAGTACCAGCAGTGGCGAAATTTTGTTCAGGTTATTGATAAGGCGAAGCAGGCCTGCGCGAAGTCAGGAAACGAGGTTGCAGACCATTTTGCTGACGTCAGCAAAATGGTCGACATAGGCTCCGGCGCGCAACGCCCGGTACCGGATGCCCACCTGTCACGCTATGCCTGCTACCTGATCGTCCAGAACGGCGACCCTACGAAGCCGGTCATCGCCAACGGCCAGACCTACTTTGCTATCCAGACACGCCGACAGGAGCTGGAGGACAGCGAGCAGTTCACATCCCTCTCCGAGGATGAGAAGCGCCTGGCAATCCGTAAGGAGCTTATCGCCCACAACAAGTACCTGGCGGCGGCTGCCCAGGATGCTGGCGTGGAGACCCCATTGGATTACGCCATTTTTCAGGATCATGGCTACAAAGGGCTATACGGGGGGCTGGGTGCCAAGGATTTACACGCCAGAAAAGGGCTCAAAAAGAGCCACAAGATTCTGGACTACATGGGGAGCACAGAGCTCGCTGCCAATCTGTTCCGTGCCACGTAGGCAGAAGAGAAGCTTCGCCGGGACAACATTCAGGGTAAGCAGAACGCCAACAAAACCCATTTCGAGGTAGGCCAGAAGGTTCGACAAACCATTGGCGAACTGGGCGGTACCATGCCAGAAAACCTGCCCACGCCGGATAAAAGCGTCAAACAAGTAGAAAACGCTCAGAAGAAGCTGGGAAAGCAGCAGAACGACGATTCTGACCAAGAGTAGTCGCTGGAACCCAGCCAAGTTTTAAAAAGGAACATAGGTTATGCACAAAGAAATAGACTTTGAGAACGCCATAGAGCAGGCGCTGATCACCCAGGGTGGCTATCTGTCAAAAGGGGGATCCCACCAGTTTCGATGCTGAAACAGCCTTGTTCCCGGGGGATGTCGTGAGCTTTGTGCAGAAGACACAACCCAAGATCTGGGAGCGGTTGAACAACCTGGATTCGAGCAAGGCCGACAGCATGCTCTTGGATGCGCTCACCAAGGAACTGGCCGCAAAAGGCGCCCTGACCGTGCTGCGCGAGGGCTTCAAGTGCGTCGGCAAGTCGGTGAAGCTGGCTTATTTTGCTCCCAATACCAGTATTGATACCGGCGCGGCTGCACGCTACGCCGCGAACAGGCTTACCGTGGTTCGTCAGGTACATACAAAGACCGGTGCAATTCCGGACATGGTGCTTGCTGTGAACGGCCTCCCAGTTGCCACATTGGAGCTGAAAAATGCCATGTCGGCGACTGGATGGACGGTAGAAAATGCCAAGTCCCAGTACCGCTTCGAACGGAACCCCAAAGACCCGCTGTTCGCCTTCAAGAATCGCTGCCTGGTGCATTTTGCAGTAGATACCGAGCAAGCATTTATGACCACGCACCTGGAGGGTAAGGATACCTTTTTCCTGCCTTTCAACCGGGGTTTTAATCACGGCGCTGGCAACCCGCCCATGGAAGGTGAGGTTCGTACCGCCTACCTCTGGGAAGAGGTGCTGGAGCGGGACAGCCTGATGGATATCCTCGCCCGTTTTCTGCACCTTCAGGTAGAAGAGAAAACGGTCGTGACCGAAAAGGGAATCAAGCGCCACCGCAAGGAAACGCTGATTTTCCCCCGGTACCACCAACTGGATGCCGTAAGGTCTCTGACCCAGCACGCAAAAGCCAAGGGCTCCGGCCATAACTATCTCGTACAGCACTCTGCGGGTTCCGGTAAATCCAACTCCATTGCCTGGTTGGCTCATCGTTTGTCCAGTCTGCACGATGCCAACAACGAGAAAGTATTCCATTCCGTGGTGGTGATTACTGATCGCCGGGTACTCGACCAGCAATTGCAGAACACCATCTTCCAATTCGAGCACAAGTTGGGCGTTGTTCAGAAGATCGACGAGAACACTCAGCAACTGGCCAAGGCGCTGGCTGACGGCGTGCCGATCATCATTTCGACTATCCAGAAATTCCCCTTCATCAGTCAGGCCATTCGCACGCTGGAACAGAAAGGCAAAGGCATTTCAATTTCGACGGAAGGCAAACGCTTCGCGGTGATTGTGGATGAGGCTCACAGCTCGCAAAGTGGCGAAACGGCCATGGAGCTGCGGAAAATTCTCAACAAGGATGGCATCGAGTCAGCCATCGCTGAGCAGTTGCTGGACATGGAAGACGAGAGCCTTAGCGAAGAAGCCAAAAAGGAACTCATCCGTGAGCAGCTCAAACGTGCCAAACAGCCCAACCTGAGCTTTTTTGCGTTCACCGCTACCCCCAAGTTCAAGACCATGGCCGTGTTCAACGAGCCAGGACGAAACGGGGAAGCTCCGTTCCATCACTACAGTATGAGGCAGGCCATTGAAGAGGGCTTTATCCATGACGTGTTAGCCCACTACACTTGCTACAAGCGTTATTACAAGCTGATCCAGAAGGTGGAGGATGACCCTGAAGTGCCGCGCCGCAAGGCCGCGCGGGCGCTAGCTCGTTTTGTTTCCTTCCACGACTATGAGATAGCGCAGAAGGTTGAGGTGATCGTTGAGCACTTTCGCACCCATACCCGCCACAAGATCGGTGGCCGGGCAAAAGCCATGGTAGTGACCAGCTCTCGTGAACATGCGGTGCGCTACAAGCTGGGCTTTGACAAGTACATCAAATCTAAAGGCTATACGGATGTGAAGTCCCTCGTAGCCTTCTCGGGGGAGATCGCTCTCAAGGAATATGCTGACAAGACGTTTACCGAAGTCGGTATGAACGAGGGCATCAAGGAGTCTGAGCTACCGGATAAATTCAACACCGAGGAATATCAGGTGTTACTGGTCGCTGAAAAATACCAAACCGGATTTGACCAGCCACTGCTTCACAGCATGTATGTGGATAAGAAGCTGTCAGGCATTCAGGCGGTGCAAACACTGTCGCGGCTTAACCGAAGAGTTAAGCTCAAGTCTGGTGGATGGGAGGAGGTAGGAAGGGTGGCGTATCCTGTTGATTGATCACGACCAAGATCTCAACCAACACGAGTGGATACGCCATGACCGATTCTACCCTCCAGGCTCTT
>NZ_JAXOVV010000057.1:0-3810 GCF_036663415.1 Salinicola sp. 4072 | reverse complement strand
TCGTTAGGGTTTCACCCATGGCGAGTGGTCCTCTTGAATCGTGTTCTGGCAGGAACATCCTGATTCTACAAGAGAAAACCACTCGCCATCTTCGTTTTCAGACCGACCTCATGAATAAGCCGGGATAGCGGCAGCTCGTTTACGAAAACCAGAAAAGTTCTAACGCAATCTGTGCGCAGGGAGGATTGAGTGAATGCATAGAGAAACGACGCTTACCACCCGTGGTGAGTCCATGTTGCAACAAATGAACGCTCATGTTCAGCGACGCTTGGATAATAAGCTTGCCAAATTCGAGGGTAGAACCGACGCGCAAGCCAAGTCAGAGATAAAAAGAGCCCATGAAAAATATGTGCTGAAAAGTATTTTGGTGAAAGGAGCGAGTAGTGCTCCCGGGGTTGCTATTGCCACACATATTGCTAAGGCGACGCACCCTGACCCGCAGGTAAAGCAGGTTGCAAATCTCTTAATAGACTTTGGAAGCCTGCCAAGCCGAGTAGAGGTAGGGTCGCATGTATTGCCAGATGATGAGAGTTTGGCGGACGCGACTGGCAATGGAGCGGTTAACTCTGCAGCGTACGAACTGTATTTGCTTCTCGGTACTCGTTTCGAGGGTAGGAAATTTAGTGAATGGCTTAGTGGAATGGATCAAGACGCCCTGTCGGCTTTTGCGAGGGGCATGGGTACGGATGACGATTCGGATGTATACAGTGTCCTTCTAAATAGGAAAAACCTGAAAGTCTCTACTGATGCTCGGCTTAAGCAAGTTTACTGGCTGGTCGGCGATGATCCTGCCGATAACACCGGCTTCCGCTTGCTGGCACCGCTCTACGCCACATCGCTTACACACCGTTTCTATGCGCAAGTCAGCCCGAACATCTGGTTCTATGGCGACCACAACAAGGCGGCGCGAAAGGCACTGCGTGAGCGCACCGCGTTTGACGGCGGTTACACCAGTTACCCCAATCTCGCGGTCCAGAAGCTTGGCGGCACTAAACCGCAGAATATTTCACAGCTCAACAGCGAGCGCGGCGGCCAGAATTATCTGCTCGCGTCGCTACCGCCCAGCTGGCAGTCGCGGTCGGTCTATGCACCGATGAACGAATCATTTCGTTCGTTCCAGGGGCGTCCCGAAGTTCGGCTAATCCTCAATGACTTGAAACGGTTCCTCGAATCCGACCCTGCAAAGAACATGCATACGCGCGATCTACGTGACGACCTGACCGCGATGCTCGCCGATGAGCTGATGATTTTCACTGTTGAAATTCACTCGTTGAAACCGGGATGGACGATGGATGAGCGTTGCCGCCTGGCGCCGGACGAGCAGTTCTGGCTCGACCCGGGCCGGGCCGAGTTGGACAACGAGTTCGCGGCCGCGCGCCGCCAGTCGGATTGGTCGGAAAGCATCAGCATTCGCGCCGCCAACTGGTTGAACGGCAGGCTAAATTACAAGAGTGCGCTCAACTTCGGTGATGTTGAGCACGCACACTGGAAGGGCGAGTTCGATAGCGTGCTGGAAAGCTTTCGCCGCCAGCTTGACGATATGCAGGACGCGCTACGCAACGACGATGACGATGAAGGAGACGCCGCATGAACGATCGTCTCGACCATCTTCTCGTGTTGCCGCACCTGCGCATCCAGAACGCCAACGCGATCTCCAGCCCGATGACTTGGGGCTTCCCCGCCATGAGTGCCTTCATAGGTGCGATTCAGGCGCTTGAACGCAATCTGCCCGACGAGACCAGGCTCATCTTCGAGGGCGTCGGCGTTGTCTGTCACCGGATCGAGCCGCAGGTGACCGAAGGTGGGGTTATCAAGGCATTTCACCTGACGCGTAACCCTGTCGACAAAAGTGGCAATACGGCTGCCATCGTCGAGGAGGGGCGTGCACATCTCGAGATTACCCTGCTGATTGGCGTGGGTTCCGAGGGTGAGGAGCTCGACAGTTTCGATAGCCGGCAGGCGCTCGCCCGCCAGATCTTCGACCAGGTGCAGGGAATGCGAATCGCCGGGGGCAGTGTCATGCCAGCAATGGGCGAGAAGCGCTATCGGCCGGAATTGATCAGCTTTGACGACAACGAGGACAAGCGGAAGAAACAGTGGAATCGTCTCCGACGTCGTCTATTACCCGGCTTCGCGTTGGTGCTGCGCGATGACCGCCTCCGTGCGCATACCGAAGCGCTGAAAGCGCAAGATGCCAATGCCACGGCGCTGGATGCCTGGCTCGATCTGTCGCGGCTCAATCACGAATGCCACGTCACCGTCGACGAAAACGACAAACAACAAGTGGAGTGGCAGGTGCGCCGACCGTTCCCCGGCTGGCTTGTCCCCATCCCTGTTGGTTACGGCGCCATCTCGGATCTCTACCAGCCGGGTGAAGTCGCCAACGCTCGGGACCCAAATGTGCCGTTTCAGTTCGTGGAAAGCCTTTACTCGGTTGGTGAATGGGTGAGCCCGCACCGGCTGCGCCATCCCGATGCATTGATGTGGTTCGTGGAAAACGATATCGAACGAGGTGTCTATCGCCTCACTAATGACTACGCCCTGACCCATTCCATTGAAGACTAATCATCAAGGAGACATACGCATGGCTAAGAAAAACGATGCTTTAAAAACTACTGTCCTGGCTTTTGAGCGTAAGCTCGATCCATCCGATGCGCTGTTCCGCGCCGGTAACTGGGAAGATCGCGCTCAGGCAGCACAGTGGAATCTTGTTCCGGTACGCGAAAAGTCGGTACGAGGCACCATTTCCAATCGCCTGAAAGCAAAAGACCAAGACCCGGCGAAGCTCGATGCCGCTATTGAAAACCCCAACCTTCAGACCGTCGACGTGGCCGCGCTGCCTCACGATGCCGATACGCTAGCCGTGCGTTTTACCCTGCGTGTACTGGCAGGCGCAGGCACTCCCTCTGCCTGTAACAACGCCGAATATCAGAACAAGCTGAAGCAAACCGTAACGGGCTACGTCAACGAGCATGGCTTTGGCGAGCTCGCTCACCGCTATGCTTGCAACCTCGCTAATGGCCGCTTCCTATGGCGCAATCGGGTGGGGGCCGAGCAGATCGAAGTCGTAGTCAGCCAGATGAAGGGAGGGCAGGCCGAGAAGCAGTGGACCTTCAACGCCCTTGATCTGTCGTTACGCAATTTCGAAGGCAACGACCAGACACGCGAGCTAGGCAAGCTGATCGCCGAAGCTCTGGCAGGTGATCGCTACCTGCTGTTGGACATAGTGGCTTTTGCTCGTGTCGGCGCTGGTCAAGAAGTCTTCCCGTCTCAGGAACTGATCCTGGATCGTTCTCGCGGTGACAAGAGCAAGACGCTTTACAAGATCGGCGATGACGATAACGCTGCCATTCACTCCCAGAAGTTGGGTAATGCCCTGCGCACAATCGATACCTGGTATCCGGCGCCGGAAGACGGCAGCGACCTTGGCCCTATCGCCGTCGAACCTTACGGCTCTGTCACTACTCAAGCTACCGCTTTCCGTCAGCCCAAACAAAAAATGGATTGTAACTATTCAGGTCACGCTGCCTGATCCAGGCCGTCCCGACGCATGAATTCGGGCACTTCACCGGCAAACAACTGTTCCAGTGCGGTGTGCGCTGCCAGGCCCTGCTTGACCGCCGTCGAGAGGAAGCTGCGCATCCGGCAGAAGATCTCGGCACCTTCCCAGGAGCGGAAACAGCCTGAAATCTTCTGCTGGACCTTGGTCATCCGCAGGTCACGCTCCCCTTGGTTATTGGTGAAGGGCGCGGCGGGGTCGTCGAGGAAACGCAGCACGTCGTCCTCGTACGCCTGGAGACGTTCGAGCAG
>NZ_JAXOVV010000056.1:0-4318 GCF_036663415.1 Salinicola sp. 4072 | reverse complement strand
AGGTGGATAGGCTTTCACCCATAGCGGATGGCTCTCTTGGTTCAGATTCTTGGCGGAACACACTGAATTTTCAAGAGAATACCATCCGCTATCTTCGTTTTCGGGCCGGCCTCATGAATAAGCCGGGGTAACCGCTGTCCGGCAGGTAGCGCTGAGAGGCGAGTTCATGACACTCTCGACTCATTCGGCTCGCTTGCTAGCCCAGCTACCGCACGTTGGTATCGCTGGTCGATCCGCCGACCCCCCTGCTCGTCCTTTTTTATACCCCCTTGGGTTTACTCTGCGCGGCAGCGCTGGATGAACTACCGCTGCCCGGCCATTCGCTGGGGCTGGGTTACAGATGAGCCCCATGGCTAGCTATTCCCCTTTTCGTGAATCACGCTAAAGAATGCCGCCGTGCAGCCGATGATGTTGAAATGCCTCCCAATTTTTCCGGAGCCAGCTCTCGTCATGCCGGTCATCAATACCAATCTTCTCTCCCTCAAGGCCCAGCAGAATCAGGGCCGCGCTTCGAATGGTCTATCCACCTCGCTGGAGCGTCTGGCTTCCGGTCTGCGCGTCAACGGTGCCAAGGATGACGCCGCTGGGCAGGCGATCGGTAACCGGATGACCTCAGAGATTCGCGGGCAGAATCAGGCTCAGCGCAATGCCAATGACGGTATCTCGATGTCGCAGACCGCTCAGGGGGCGCTCGATGAAATCAACGAGCGCTTGCAGCGCGTGCGCGAATTGACTGTTCAGGGGCTCAACGGGATTTACGACGGTGATAGTAGTGACAAGATTCAGGCCGAGATTAACCTTAACCTCAAAGAAATAGATCGGCTCAATCAGGAGACGAGCTACAACGGCATTTCGCTACTCGATGGCAGTGCTGGTACCAGAACTTTGCAGATCGGCGCCAATGATGGTGAGACGCTGAGCGTAGACCTCACCCCCCCCGGATTCAGTGCCGAAGCATTGGGCCTCGAGAAACTCACTATCCAAGGTGAACCCAATACTGTAGCGCCGGTGGACCAACTTGTCGGAACGGCAAATTCCATTCCATTGGATGACGTTGACTACACGACGCTGTCCTACAAGCCCCCAAGCGGAAACCCCAATCTCGTCGATATCCCCCGTTCAGGCAGTCGCGACGTAGTACAGCTTGAGAGTGAAGGCGGGCGTCTGATGGAGCAGCGCACCACGGCAACGCATGATACCGATACTCGCAAGAGCACGGTATCGATCACCGTGGAAGATGCCACTGCCAATACCATGGCTGGTGAGTATATTTACTCGCGGCAATACGAGGATAGCGAAGGTAACGCCATGAGCGCCGGTGCTAGCGAAATCGTAAGGGCGGGTGGTGACTACTGGATTCAGACTACCGAATCCGGGCAGTCCCGTTATTATCAGGCTGAAATCACCTTCGATTCCGACAATAACCGGCTGACGGCGCGTGCGTTATCGGATACAAGCGTCGACGAGAACCAGATCGGCGGCTCGCCGTATGAAATTCGTTATGCGCCACAAATTGCCAAGACCAGCGACAATTACAGTCTGACGCTGGACGGCACCGATGCAAGCAGTGATCCTAACCTGAACCTCGTCTACCTCGGTGGTTATTACTACATTGAGGAGAAAGGCGATGATGACCAATATGCGTACTACGATGCCCACGTTAGTTTCACCACTGACGGCGCCTCTAGTAGCATTGTCGTCAATAGTGAACGTTCCTCCAAGCTGGAGGTTTCCGATGAACCGTACGTCTCCAACCAAACGTCTTACGTTCACCTGAAACCGACAAACGGCAATGTTACCGTCAATTATGTCGAACTAGACGGCAGCCGCCACAATGACGTGATGGTAGGCGATTCCGATGGTGGCTATCACTTCAACGTCACAGACTCGTCTGACGACGTAGATGCTTATAAAACCGCCGAGGTGGTTCGGAATCAGGAAGGCGACTACCTATTGCAGACCACAAACGGCAACGGGGATGTCATCCTGTATTACCCCATGGAAAAAGTCATCTACACCAACGTTGCAGACAATTCTACGACGATAACTCTGTATGAATCCGATGTTGCCCAGCGTCTTCGCACGCCCGCCAAACCACTCGAGGCCATTGACGACGCCATACAGCGAGTCGATGCTAAGCGTAGTGAGCTGGGTGCATTCGATAATCGCCTGGAATCAGTCATTCAGAATAGCCAAGCCACGAGCACCAACCTTTCCGCGGCTCGTTCTCGGATCATGGATGCCGACTACGCAACAGAAGTCTCCAACATGACTCGTGAGCAAATTCTGCAGCAGGCTGGAACCTCGGTTCTAGCCCAGGCCAACCAGCTCCCGCAAGGCATTCTTTCTCTACTACAGTAATCCGCCAGGCGAAGTTGAAGTCGCACTTGAAGGCCGGCGCAAGCCGGCCTTTTTGCCTCCTGCTCTCGACTGCCGATCAGACACCAAAATGCTTCTTTAATCGGCCCAATGGCTGGAGCTTGTGTGTGTTCTCATATGTCAAACTCACCGTTCCAGGTAGTTTCAATGACAGTGGAAGACTACGAATTCGTGTTGGCAGAGCTGCAGCGGCTCATCGACGATGCCAAGGCGCTGATGGCGAAATTCGAAACTGTGGAATTCGACCAGCAGCTGCCGGGTGAATACCACGCGCTACATGAGCTCTATACCCGGGCGGTGAAAGCTCAAAAGCGTTATACCTATGAGGCATTGGATCTCATCGAATCCGACACGTCGGCATTGGAAAACTTTAATTTTAATTAAATCATATCAATTCCAATCAACAGGACTCACCTGCCGATTCGTCACCCTGGCCTCTTTTATAGGTATTGGCTCCCTCCTTTACTTTAGAATTCCTGTTCATTGTCGATAACTCCAGAAATCAGCCTTCGACCGTCTCTGCGCCAGCGCGCGAGGGGTGATGACAACCTGCATCGGCACACTCGAATGTATCAATCGTGCTGGTTTGCAGGCGATTGACGATGGCGAAGTCGCTTCCCGACGGGTAGTCCGCATCAGCGGCCGGTATCAGGGAAGCCGGCGCCATCGTGTATGGCGTTCGTAGCATCAGCGCGGTATTCCGACATTCCGGTTTGATCCTTCGAGGAAGATAGTCATGTAATGACCCCCTGGTTTCTGCACACCCATACGGATAACTTGGGGTGTGCTCGGGGACATGTAACCCAGAGAACGATGTGACTGCTCTTCATAACAATGCCAGCCAGCAGTCGATCACGGCTGTCACGGCTGCCTCCGAGTGCAAAGGCTGGATCGAGGCCATTCATAGCCACTCAATCTTGAGATCTTTATGTGACTGTGCGCAATCGCGCAGATAGAGATTGATGAGGCTCTGATATGGAAGGTCTTTTTCCTCGGCAAGCTTCTTGAAATACGCCACGGTATCTTCATCGAGCCGGATCGTGACCTGCTTCTTGAGCTTTTTGGCGTATGGGTTCTGGATAGAGTGTGAAAAATCGTAATGATCACGCATGTCTATACCCTTCATATGTCTTTCGTTCGCGCTTGTCCGCCTTACGCGCCGAGATGATGCGAATTGTTTCACCCTCTCTAACACAGTGGCATACCACCAGCAGACGTGAATGAATGCTCATCCCGAGGAGTATGAACCGGTCTTCCTCTTCAGAATGGTCGGGGTCTGCTATCAGCCGGCCGAACTCGTCGGTGAAGGCAGTCTTGGCCTCGTGGAACGAGACGTCATGCTTTTTGCGGTTGGCGGCATCCTTGAGGGGATCCCAGTCAAAGGTAAGATGGCTCATGCACTACATTGTAGTTATAGCGTATGGATCGTCAATGACGGCATTCCCCGGAAGAGGCCGTAGCACGGAACCAAGCCCCCCTCCATAACTGCACAGGCGACAGTACCGCTCAGCAAGGGGACACCGATCAGGCAATAATCATGGCTAAAGAACGCCGCCATGCAACCGATAACATATTGACATTACTCTATTTTCCCGGAGCCAGCTCTCCTCATGCCGGTCATCCATACCAACCTGCTGTCTCTTAAGGCCCAACAGAACCAGGGGCGAGCCTCGAACGGTCTATCCACCTCGCTCTGCCAAAATGGGGAGTCAAGTCGAGACAATACCAAGTTCACCACCAGGGCTTTTGCCTCCTGCTCTCGGCTTCCGAGCAGACGGCAAAATGCTTCTTTAATCGGCCCAATGGCTGGAGGAGTTAAGCTCAAGTCTGGTGGATGGGAGGAGGTAGGAAGGGTGGCGTATCCTGTTGATTGATCACGACCAAGATCTCAACCAACACGAGTGGATACGCCATGACCGATTCTACCCTCCAGGCTCTT
>NZ_JAXOVV010000055.1:0-4413 GCF_036663415.1 Salinicola sp. 4072 | reverse complement strand
AATCACTTCAACGAGACCAGGCCGGGGTGATTCCACTGGAAACACTCCCCGCAGGATCGGAGGGGGCAACCAAGTATCTGCAACGAGAACAGGAAAGGACCGCGAGCGCGATGACTGCACTGGAACAGCGTCAGGACTTTGCACTGAATCAGTACGCAAAGGGCCTTTTAAAACCCTTTAAGGGTAAAGGGGAGATCCTTCGATTTCGGGATGAGTTGGATGCGGAGTGTCGTCGGATGTGGCAGGAGGCGGCGGACTTTGCCAATCGCTACAACCGCACGGTGGTTCAGGCGGGACTTTGGCTCAAACCACACAACAACAGCGGTGGACGAGTTCGCGCAGTGCAATGGCGCGACAAGGCGCAGACCCAGATGGGGCGACGCCTTCTCGAAGCCGTGCTCCAGTTCGGCGATATATCGGTGGGGATGAAGCGTCAACTGGTCGAGATCGAGACCGAGCGCGCGATCTTCAATGCCAAAGTTGCGGCGGCGACTCGACAGGTCGATCGCCTAAATCGCCTGCTGAGCGATCTCGGCGAGATCGAGGCCATGGTCTGACATCTGCAACGGTTCGGAATAGTTCGCAACCGGCCTTAACGTTTCTCGCTGACGTCCTTTGCCGCTCCCGGCCACTGTAGTCGGGCATACATTCGATTCAGGAGATTCAGATGAGCACGCATTTCATGGGCGAGGGGAACATTGGTTCGGATCCAGAAGTGAAAATGTTTTCCCCCAATGGCAATCAGCCATCGCGTGGCGTCATGCGACTGAACGTCCGATTCGATAATCCGGTGCCGACCGATACCGGCAACGTCGACAAGGGTGGCTTCTGGGCGAACGTCGAGATATGGCATCGCGATGTCGAGCAATGGGCTCGGCTGTACCAGAAGGGACTGCGCGTCATGGTATCGGGCCGAATGGTGCTGGACGAATGGCGGGACGGAGAAGGTAATAACCGGTCGCAGTTCAAGGTGCAGGCCGTACGCATCGGCATCCTGCCTTTCCGCGTCACCCAGGTTCAGCTCGAGCCGGCACAGGGCCAGCAAGCGCCACGGCAGCCTTCATCGTCCCAGGCTCCGCAACAGGGAGCTTATCCTAAAGCCGCTGGACCGGAAGGTGAATGGGATAACCCGGCGGGGTCTGATCCGAGCTATTCGGAATGAGCGGGCTCGCTGACTCGAAGGAAGGCTCTATCATCAAACAGACAAAGAGAGTGCTGGGATGAAGCACTGGGTGATGGCAGTGGGGATGGTGGCACTGGCGGGCTGCGCGGCGCAGGATCATTATTACTCAAACGGTGTCTGCGTGACCTGTTTCAACAATCCCGTGACCGGCGAGCCGCTGAACTACGATCCCAACGAAACGCCGCAGAAAGTGGCAACCAATGCCGAGGGGGAAGCGGTCGATGCCACAAGTCTGGGTAGCCAGAGCGGATCGGTCGACATCGATTCCCGTGTCGACGTCGATACCGCTTACGCTCGGATCAAGTCGGCGATGGGGTTCCGATCCCCCGATGACTTCGAGAGCCCGGAGAGCACCACTGCAAAAATGCAGATGGGCGATATAGCCTGGAAGCACGACCGCACCCCGGGGGCCTACTACAATCTCGGTGATTACGGACGGCAGACCGTTGGAGGGACACGATACTCGATCCTGCAGCGGGTTCAGATCGAGAAGAGTGGCGCGGGCTCGCGCATCCACTACAGTTGGGCACCGGCCGACGAGCGAACTCTATTCGATGGCAATGCCATGGAGTCTGCGCTGACACAGCGTCTCAAGGCCGCGTTAGACTGATTGCTCATGCCCAACATCTTCACCATCAAGGATGGTTGGAGCCTGGATGAACAGCTGGGCAACATGCTCCGGGAACTCGACGGTACGCAGGCGACTGGCCGTGTCGTCGAGTTTCGTATTCAGCTCAAGGCATTGATGCGCGAGTACGGTATCAGCGCCGATACGATCGTCGAATGGATCGACCTGGGGATGCTCAAGGATGAAAGAGACTGAGGCAGCGGTCTATCAACGGTTCTTCATTCGCCCGCGCCTGGGACATCGCCCGCTGATCGAGTCGGACATTCAGGCTGTCATCGACGGTGCGGTCACATGTCGTTTCGCCCCCGATGGCACGTTGCTCAAACCGACCATTCTCAAGCCCGGTCAGGGGCGTTACCTGATCCCCATGCGCTGGCTCAGCGGTGAGGTCATCACCATCGATAACGCCTCCACGGCGCAGTGGTTCTGGCTCGATGCTGACATTCCGTTCAATGGACCGTTGGCTCAGCGAATGGCCCTGGCGCTGACACGACACTCTGAGATCGCCTGTGTGGCCGAAGACAACACGCGCGGTGCTGCCCATGGCAATGCGGAAGCCTGGATCATCGACGACGCGCATTATCTGCTCCAGCTCGATTAACATTCCCAGCTGAATCCCCTGATCCAGCTCGTCACGCTGAGGCCATACACATTCTGTGAGGCCCGGTGTCATGTCTCGATTGTTCCTTTGCGAAAAACCCTCTCAGGCGCGCGATATTGGTGCGGTCCTGGGCGCGACGCGTAAAGCCAATGGCTGTCTGCAGGGCGATGGCGTCGTCGTCACCTGGGCCTTTGGTCATCTCCTCGAACAGGTCCCTCCCGAAGCCTACGATCCGGCGCTCAAGCGCTGGTCATTAGACACGCTGCCGATCCGGCCGACGCAGTGGAAGAACACGGTGCGCAAGGATGCCGGCAAGCAGTTCAAGGTGATTCAGGGGCTGCTCAAGCAGTGCAGCGAGGTGATCGTCTCCACCGACGCCGATCGGGAGGGCGAGACCATCGGGCGCGAGATCCTCGACGCTTGTCGCTACCAGGGCCGCGTCTCCCGCCTCTGGCTGTCGGCGCTGGATGAAGCGTCGATTCGCAAGGCCCTGAGCAACATCCGACCTGGGGAGTCGACCTGGCCGCTGTACCAGGCGGGCCTGGGTCGTTCCCGTGCGGACTGGCTGGTCGGCATGAACCTGACTCGTGCGTTTTCGGTGCTGGCTCAGCAACAGGGCCATCAGGGCGTGTTGTCGGTGGGCCGCGTACAGACGCCGACGCTGGCTCTGGTCGTGAGACGGGATCAGAAGATCGCTAGCTTCGTGCCCAAGCCGTTCTGGGATGTGGTGGCGAACCTACAGCCGCAGGGTGGTCCGTTCCAGGCGAAGTGGCTGCCTGCCAACGCCAACTGGCTCGACGAGGAAGGCCGTTGCATCAATCAAGAGGCGGCGCGGACGATCGCGGCCCGGTGCCAGAGCGGCCAGGCTACGCTGGCATCCGTCGAGACATTGCGCAAACGTGAGGGCGCGCCCTTGGTAATGGACCTGGGCACCTTGCAGCAGGAGTGCTCGAAGCGCTTCGGCTTCGGTGCACAGCAGGTGCTCGACATCGCCCAGTCCCTCTACGAGACCCACAAGGCCACGAGCTACCCGCGTACCGATTGCCGCTACCTGCCGACATCGATGCTGTCCGAGATCGGGGCCGTCGTGACGGCGCTCCTGCATTCGGACGAGAAGCTCTCCCCGGTCATCGATCGACTGGACCAGACGCTCAAAAGTCGCGTGTGGAACGACAGCAAAATTACCGCTCACCACGGCATTATTCCTACCACAGCCCCCTGCCGGATCGATCGGATGAGCGAGGAGGAGTTCCGGGTTTACGATCTTATCCGTCGGCACTATCTGGCGCAGTTCCTGCACGTCCATGAGTACGACCAGACCGATGCGCGTCTGGATCTCGCTGGTGAGACGTTCGTGGCCTCGGGACGACAGGTGCGGGTCGAGGGCTGGAAAGCGCTATTCCCCCGAGGGAAGGGCAAAGGGCAGGACGGTGATGACGAGGAGGAGGAAGCGTCCGGCGCGCAGGCGCTCCCGCCTCTCCGTCAGGGGGAAAGCTGTACGGTCGTGGATCTCCTGGTGAAGGATCGCCAGACCCAGCCGCCGAAGCCATTCGCTGAAGGCACGTTGATCTCGGCGATGAAGAACGCGGCCCGATTCGTCACTGACGAACGTCTGCGCGCTAGGCTGCGAGAGAGCGCCGGTATTGGCACAGAGGCGACTCGTGCCGGCATCATCGAGATACTGCTCAAGCGAGGGTTCATTCGCAAGAAGGGGCGTACGATCGTTTCGACCCCGGTGGGGCAGGGGCTGATCGCGGTGCTACCGCCGCAGATCAGCAACCCTGGGATGACCGCATTGTGGGAACAGGCGCTGGACCAGGTGGCCGAGGGGACAATGACGCTGGATGATTTCATGGAGCGACAGAGCGTGCTGCTCGATAAGCTTATTGAGATCGCGCTCCAGCAGCCTCAGTTGAATCTGCCCGAGGCACTCAGCGAAACCTGTCCCAAGTGTCAGGCGAAAATGCGCAAGCGCAAGAGCAGCAATGGCCCCTTCTGGTC
>NZ_JAXOVV010000054.1:0-4538 GCF_036663415.1 Salinicola sp. 4072 | reverse complement strand
GCGGGGAAATTTCAGCGTTTTGGCATTACTCAACAGCTATTCGCGCTGAAGAAGCCGATCCTGATAAGCGATGCCACCAGTCAGTACCTTCAGACCGCTCAATCAGCACCCTCGTGAATGAGGCGGGATCAGGTCAGCCCATTGTTTCCCGACGAACTGAAACCGGACGGCGATTATCCCGCGCCGCTTTCCTATGTCGATACTGGTGCAGAACGGTGATGCCTGTCGATATCGCCACGCTTCCGGTTCAGCCTCGCCTGCCGGCGAGGCCTCACGTTGACCCAGTATGGTTCAACTTATCCGTTTACCCGTCAGGCGGGCCGAGGATCATCCGGTCACCGCGTATCTGGATATCGAAGCGCCCCAGGAAGCTCATGCCCAGCAGCACGACGTCGTCATCGATACCGGCATGGATCGATCCCGGCACACGGCGGACCTGCAAGCCACCCAGCCTGACGCTGTCGAGCGTCGTCAGATGGCCATCGACGCGGCCATTGGCGGTAGTGAACGTGACCTCGCGCCCCGGCTCGAGCCCGAGGGATTCGGCAAGCGACCGAGAGAGGGAAACGTAGGTAGCGCCGGTATCGATCAAGAAGGTCACGTTCTGGCCGTCGATCTCGCCCGGCGCGACGAAGTGGCCGTAGGCGTTGCGCTCCAGCGTGACCGGGGCCTGCCCGACGGAAACGGCGCCGGCCAACTCGGCATTGGGCTGGCTGCGCCGCTGTTCCACGCCACGGAACCACCAACCCGCCAGCAACAGCAGCAGAATCCAGAACAGCACCATCATGCCGATGCCGGTTCGACGGACACCGCGAGAATCATTCTCCATGGCAACCATCGCACTGTTGCAGGCGAATCGCGCGGCGCCGCTTCGCCTCATGGCCTGGCGCCGTCATGAGGATCAGCGCAGGTCCGGGTTGAGGGTATAGGTTCCGGTGATGCTGGATTCCGCCAGCACGTGACCCGCCATCGCCTCGCGAACCTGCTCGCCGGTAAATTCTCCCGACAGACCCAGCGTGGAAATATCCAGCGCGAACACGCTGAAGGTATAGCGATGGACGATTTCATCGTTCCAGGGCGGGCAAGGCCCATCGTAGCCGCCGTAGACGCCGGCCATGTCCGGGTCGCCGGCCAGAAACCCGGTGTAGCCGTTGATTCCGCTGATGCCCTTGGCGGTCTGCCCAGGCGTCTTGCCCTTGGGGACCACGCCGTCGGCCATCTCGCCTTCCTCGATCAGGTTGACCTCGACGGGAATATCCACCAGTACCCAATGGTAGAAATCGACGCGCGGCAGGTCCGCGGGGAGTGTCTTGCCTTCCTGATTGACGTCGTCCGCCACGCCCGGCACATCGGGATCGGTCACTAGCAGCACGAAGCTCTGCGTGCCTTGCGGCGCGTCCAGCCAGCGCACTTCCGGGTTGCGGTTGTCGCTCAGGCGCATGTGCTGCTCGGGATCGGGCACGGCGAAAGCGAACTGCGCCGGAATCGGCTTGCCTTCCTCGATACCCTTGATGGTCAAACGCATGGGCCACTCCTCGTCGATAGTGAAACAGGTATTGATCCCCGTACGGGCGCGCCATCGCAAACGGCTCCGGCGCACGCCGACGATTCACCGATAACCTTAAGTGCCCTCGCGGCTTTTGTCATGATCGGGCGCGGTGACGACCCATAGCGCCCAGGCGCATTGACGGCTCAGGATATCCGAGGGAGCGGATAGAGCCGGTCGGCGGTCATCTCTTCCAGCGAGTTGATGCCCAGCATCCCCAGGTTACGGTGCACCTCGGTCGCGAGAAGCGAAATGGCATGATCGACCCCGGCTTCTCCCGCCACCGCCGCGGCATAGTTGAACGGGCGGCCGACGAACACGAACTTCGCCCCCAGCGCCAGCGCTTTCAGCACATCGGAGCCGCGCCGAAAGCCGCTGTCGACCATCACGTCGAGACTCACGGCCGCGGCGATATCGGGCAGCACACGCAGCGGCGAGACATCACCGTCCAGTTGCCGCCCGCCGTGGTTGGAAACGATGATGCCATCGACACCCAGGGACTCGGCCTTGCGCGCATCCTCCACGGCCATGATGCCTTTCAGCACCAGCTTGCCGCCCCACTGCTCACGAATGCGGCGGATGTCCTCCCAATCGAGATGCTCCCGGCCGGAAAAGTCCCGCTCGACGTTCTTGGCGACGAGGGCAACGCCGCGCTCCGCACCGACATGCTCGAAATGCGGCATGCCGTGACGACGGATCGTGCGCAGGAAGGTACACAGCGCCCATTCGGGATGCGTTGCGCCTTGCCACAGCAGGCGAAGGTCGGGGCGAATCGGCGTCTTGTACCCGGTGCGCACGTTGTTTTCACGGCTCGGCACCACGGCGGAGTCGACCGTCACCACCAGCGTCTGGATTCCGGCACGAGCCACACGCGCCACCAGGGCATGAATGGATGCCGGATCGGGTGGCATGTAAGCCTGGTACCAGACATCGGGATTGACCTCGGCAATCGTCTCCAGCGCGATCAGTCCGGAGGCGCTGATGACCATGGGAATACCGGCCCGCCGGGCAGCGCTGGCCAGGCGAATGTCGCCACGGTAGGCGGTCAACGCGCTGACGCCCATCGGTGCGATGCCGAACGGCAGGGCATGTTCGCGCCCCATCAGCGAGGTTCGGGTCGTCCGCCCGCTGACATTGACCAGCGAGCGATGCACGAACCCGATCTCGCGAAAGGCCCGAAAATTGTCATCGTAGGAGGCATTGGTTTCCGCCGCACCGGCCACGTAACCGAAGATGGGCTTGGGCAGCACCCGCCTCGCGAAACGCTCGAAATCCGCCAGGCAGAGGATGTGTCGCAACCGCCGGCGAAACCACCAGCGCTCGAACCAGGAAATGCCGAGGTTCGAATTCACCGCATTTCGAAAACGGGGCTGGGGCTCCATCGCGCTCATGGCTCCATCCTCCTCGATGTCCGATGCGCGGTCGTGACCCTGGCATCATGGATCGGCTGGTCAAGGGGAAGCATGGCATGTGAAAACCGCACTGCAGTCGGGTCCGAGGGCATCGGCGTTCTCCGGGAACGTCAAAGGATATCGAGGGTGCCGACTCGACCTGAAGAGGCGATGCAGTCGACGATCAAGCGCTAAATTGTCATACATCATATTTAAAGAAACAGTCGACTTTCGATGTACAAGCCTGGATTCGATGACTTCCGCTCCCGAGTTGCAGCGTGCCAGGTTTGTTTCTAGCCTGTAACCACACTTGAAAGGAGATAACTTATGTTAAGGATGACGTTTTTGACCCTGCTGCTCACCCTCGGCCTCTCCGCATGCGGAACCTCGACCGGCGAGCGCGCGGCCAGCGGCGCGGGCGTCGGTGCCGCCGTCGGTGCGGGCGCGGCGGCTGCGACCGGAGGTGACGTCACTCAGGGTGCCGTGATCGGCGGCGGTGTCGGTGCAGCCACGGGCGCGGCAACCGACGAAGACGATGTCGACCTCGACGACTGAGCCGTCGCTGCGACTTCCCTGCCTCGTTTCAGCCTAGCGGCAGAACGAAACGCCGCGCATGCCGAGATGAAAGTGATTGGCGTGCGCGGCATTGTAGTTCGGCCCCAGAGTGGTACCGAAATAGTGACAGGCACCCGCCTGAGCCGCTTCGAGAAACCGACCACGTTCGCCCCCGTCCCCCCAGTCCTCGAGTACGCTGATCCGACGCCCATCCTCGAGCCGGAAGGCCGCGACATCGAGTGCCGACGCCGTGGCATGCTCGCTGCGTCTGGCGTTCTCCCGATGGTAGATATTGCGGCATGCGAAAGAGCCGTAATGCTGCACGCGGGAAACACCCTCGCCGAAGATCTGCCGAGCCAACGGCTGCAGTTCGTGTCGTTCGTACATGGTCCAGGCCAGCGCCAGCGGGCAACTGGCCACGAAGCTCGAACTGAACGCGACCTGCGTGCTCGAGAGCCGAACCACGTTTTCGAGCGGGCAACCGGCCGCCGCGGTGTAATCGCCCAGCGGGGTATAATCGATATCCGGCGCCGTCTCCAGCGCTGCAAGACACGCCTCTCGATCTCCGGATAGCGCTTTCAGCTTCCAACGCGTGACCGGCGTCACGGGATCGCTCACGACCAGTGGCGCGAACGGGTTCCACTCCCGCGGGATCTGCCAGATTCCCTTGTCGAAGGCGATGCCGACAGCGATCACTATCAGACAAATCAGAGTGCTTGAAGAAGGTCTTGGAAAAGGTTTCGTAACTATTCAGGTCACGCTGCCTGATCCAGGCCGTCCCGACGCATGAATTCGGGCACTTCACCGGCAAACAACTGTTCCAGTGCGGTGTGCGCTGCCAGGCCCTGCTTGACCGCCGTCGAGAGGAAGCTGCGCATCCGGCAGAAGATCTCGGCACCTTCCCAGGAGCGGAAACAGCCTGAAATCTTCTGCTGGACCTTGGTCATCCGCAGGTCACGCTCCCCTTGGTTATTGGTGAAGGGCGCGGCGGGGTCGTCGAGGAAACGCAGCACGTCGTCCTCGTACGCCTGGAGACGTTCGAGCAG
>NZ_JAXOVV010000053.1:0-5745 GCF_036663415.1 Salinicola sp. 4072 | reverse complement strand
CTGCTCGAACGTCTCCAGGCGTACGAGGACGACGTGCTGCGTTTCCTCGACGACCCCGCCGCGCCCTTCACCAATAACCAAGGGGAGCGTGACCTGCGGATGACCAAGGTCCAGCAGAAGATTTCAGGCTGTTTCCGCTCCTGGGAAGGTGCCGAGATCTTCTGCCGGATGCGCAGCTTCCTCTCGACGGCGGTCAAGCAGGGCCTGGCAGCGCACACCGCACTAGAACAGTTGTTTGCCGGTGAAGTGCCCGAATTCATGCGTCGGGACGGCCTGGATCAGGCAGCGTGACCTGAATAGTTACGAGGAATTTACCCATACAGCGATTACTCCCTTCAGCGATTGTTGTTTATTCGTACTGCAAAGGGGTCGGGCGGGCGCCCTTCCGTATTCGAGCCACATCGACAGCAGCGTCGAAGTCATCCTGCCATGGATGATTACATTCCGACACTATGCTTTTCGTAGACACTAGGGTGTTTGTATAAAATATACAAGAGCATGTCCGGCGAACTTGCCTACCCCCTGTTCACGCTATTCCAACCCTTGGCATCAAGGCATGGCGTGGATGGGCAGCGCGTCGTGCAGGAATCGTGCAGAAATAAAAAAGCACCCGACAACGATGCCGGGTGCTTGATCAGGCAAGACTTTCGAAAGCTCAGTAAGTGATGCCGACGTGTGTCTGGAAGCTGGTGTGCCAACCATCGTCGACCGGCGAGCCGAAGTAGTTAAGCCCGTTCTTGTTGGTGACGATATCGAACCAGGCATAGTAGCGTCCGGCGGTGATCTTCATGCCCAGGTCGTTGAGCATCGGATCATCCATATCGCCGAAGCCGCCGTTGATCGCGGAATAGTCGTCGGCAGGATCTATATAGCTGAAATCGTTGTAGAAGTAGAGATTCTCGATCGCGCCCCAGTCCACGTCCATGCTGTAAGCCAGACTCGCCGAGTACATCTCGCCCTCGGCCGGGATCAGATAGTTGAAGTTGAACGCGCCGATCTGGATGACGTTATCGGAAATGCCGGAAACCGACTCGTCCGGGTTCTCGGCATTGAACTCGTAGGTCGTGGCCTGGAGCTGTGTCATCCAGTTGCCGTAGCTGCCATCCATGCCAAGTGCGACTGCCCAGCTGTCGCCACTCTCGTGCGTCTGGTTGTTATAGAGCTGACCGCCCTTGGCCGACAGGTTCACCTCGGTGGTGTAATCCGTACCCTGATTGAAGGTGTAGGCAATGCGGGCAGCAAGCTGGTTCTCTTCGGTATTGCCCTGATCGCTACTGCCAATCGGATTGGCGCCGTAATGATCGTTCTCGTCGCCGAGCTGGTCGCTCTTGAAGAAGGCCAGGCTGGTATCCCAGGCGCCCTGGCTGTGATTCCAGGCAACACCGGCATTCTGGTTGTCATTGAACCCGGCCAGATACGGCAGCGTGCCGTACCAACCGAGATAGCCGTAATCCATGTTGCCGAACGGCGTCTGGAACAGCCCCAGCTTGACACTGTCGTTATCGCTGAACTGATAGGCCGCCCAGGCGTGATGCAGGAAATTGTAGTCGTCGTATAAACGGTACTGGAAAGAGTACGACAGCGGCCCTTCGCCACCGTCCATCCCGAGAATGAATTTCCCGAAATCGACGTCGCCCGTGGTGTCCTTGCTGGCTTCGTCCCAGTCGTTGAAAGTGTAACCAAGTTCGACGAGCCCAGTGAACTGTGGCGTACCCACCTCGTCCAGCAGGGAGCGGTTTTCTTCGGCGATCTGACGAGTCTGAACACTATCTGCCTGCTGGCTGGCCCGCTGTTCCGCCAATTGCTGCTGCAGTTGCTGAACCTGCTGCTGCAACGCATCGAGCCGGCGTTGAATGGCTTCGCTGTCCTGAGGGGATTGCGCCAGTGCTGACGGGACGCACGTCATCATGCCCACGGCAATACCGAGGGACTTGAAGGTCTTCGAAGTCACGTTGTCGTTCCCTTGTACGAATTCTAAGGTCTTGATAAGGAAGCAGTTAGGAGCTATTGTTAGCCTGCTTCGCTTTTACCGTAACAAATCTGTTACGGTCCTTAAACCTTTGTCGTATGGGAGAGGCGCCTCGGAGAAGTTGCAGGCAAGGAACTGATTGGGTTTCGGACGGAATTGATCGCCAGCTTGGATGACCGTGACTACCCTTACTTCATGCCACAGCTTATCGCATCAGGCAGTTGGTCGCTTCGGAGCATGACCAACCTAACATCAAATATCATTCAAGGGAGAATACAGTGGCCAATACGACTTCTTCCGGCGGTGCAGGGGGCATTTTTGCCAAGCTCGTCGGAATCATTGTTGCGCTCGTTGGTCTGGCTCTGGGAGCCGGCGGCGCTTACTTGGCGACGCTAGGCGGTTCCTGGTACTACCTTATCGCCGGTGTGCTGATGCTGGTTGCTGGCATCCAACTGTTTCGCAACCAGATTTCCGGCGCCGTTATTTACGGGATCGTCTTTATCGGTACCTTCCTGTGGGCGGCCTGGGAATCGGGGCTGAATTACTGGCGCTGGATTCCTCGGCTGGATATCGTGCTGATCCTGGCCATTCTGGTCGCGCTGGTTACCCCAGCGCTGAAGAACGGCCCCTCCCGCAAGGCCGGATTCTCGCTGGCAGGCGTCCTGTTTCTGGGCCTGGTGGTGGCCGGCGCGCTAGCGTTCCTTCCCAACCGCGGCTACGAGCATCTCGAGGATGTACCTGCGATAGCCGATGCATCGCTATCGACGGATGTCGGCAACGCCCAGCCAGCCGATACGCCGGCTCCGGGCGACTGGGCCGCCTATGGTCGTGACTCGGCGGCCACGCGCTACTCGCCTCTCGAGCAGATCACGCCGGATAACGTCGGCGACCTGCAGGTGGCCTGGCAGTATCGTACCGGTGACATTCTCGATCATCGCTGGGGCGCGGAAACCACACCGCTGAAAATCGGGAACGATGTTTTTCTGTGCACATCGCGCAACATCCTGATCTCCCTGGACGCTGCCACCGGCGAGGAGAACTGGCGCTACGATCCGCAGGTTTCCGAGGACGCCATCCCCTACACGGCTGCATGCCGCGGCGTGACGTATTACGAAGTGCCGGAAGATCAATCGTCGAACGCGGGTCAATCAGCGGACCCGAGCCAGTCCACGGCAGCAAACGAGCCACAAGGCAACGATGAAGCCCAGGCGCCGGACAGCGAGGCATCGCAGAACCAGATGGCCGTCACTTCGAATGACGACCAGTCCTGCCAGGCGCGCATCATTTCGGGCACCCTTGACGGCCGCCTGATCGAAGTCGATGCCGCGACCGGCGAACCGTGCACCGGCTTCGGTGACAATGGTCAGGTGGATATCAAGCGCAATATGGGCGAGACGCCGGAAGGGTATGTCTCCATCAACTCAGCGCCTGTCGTCGTGCGCAACGTGCTCGTCACGGGTCACCAGGTCCTGGATGGCCAGCGTCGCTATCCGCCCTCCGGCGTGATCAAGGGCTATGACGTCGTAACCGGCGAGCTACTCTGGGCGTGGGATGCTGGTCGTCCGGATCAGAGCGAACCCCTGAGCGGCGATGAAACCTATGTGCGCGGCTCTCCCAACATGTGGACGACCGCTGCCGGTGACAGCAAGCTCGGCCTGGTTTATCTGCCGATGGCCAACAGCGCTGGCGATTACTGGAGCAGTTCGCGAACGCCCGAGGAAAACGAGTGGGCCAGTTCCATGATTGCCCTGGACGTCGAAACCGGCCTGCCGAAATGGCATTTCCAGACGGCGCACAAGGACGTCTGGGATTACGATCCGGGCTCACAGCCGACATTGATCGACTTCCCCACCGACAATGGCAAGGTGCCGGCATTGGTCATGCCGACCAAGCAGGGCGAGATCTACGTCTTCAATCGTGAGACGGGTGAGCTGCTGGGCGGCGGCGCCGAAGAGCGCCCGGTTCCCCAGGGCGGCGCCGAGCCGGAGCAGCGCAGCAAGACGCAACCTTTCTCGCTCTACGCAACACTGCGTCAGCCGGACATCGACGAGAAGGATATGTGGGGCATGACCCCATTCGACCAATTGTTCTGCCGCATTCAGTATCATCAGGCCAGTTGGAAGGGCATGTATACCCCGCCGACCGCCGAGCAGCCGTGGATCCAGTACACCGGCTATAACGGCGGCTCCGACTGGGGTAGCGTGGCGATCGACCCGCGTCGCGGTGTCATCATTGCCAACTACAACGACATGCCCAACTACAACGAACTCGTACCGCGTGACGTCGCCAACAAACTGGGCTGGGTGCCCCGCGAGGAACAGCAGGAAGATAGTGGTGGCGCCGAGGGTGCCGGTGATCCGCAGGCCAATACGCCGTATGCGATCAACGTCAACGCTGGATGGCGTGTGCCTTACACCGGCATGCTCTGCAAGCAGCCGCCGTATGGTCATATCCGCGCCATCGATCTGGCCAGCGGCGATACGCTATGGGATCGGCCGCTAGGCACGGCCCGTGCCAACGGCCCGTGGGGCATTCGTTCAGGGCTACCCATCGATATCGGCACGCCCAACAATGGCGGCTCCGTGGTGACCGCTGGTGGCTTGATCTTTATTGCTGCCGCGACTGACGATCTCATTCGTGCCATCGACATCGAAAGTGGCAAGACAGTGTGGCAGGCTCCGCTACCGGCGGGCGGCCAAGCCAACCCGATGGCGTATGAAGCCAATGGACGTCAGTACGTCGTTATCGTCGCCACCGGGCACCACTTCATGGAAACCCCTTCCGGTGACTATGTGATCGCCTATGCACTCCCGAAAAGTGACGATAGCTGATCAATGGCTTTAGCCAGCACCACTCCCTGTCGGGATAAAATCCGTGCGGGGAGTTGGTAATAAAATAAGTGTTATAAAGGATTAACGGGCGGTGGTGTCGTGGACATCACCGCCCGTTCTTTTATTGCGAAATAGTGATAGTGAAGGCCAAGGCTATCTCGATACTCAACTATTAGACGTTTCATATCGATAGCAATGAAAAGCCCGAGCGCCGTAAGCACGGCACTCGGGCCTTTTCGCCATGATCGCCTGATTAGTTTTCAGGTAAACCATGGTGATAAACGCAGAGTTTTTCCTCTCACCCTACGCGGGCACCATGACAGAATTAATTCTGCGCATCCTCTGCCTGATCCTGAATGTCTTCGCCAGCATCTTCCATCGTGCTGCCTGCGTTGTCCACGGCGTCATCGACCGACTCTCCGGCTTCCTCTGCTGGCCCTTCGTCGTTATCGCAAGCCACAACGCCAAATGCCATCAGGCCCAGTAGCATAGCCATTGCCATTTTTTTCAATAGGTCAGTGCGCATCTCGCATTCTCCTGAGCAACTGCTTCCATGTATTTGCCCTAACAACCATAGCCACAGATTGCGGAATCAGCCAACTTCAAAGCAGCCTTCCCTAATTTCTCCTAATTATTCGAAAATGGGCAAAAGTGTCTGCTTCTGGCGTCAAGGGGTTCCGTCCCTTGCCATGAGATATCAAGAATGGCGCTAGCGAAGTAACGGAGGGCTCTCTTCAAGCTCACCCTTATCCACATACCCATACGGGCTTCGCCATGAGGCCACCAAGTCATCGCGATGCCGCTATGACAGGCTGGGTGGCCCGTGACGTTTCTTGCGGACATAAAAAAACCCCAGCCTTGTGGGCTGGGGTTTCGGGATAGATGCCTGACGATGACGGGGGCGGCCACCCGTCGTCCGGCGCTCTCCATGGGAGACCCCTAAAC
>NZ_JAXOVV010000052.1:0-6343 GCF_036663415.1 Salinicola sp. 4072 | reverse complement strand
GGCCTCGTCGACGTTGATATCGCTGATGGTCATGTCACCGCATAGACGTGCCGAAGGATCAGGCACACTATGCCAAAAAAATCAGGTGGTTGGCGACATGCCATCCGCAGCCACCTGAATAGTTACATTTTATTTAGAACCTGAAGGCAGGGTCATCCACCGATAATTCTACCGGCCAAACCTAATCGACCCGTCTTTTTGTTTTTCAAAAAGTTTTTAGAAACATATACTTAAAAACAAAGTAACTTTCTTTTCCATTGATGCCTCATCCAATTCACCAATGCCCGTTGTCGACCCAGGATGAGTATGGAATTTCTGGTACTTTTATCCTACAAAACCGAACGACCGTATAATTCCAAGTCTGTAACGATCCCTATTTTCGATGAGTCGCGCTGGCTGAGAGCCGAATGGCTGGAAAGCCGAATAGCTGAATGGCTGGATAGTTGGATGGCTGGATAGTTGGATGGCTGGATGGATATCCGAATAGCCGGATGGAAGGCTGCGTCAGGTAGCGCCACCGCCTTACTTCAGCGGTGGCGGCCTATCGCGTCGATCAATTCCGCCTTGCTCATGCCGCTACGCCCGGCGATGTCGCGCTGCTGGGCCAGTTCGTAGAGGGCTTCACGGGTGAGCGAGGAGAGCTCGGTTTTCGTTGGTATCTTCTTGCGGTTGCCGGATGGCTTCGCCTGCTCGCCTCGTGATTTCTGAGGCTTCCCGGTCCGGCCTTCCGCTTTCCGGGGCGTGTCTTCGCTTTTCGACGAGTCCTCGTCCTGCGATTTGCCATCGCTTTTCGACTTGCCCTTGCGCCCGCTGCTCTCCTTGCGGCCACTCGTCTCCTTGCGCTCATTCGTCTGCTGGCGCGAGGGCTCGACCCGGCCACGCTTGAGGCTGCGTTTGAGCACCTGCATCAGATCGATGACCTCGGCGCCCTCCTGCTCATCGTCATCGTCCGCCGATGCGCGGGAAGATTCGATCGGCACGATATCCTCGTGGCGGCGGCGCTTCTGGCGTACCCGCTTCTTGAGCGCCTCGATATGCGGGTCGATCAATTCATCGGGATCGAAGCGCTTCGCCTCGAGCTTGTCCATGACGCGCTGCATCTGCCGCTGGCGTGTCGCATCCGGGTCCCCCGGCGCGTCCAGGCCAAGGCTCTGCGGCGTCCGCAATTCGTCATGAAAGCGCAGCGCCTCCGCTCGCAGGATGCCGTTCTCGGCCACAATCGCCACCAGCACTTCCCGCCCGCGCATCACCAGCGTGGCGATGCCCGCCCGATTGGCGTTCTCCATCGCCGCGGCCAGCAGCCGATAGGGCTTGAGCGCGCCACTGCCGTTGCCCGAACGAGAGTCCGGCACCAGAAAGTAGGCGCGCCGGAAGTAGAGCGGATCGAGTTCATCCAGCGAGACGAAGCGACTCAGTTCGATCTCGCGCCGATGTTCGAGCGTGGCATCCTCGATCTCCTGATCCTCGACGACCACGTAACGGTCCTCGTCCACTTCGACGCCCCGCGCCAGCTCGCTGGTCTTGAGCGGCTTGCGCCCGGACTCGCTGAAGAAGCGCCGGGACAGCGGCCTGCCCTTGTCGTCCACCTCTTTCAGCGTGATGTCCCGCGCGTGCTGGGCGGGGTAGAGGCCGACCGGCAGATTGACCAGCCCGAAGGCGATGGTGCCGGACCAGAACGGTCGCGGACCGCGAAAACCGCTGTCGTGGTGATGCTGCTTGTCCGACTTCGATGTTTCCGACTTCGATGTTTTCGACTTGGACTTATCCGACTTAGGCACGCTTGCGCTCCCGGGCCAGACTGGCCTTGAGTGACGAGGCGATATCGTCGGTGGGTTCCTGCCGACGACGATGCTTGACCTTGACCCGCTTGCCGCTGCGCTTGGTTTCCACCAGCGCCTCCAGCCGTTGGCGGTATTCGTCCTGATAGGTTTCCGGCTCGAAATCGGCGGCATACATCTCGACCAGATCCGTCGCCATCTTCACTTCGCTGTCGTTCAGCTTGCCGCCGCCGGGCGGTTCCAGGGCATCGGCGTCGACGACCTCGTCGAGATGGCGCAAGGTGATCAATACCGGGTGGCCGTCGTGGTCGCGCAGCGCGCCGACATAGGCCTTGTGCCGCATTACCCAGTGGACCAGCCCTTCCCGGCCGCTATCGGCAAGCGCGGCGGCAAAGGCGTCGAACGTGTCTTGATCTCCATCCGGCCCGAGGAAATAGGGGCGCTGATACCACTGGTTGTCGATCATCCCCTGGGGGAGAAAGTGCATCACCTCGATATCCCGCGAGGGCGCCGGCGTCAGCTCGCCCAGCTCCTCGTCATCGAACAGGATGCGATCCTGCTTGTCGACGACCGCCTTGTGCCGATCGTCCCGCGATACCGTCTTGCCGCTCTGCGGTTCGATCATCGCCTGATGAACGGGGCGATGCCGACGCCGGTCGAGCAGCCGAAAATGGACGTTGCGGTCGCTGACCGCCGTATAGAGTTTCACCGGCACCCGCTCTCCGCCGAAACCGATGACGCCTTTCCAGACCGCGCGAGCGCTCATCATTCTGTTTCCTCACTCATTGGGACCCTCGTTCCTTCGGACAGGCCGGCCATCGTCCCTTTGGACATATCGGCCATCCTCCTGTCAGACATTCAGACCTCCATTCCGGCATCGCGGCAGCGCTGCTTGGTCAGCCGTTCGCGGGCGTCGTCGAACCCGGCCCAGGGGTCCTGCTCGAGGGAGGCCAGCCGGCGCGGCAGGTTGGTCAGCGTGTATCGGTCGGCCTTGAGTTTCGGCCCGAGCTCATCCCAGCGGATCGGTGTGGCGACCGGTGCGCCGGGCCTGGCGCGGACCGAATAGGAGGCCACCGCCGTGGCACCCCGGCCGTTGCGCAGGTAGTCGAGGAATACCTTGCCGCGGCGGGCCTGCTTGGACATGTTGAGCGTCAGCTGATCGGGATGGCGGTCGGCGCAGCGCTCGCAGACCGCCTCGGCGAACGCCTTGGCGATGTCCCAATCGGCGTGAGGCTTGAGCGGAACCACCAGATGCAGCCCCTTGCCGCCGGTGGTGCGCAGGAACGCGACGAGATCGAGCTCGGCCAGGGCCTGACGCAGCTCGCCGGCGACATCGATGACCGCCTGCCACTCGCAGTCCGGCGCGGGGTCGAGATCGAACACCAGCTGATCGGGGCGTTCGAGGTCGTCGACGCGGCTGTTCCAGAGGTGGAATTCGATGGTCCCCATCTGGACCAGCGCCACCAGGTCGGCCGCGCTACGCACGTAGAGATAGTCATGCCTGCCGGACTTCTCGGCGATGGCCACGCTCGGCAGGTCGTCCGGCATGGTGTCGCTGGGGTGCTTCTGGACGAAGCACTCCTTGCCGACACCGCCGGGGCAGCGCAGCAGCGTCAAGGGCCGCTCGGCGAGACCGGGCAGGATCCAGCCGGCCTGCTCGGCATAGAATTCGGCGAGCGCCCGCTTGGTGATTCCTTCCTCTTCGAACAGCACCCGGTCCGGATGCGTCAGCCGAACGCCTTCGATCCTGACGTCACCGCTGCCGCTCGCCTTTGCGGAGCCGTTCGTCTTTGCGGATGAATGATTGCCATTGGCCTGTTCCGTCATGGTCGCCCCCGAGGCTTGCTGCTGGCTCAATCGAATGTCCTTGGGATCGCGGTCCTCGCGCACGCCGCGAAAGCGCGGGTGGCGCAGGCGCCCATCGTTGGTCCATTCGCTGAAGTTGACATCGATCACGCGCTTCGGCGTGACCCAGTGGCTGCTGGCCAGATCGGGAATATCGCGCTCGACGAAGGGCGAGGTCTTGCGCGGCGAGCGAGCCAGGTCGCGCTGCCACTCGGCGAGCTGGGCGTGGGAAAACCCCGCCCCGACCCGGCCGCAGTAGCGCAGCTTGCCCGCGTCGTCGTAGGCGCCGATCAGCAGCGAACCGAAGCCGTTGCGCGATCCCTGGGGATCGGTGTAGCCGCCGACCACGAACTCGGCCTGGCGCTCGGTCTTGGTCTTCAGCCAGTCCCGGTTGCGGCGGCCGCGATAGGGGGAGTCGGCACGCTTGGAGACGATTCCCTCCAGACCCTGGCGGCTCGCCTGTTCGTAGAACGCCTCGCCTTGCCCTTCGATATGATCGGTATAGCGCAGCATGCCGCCGTTGCCGATTCCCACGGCTTCGCAGACCTGCGCCAGCACCGCCTTGCGATCGCGCAGGGCCGCGTCGTCGAGTGTCACGCCCTCGAACCCGAGGCCGTCGAGATAGCGCAGATCGAAGATCTGATAGACCAGCCCGGCGGTCTTCTCTTCGCTCAGCGCGCCCTGCAGACGCCGGAAGTCGCTGACGCCGTCGCGTCGCAGCGCCACGACCTCGCCATCGAACAGGGCCTTGTCCAGCGGCAGGGCTTCGATCGCCTCGGCAATCTCGGGAAAGCGGTCCCGCCAGTCATGACCGTTGCGAGTCAGCAGGCGCACCCTGTCACCGTCGAGCTGCGCCAGAATGCGGTAGCCATCGAACTTGATCTCGTGGAACCAGTCATCATCGGCCGGCGCCTCGTCGACCAGCGTGGCCAGCTGCGCCTTGGGCTGGGCCGGGAAGCTCGCCTGCCGCGCACCCTCGACCTGACCGGGATCGATCTTGATGGCGCTGGCCTTGCGACCGCTGCTCGAGCGTTTGCCCCCGGTTTTCGATGAGGTTTTTGATGATGAGGACTTCGTTGACGAGGATTTCGATGCCGAGCTTGTTGATGACGAGGTTGCTGATGACGAGGATTCGCACTTCGCAGAGGCGGATTCGGACGTCCCTTCGGCGATCTCCGTCATGCGCCGATTCGAGGCCACGCTGACGTCATCCAGGCTGTCGGGCACGTGGGCATCGCCATCGTCGTGGCGCTTGATCATCAGCCATTGCCTGCCGCTCCCCTGCTGGCCGTCGCCACTCCGGCCGCGCATGCGCTTGAGCGTCCAGGCGCCCTTGAGCTTGTCGCCGTCGAGTTCGAAATCGATCTGGCCGTCGTCGTGCTTGCCATTGACACGCCACTCGCCGCGATCCCAGATCATCACGGTGCCGGCGCCGTAACCTTCAGGAATCACGCCTTCGAAATCGCCGTAGTCGAGCGGATGATCCTCGACCTGCACCGCCAGATGCTTCTCTCCCGGCTCGAGGCTCGGCCCCTTGGGCAGCGCCCAGCTGCGCAACACGCCATCCTCTTCCAGCCGCAGATCGTAGTGCAGCCGGCTGGCGTCATGCTTGTGAATCACGAAACTCGACCGCGACCGCTTCCTGCCGCGTTTGCCGCGAGGCTCCGGCGAGCGCGAGAAGTCTCGCTTGTTGCGATAGGTCTCGAGGTCAGCCATCCGTTGCTCCCTCACGATAGCCTGGCGAATGGAAACGATGATCCTGCCAATGAAGATTTCAGCGTAGTCGACGCCACTCGGCGCGCCAGATCATCAATCCAGGTCATCCAGTGCTGATCCCTGGCCGCCGCGCGGCTCCTGGTCGTTCACCTAGCTAGTCGTTCATCTAGCTAGTCGTTCATCTCGCGAATCCATTGACGCACCTTGTACCGACCCCAATGCGACGCGTAGCGGCGGGTATCGTGGGAGGTCGGCGTCAGGAAATGGCCCTTTTCGTTCTCGACCAGCTCGAACTTCCTGAGCGCGCCGACCGGCGCGTCCTCACTGCCGTATACGGCAATGAAACGCAGCTCGATCGCTTCGAGGACGATCTCGTCGGCGGCGATGCCGTGGTAGGTCTGCACTTTCTGGATGATGCCTTCGAAGGTGCCGATATCGTTGAAACTGCCGGGCATCATCGGCCCCTGCCGAGTCGTCTCCGCCAGCTGGGACGACTTCGGTTTTTCGGCATCTTCCATATCGATCATGCTGATAGCGTAATCGCCCTTGTCCGTGTGCAGGATGGCGAAGATATGTTCGATGAAGATCGCCTCCGGGCTCATGTTGCTGACGACACAGCGCGCCTGCAGCGTCTTGCCGCCGCCGCGATTGATGATGATCTTCGGTTGCCGCTGCCTTCTGAAATTCAGATAGAGCAATTGCGCGTAAAACAGCCATACCCCCGCCTCATTCACGAGGGTGCTGATTGAGCGGTCTGAAGGTACTGACTGGTGGCATCGCTTATCAGGATCGGCTTCTTCAGCGCGAATAGCTGTTGAGTAATGCCAAAACGCTGAAATTTCCCCGCTTCCTTATAGCTCTTTGGAATCAATGGCGGCCGTCCAAGCAGCCGTGATCGCCGCCCGCCGCTCCGGTCGCTCGCTTTCTGATGCTGTGGTGGTCTCGCAGAAGCGTCAGCTCAGTGCGGTCAGCTTCGGCAGCCCCTTCAGCAGCGTCGGCCACCA
>NZ_JAXOVV010000051.1:0-6919 GCF_036663415.1 Salinicola sp. 4072 | reverse complement strand
GCGGGGAAATTTCAGCGTTTTGGCATTACTCAACAGCTATTCGCGCTGAAGAAGCCGATCCTGATAAGCGATGCCACCAGTCAGTACCTTCAGACCGCTCAATCAGCACCCTCGTGAATGAGGCGGGGTATAGACATTGATAGGCGAGGTGGCAAAGCCTATCCCGACACCACCGAGTGCGATCGCCGTTCCGACCAGCCTGTCACCACCCATGGCGAGCCCCAGCAGGACCGCAAGCGGTATCAAGGCGATATTGTTCTCGTATCCGACTGCGATCCCCAAGGCCCCAAAGACGAACGTCATCAGCCAGATCAGGATGGAAGGGCGCTCAGCACCCAGGCGTTTCACCAGTGTGCCGACCAGGTTTTCCAGTGCACCGGTTGCTTCCATGACCCGGAACAGGCCGCCGCCGATGAATACGATAACGATAATGCTGGCAGCGCCGATCATGCCAAGGGGGATCGCATGGAAGATTTCCAGTACTGACGGCGCCGATTGATCTATCAGGTGGAACGTTCCTGGAACGACGGCGCTTCGGCCATTCACCTCCTGGCGATCATAAGTTCCTGCTGGAATGATCAGCGTCAACACCCAGACGACGCAGAGCAGGCAGAAGATCAAAATGGCAGGATGGGGAATGCGTTGATACCACGGCTTTCGGGTTGTCGCGTCTCTTGCCGTCATGGGGATCTCCTTTATCGCTATTGTTGTTCATGTGCTTGCTGGCCGTGAGCTCTTGTGGCAGGCCGCAGACAAGCTGGGTATTTATTATAATAAATAGACGCTATGCGGATCGCAGGCTGTTTGTCAACGCAGCCGCTCTGGCCGGTGAATACGCTTCTGGTTTGGCGAGCCGTGATAGTCATCCGGCCAGAAGATTTGCTCTGGGCCATCTGTTTGGCTCCGCAGCGTATTGATTGCGCTGGATAATTCGTTTCCATTCTTTTGAAGATTCCTGCGTATCGGCCTTGACGCAAAAGACTCAACGCGTATACTACGCCGCGTGCTGAAGGATGGTCCCCGATAGCTCAGTTGGTAGAGCAAATGACTGTTAATCATTGGGTCACAGGTTCGAGTCCTGTTCGGGGAGCCAACATCCAGATCAGCCAGCGGTGAACGACGATCCCCGATAGCTCAGTTGGTAGAGCAAATGACTGTTAATCATTGGGTCACAGGTTCGAGTCCTGTTCGGGGAGCCATCGCTATCATCGTGACGAGAGATCGCTGTATCGATCCCTGATAGCTCAGTTGGTAGAGCAAGCGACTGTTAATCGCTGGGTCGCAGGTTCGAGTCCTGCTCAGGGAGCCAGCTGAACGCTTAGAAAAGACATCCTGCTATGTAATGCCGCCTCTGCACTCATTCCAATCACTGACGGATGAGGTGTAGTCATGCGCGTTTCAGCAACGGTTTGCTCCAAGGGCGGCGTCGGGAAAACCACCACGACGGCCAATCTGGGCGGTCTCCTGGCAGACGCCGGTCTACGGGTCCTGCTCATAGACCTGGACTCCCAGCCAACCCTCTCTTCCTACTATGAGCTGTCCCAGCCTGCCCCTGGTGGGGTGTACGAGCTGCTCGCGACAGAGCTGGTCGACCTCGACCAGATTATCTCGCAC
Organism: Salinicola sp. 4072; assembly: GCF_036663415.1. Classification (NCBI taxonomy): domain Bacteria; kingdom Pseudomonadati; phylum Pseudomonadota; class Gammaproteobacteria; order Oceanospirillales; family Halomonadaceae; genus Salinicola; species Salinicola sp. 4072. Next base: position 5,305 of record NZ_JAXOVV010000051.1, on the reverse strand, counting down.
ACCGCTATTCCCAATCTCGACATCATTGTCTCGAACGACTATCGGAATCAGTTGCAGCAGTTGTTGCTCAACGCCCCGAATGGTCGTTTCCGCCTGATCGATCTGCTCGATCGCTTTGCTGATCGCTATGACGCCATCCTGATCGATACCCAGGGCGCGCGCTCAGTGATTCTCGAGATGGCCGTCATGGCTGCCGATCGGCTGATCTCTCCCATCGTTCCCGAACTGCTAACCGCCCGCGAATTCGTGCGTGGCACTCAGGGCATGCTCAACGAGCTGCGCGAGCTGGCGCGCTATACCCGTTTCGAGGTGCCGCCGGTCTCCATCCTGCTCAACAAGATGACCGACCAACTGCGCGACGCCCGCGATATCGCCGACAGCATTCGCACCATGTATGCCGAGGTCGAAGATCACGGCATCAGCGTTCTCGAGACCCCGCTGGTCAATCTCTCCGCCTATCGTTCGGCTGCGCTGCAGGGCTTGCCCGTCCATCGGGTCGAGCCGCGCAAGCCATACAGCCGCAAGGCACCGGCCTGTGCCGACCAGCTCAAGGCCGTGGCCATCGATCTCTATCCCGAGTGGGCCGATGCCATCCGCGCAGTAGGCGCAGTAGGCGCAGTAGGCGCGGTCACGCCTAACGGCAAATTGGGCATGGGTAAATCGGGGGTCGGTCATGTCCATTGAGGCCGCATCCCCGGCAGACGCAGAGGCCATGGGGCTTCTGCCACCGCATAGCATCGAGGCCGAGCAGTCCACGCTGGGGGCGTTGATGCTCGACAACACAAAGTGGGATGACATCTGCGAAATCGTCGATGCCGGTGCGTTTTATCACTACCCGCATCGGCTGATCTTCAAGGCGATGGAAGCGCTATCCCATAACGAAAAGCCGCTGGACGTGGTGACGCTCTCCGAGGTGTTGGAGCGCGATGGGAATCTAGAGACCTGTGGAGGCTTGTCCTACCTGGCCGAGCTGGCCCGTAACACGCCGTCGGCAACCAACGTGGTCGCCTATGCCGGCATAGTTCGCGAGCATCAGCGTCGCCGGCAGCTGGTCAACATGGGGCGTGATCTCAGTCAGCGGGCGCTGGATGGACAGCAGCTCAGTCAGGCGTTGATCGAAGCCACCGAGCGTCAACTGTTTGAGCTGGCCGAAAATCGGCAGGGCAAGGAAACCGGCATACGTCCAGCGTTGACCGCAGCGATCGATACTATTGATCGTGCCTTCAACGCCAAGGATGGCATTACCGGCACACCCACCGGTTACCAGGACCTCGACGCGCTCACCTGTGGCTGGCAGGACTCGGACCTGATCGTCATCGCCGGCCGCCCATCGATGGGCAAGACCACGCTAGGGATGAACCTCGTCGAGAATGCGCTGGTTGCCACGGCGGGCCGCACCGAGTTGGCGACCGCGCCGATCTTCGTCTTCTCGCTCGAGATGCCCGAGGAGCAGCTGATGCTGCGTCTCATGGCAAGCATGGGGCGGCTGGATCTGAGCAAGCTGCGCTCAGGGCAGCTCGACAACGGGGGCTGGGAGAAGCTGACCTCCGCCACGAATCGCATACTGGGCTTCGAGGAACGTCTGTTCGTGGACGACTCCAGCGGACTCTCGGCAACTTTGCTCAAGTCCCGCGCCCGTCGGCTAATGCGCCGCCATGGCAAGCCGGCCCTTATCCTCATCGACTACCTGCAACTGCTCGAGGAGCCGGGCTGCGAGAACCGCAATAACGAGATTTCCGCGATCTCGCGCATCCTCAAGGCCACCGCCAAGGATTTCAACTGCCCGGTGGTGGCGCTCTCGCAGCTCAATCGCACGCTGGAAAATCGCCCCAACAAGCGGCCCTGCATGGCCGATTTGCGCGACTCGGGCGCGATCGAGCAGGACGCCGACGTCATCGGCTTCGTCTACCGCGACGAGGTCTACAACACTGATAACCCCGACAACAAGGGGCTGGCCGAGCTGATCATCGGCAAGCAGCGCAACGGTCCCACCGGCACGGTGCATCTGACGTTCGTGGGCTCGAGCACCCGGTTCGAATCACTGGCGTGGAAACAGTTACAGGAGTCGCGGCCATGAACTGTACAGCTCATGATCTCCAGGATCTTGAAACTCGCCTCGCTGAAAAGCGCGAAGAACTCGCACGGCTTAATCGCGAGTGCAGTGTGCTTCGAGATGAGCGGGAGCGACTGATCCTGTCGCTGGAGGGGCAATTGGATCTGTTTCGTCAGCAGCTTGATCACACCGATCAAGTCATCGGGGAGGTGACCCATGCCTGACGCACTGCCGATTCGCTGCTCGACGCGCGCCCTGAAGCGCGTGGCGCGTTACGCCGTGACTCATGGCTGGAACGTCGAGCGCACCCGAGGTGGCCACGTTCGTTTCATCAAGCCGGGCTGCCCGCCCGTATTCACCGGTTTTTCACCCAGCGACGCGCGTGCCGAGAAGAACGTGCTGGCACGGCTACGCAGGGAACAGCGACATGAGGGGGACGAGGCATGATTCCTGATCGCATCCTTCGCAAGATCGAACGTTGCCTGGCGCTGTCACGATCGGCCAACGAGCACGAGGCCGGAACGGCACTGCGTCAGGCGCAGCATCTGATGGACGAGTATGGCGTCAGCGAGATTGATGTCGCGGCATCGACCATCGACCGAGTGGCCGTTAAGTCGCCGACCGGACGCAAGCCGCCGCGCTGGCTCGATCATCTGGCCAGCCTGGTCAATGCCGCCTTCGGTACCGCCACGGTCTACGAGCCGCGTCCTACGTTCGAGAGCTGGCAGGGCTACTTCGCCTTCCTCGGCGAGGCGAGTCAGGTACACATCGCGGCATATGCCTTCGAGGTCCTCCAGCGTCAGCTGATCAGCGATCGCAAGACATTCCTGAACGGCATGCAAAAACGCGCGAAACGCATCACCAAGATTCGCCGGGCCGATGCCTATGCCCTGGCATGGGTGGCGGGCGCGTTCGAACACATCGTGCCGGTGGAGAAAACCGAGGAGGCCGTCGCGGCGATCGAGCATTTTCAGCAGCGCTTCTATCCCCAGCTCGAAGCGATGGAGGCCATCGATCGCGGTCAACGCCGTGACGATCGGGGGGCAATGGCCCGGGGGTACGCCGCCGGCCGCAACGCGCGCCTGCACGGCGGCATCGATCGCGACCAGCACAAGGCGCTGTCCCATGGCTGAGATCGTCACGTTTCCGACACGCACCGCTACCGACCAGAGTATGGAGCGCTATCTGCAGGGCCGGGAATGTCTGGCTCTGGGACTGCTCGATCCCTTCGCCGGCTGGGTCGAGACACTGGAGTCCTGGTTCGCCGCGCATCCCCGGGCGCACAACAAGCGCAACGATGCGCTGCGCTCGCTGCTCGCCGATACCTGGCTGGTCTTCCATATGGCTTGTGACAAGGCCAGTCGGCTCGAGATGGCGCCGCACCACAGCCTGCGCTGGGCGCAGCTCCAGTATTTCGACCTCAGCGATTTCGAGCTGCTGGTGATCGTCAACGACAACCTGCTCGATCTGCGTCGTGGCCTGCAGGCGCTGTGCCAGCAGCATCCGCCGCAGACGCGCAGCGACCTTAGCCTGCACGGGTTGACCCAGAGCATCGGTCGTTTGAACCAGCAGTTGAACCATTTTTTCGATTCTGATGGCTGCGCATCGTGGCAGCCGGAGTGGACCTCATGAGTAAACCATCCGTCACCCCCGACCAGATCACGGCCAAACTGAACCAGCCGGGGCCGACGCTCAGGAGCCAGCCCACCGATCGGCTGCCGGCACCGACCCGCGAACAGGCGATGTCGCTCACGCTGGATCAGCTGCGTCCCTACGACCGCAACCCGCGAACACATCACAACCCGAAATTTGATGAGATCAAGGAGTCGATTAAGGCGGTCGGACTCAAGCAGAAATTGACCGTCACGCAGCGCCCCGGCGACAACCGCTACATGATCTCCGACGGTGGTAACACCCGCCTGATCATTCTCAATGAGCTGTACCAGGAGACAGGCGATCAGCGCTTCTATCACCAGGACTGCCACTTCATTCCGTGGCAGGGCGAGATCAATGTGCTCGCCGGCCATCTGGCCGAGAACGACAACCGGGGGCAACTGAGCTGGATCGAGCGGGCGCGCGGGATCTTCGAGGCCAAGCGCATGATCGAGGAAGACGCCGGCGAGACCATCTCTCAACGCGAGCTGACCAAGCGCCTACGCGTCCTGGGCTACACGGTTAATCAGAGCCACATCTCGAAAATGCTCTATACCATCGAGCACTTTCTGCCGACCCTGCCGCTGACGCTCGATGCCGGCATGGGCCGGCCTCAGATCGAGAAGCTGATCTCCTATCGCCAGTTCTGTGACGAGTGCTGGACCCGCTGTGCCGACTACTGGATCGAGCACGCCGACGATCTCGGCGAGGGCGAGCCGTGGGCCAGCAACGTCGTCGACAGCAACTTCGCCCAGGCCTGGCATGAGGAGATGGCGCAGCTCGATCACGAGGGGCAGACTGATTTTCGCTGGAACATCGTCGAGGATCGCTTGAAGGGCATGCTCAACGAGCACACCGGGCTGCACTTCAACCCCATCGACATGGCGTGGAAGAACTGGTTCACCGTGCGCAAGTATGCCCGAGCGGCAACGGACGAGGAGCGCGCCGACATTTGGACCACGGTCGATAGTGAACTGGAACGCCTGCGTCATCCCCAGGAGCGCCACCTCTATCCGCCAAAACCGGATACCTCTCCGGGTGGCTCGTCATCCGGCAAGTCGTCGGGTCCTTCCTCTCTGTCATCGACCGCCAAAACCTCTCGAGGCGGTAGCGAACCCACCGGAGGCGACGGTGAACTCGACCCCAATGATCTGACATTCGGCGATGGCCAGAGCGACCTCGATCCCACGCCGGAACCATCGCCGGCGCGCGGTGTGCCGGATGCGGGCGGGGTAGGCGAGTCGGTCGCCATGAAACAGATGCGCGCCCAGCTCGAGCAGCTTGAGCAGCGCAATGCCGCACTCGAGGCCCGGACTCTTCGGACGCCGGCGGCACCGCAAGGGTTTGGCGCTGGTGAAGATGACAACGATGGCCTCGGCGGACTGCTGGATACCGACGGCCTTCTACAGGAACACACACCTCAGCCCACTCGCTCTCCCGAGGAGCAGGCCACGATCGCTGCCGATCTGACACTCTCGCCTCACCATGAAACCGAGGGGCATCGCCAGTTGCGTCACTGGCAGGCGAAGGAGCACGGCGAGGAAGCGATCGACTTCGAAGCGGCGGCGCTCAAGAGCGTGCCGCTCCAGGACGGCGGCC
>NZ_JAXOVV010000050.1:0-7275 GCF_036663415.1 Salinicola sp. 4072 | reverse complement strand
GCATCAAGGGGTTTAGAAAGCTGGAGCTGGTCGTGAACAACGTCCGGTTCCAGGATGGGGAGCAGGTAACCGATCAGTCAGACAGGACTGCCGCCTGACTGCCATCCACCAGATTTGACTATAACTCTGGCTGGAGCTTGTGTGTGTTCTCATATGTCAAACTCACCGTTCCAGGTAGTTTCAATGACAGTGGAAGACTACGAATTCGTGTTGGCAGAGCTGCAGCGGCTCATCGACGATGCCAAGGCGCTGATGGCGAAATTCGAAACTGTGGAATTCGACCAGCAGCTGCCGGATGAATACCACGCGCTACATGAGCTCTATACCCGGGCGGTGAAAGCTCAAAAGCGTTATACCTATGAGGCATTGGATCTCATCGAATCCGACACGTCGGCATTGGAAAACTTTAATTTTAATTAAGCCATATCAATTCCAATAAACAGTACGCACCTGCCGATTCGTCACCCTATCCTCTTTTTATATGCACTAAGCTTCGTCTGAAAAATCGACGAGCGATAGCCAGACAAGGCGCAACGACCGTAGGGAGTAACAGCCGGAGGCTGGCCCGAAGGGTGAGCGTAGCGAATCAGAATTGGCGAAAAAGGACCGGGCTGGCGTCCCAGTTTATGTGGATTAAATGAGCATTTTGAGGCAATTTTTAACGCCGTATGGGTGAGCGCAGGCATTTTTCAGACAAAGCGTAGGCTCCCTCCTTTACTTCAGAATCCCTCTTCACTGTCGATAACTCTAGAAATCAGTGTCTTCAACCTCTCTGCGCCGGCGCGCGAGGGGTGATGGCAACCTGCATCGGCACACTCGAATGTATCAATCGTGCTGGTTTGCAGGCGATTGACGATGGCGAAGTCGCTTCCCGACGGGTAGTCCGCATCAGCGGCCGGTATCAGGGGAAGCCGGCGCCATCGTGTATGGCGTTCGTAGCATCAGCGCGGTATTCCGACATTCCGGTTTGATCCTTCGAGGAAGATAGTCATGCCTAACACCGTCGATATGGCGACACTCCATCTGAACCTGTCATCGAACGGCTCATCCCAGCAGCGGCTCGACATCCTGCTCCAGAGCGCGGAGCAGATGCCGCAACCGATGTCCCAACGTGGCAATGTTGCCCCGGATGACGATCCACTATCTATCTTCAGTGGCCCGCTGGGCGATCAGCTCAGTGAGCTCAACGAGGCCATGCGGCAATACGGCCTGCGCTTCGAGCTGAGCGAGTTCGACAGCCGTGTCATCACCAAGGTGGTAGACAAGGAGACCGGCGAAGTGATCCGGCAGATTCCGGCGGAGGAGATGTTGCGGATTGCCGAGGCTTTTGCCAGCGACAACGGCGGACGGCTGCTCGACGCTTCGGCATGACCGCGCAGCCCTGCCTTAACCGCCTGCCGGCCAGGCTTTTCAATTGCACTGACGTGTCGATGCCGGGGTAGCGTTTCATGTGCGGTGCGTCTCATGTGCGGTGCGTCAGAAGCGCTCAAGTTTCCGCAGAACAGACCGATAACCGCTTGCATACGGCGCCGTTATCTAGCGGCCAACCCGCCCTGACCCAAACGGCCATTTCAAGTATGCCTACTTCGCGAGACCGCTCCACACTGAACACTGACGGCAATCTATTCGCCAGAGACCTCGTTCACGATCTGATTCCCAAGCTCAAGATTACGGAAAATCTCGTGAACAATACGCTTCGCTTTAGAGCCGAAAAGGCTGGCAATAACGTCGAACGTAGCCACTACCAGCTTTTACGACAGGAATTCGAGCTGGAAATCATGATGATCAAGATGAATCTGGAGCATCTGCTGAAACGCTACGCTCGGGAAATTCAGGATGTCACCGACTCTGACGGGAACCTGACCGGCCCCATGCTGGAACTCGATCAACATGAGCGCTTTGCCATCGATAGCGCCAGGAAACTCTATGAGCGGGCGCGGGCCATCCAGACCGCTTGACGGGGCGTGGAGGGCTTTTGAATCAAAGCGAATGTCAGCAACTCGATACCGTCATTGACGATACCACGAGATGATGAAGCGCTTCGAGGTGGCGGGCATGATCAGTTCACCGGCTCATGCTTGCGCTGCATGTCGAGGAACACCTCGACATAGCGCTGTCCGCGTCGTGAGGCCTGCAAATCCATACCGCGATGGGTTCTTACCCATGTTATGTTGATAATCGTCAGCAATATCGGCAAAGAGGAGCCTCATGTTCAGTACACGTTTTGGCCTTACGCTTTGTCTGAAAAATGCCTGCGCTCACCCATACGGCGTTAAAAATTGCCTCAAAATGCTCATTTAATCCACATAAACTCCGCTTTTTCGCCAATTTTTGCCTTGTCTGGCTATCGCTCGTCGATTTTTCAGACGAAGCTTAGGGTGCATGTTACTCGCCACGCCCGCGAGCGAATGGCGCAGCGCAACATTAACGAGGCATTACTGGGTGAGCTTCTCGAAACGGGTCAAGTGCGATACAAAGATGACATCCGGTTATGGATTGCCAAGGAGGCCCCAGGGCGGCAGGATAATCTAATCTGTGCTGCCGTCATCCTTGAGGAGATGCTGGTAGTCAAAACGGTGATGCATCATTTTCAGTGGGAAAGCTAGCCATGCGTACGACTTATGATGAAGCGGACGATATTCTGGTAGTTCACCTCTCGGAGAAGCCAATCATCAAGGAAGGTTCTCAGGACTGGAATACCCATGTCAGCTATGCCGAGGACGGCACGATTGTCGAAATCGTCATACTCGAAGCTTCTAAACAAGGAGCATGGCCACTACTGCGTAGCCATGCAGCCTGATTCTCGAAAACACGGCAACCCCGCCAAGAGCCTGTATCGCTTGCCATCGATAGCGCCAGGAAACTCTATGAGCGGGCGCGGGCCATTCAGACCGCCTGACGGTGCGTGAAGCGAGGGCGGCCGGTTCCCCTTTTGCGGCTTGATGCGTCCGGCTTGCATGCGCCAGCCTTGAGGCGCACCATTTATCGTTTCGAACGATAAGCTTATGCAAGGGAGCTACATAGCACGATGAGCCTTTGGCGCCGACTGAGGGGAACCGATACGCGAGAGCAGATCCATTTCCGTGCTCGTCTGGCACGTTATTTTCCGATCATCAGCTGGGCGCCCTATTACAACCGCCACCTCCTCAACGAGGATCTGGTGGCATCCCTCATCGTCACGCTGATGGTGATCCCTCAGGCGCTGGCCTATGCCATTCTCGCCGGGCTGCCGGCGATTACCGGCCTCTACGCCAGCATGCTGCCGCTGATTCTCTATTCGATCTTCGGGACCAGCCGGACGTTGGCCGTCGGGCCGATGGCGATCGTCTCGTTGATGACGGCCGCCGCCCTCTCGCCGCTGTTCGCCAGCGGTACGGCCGCCTACAGCCAGGCCGCCGTGACCCTGGCCATGCTGTCGGGCCTGATTCTGGCCGTCATGGGCCTGCTGAAGCTCGGCTTCTTCGCCAATTTTCTCAGTCATCCGGTGGTCTCCGGCCTGCTCACGGCCTCCGGCGTGCTGATCGCCGCCAGCCAGTTCGCCAGTCTGATCGGCGTCGGGGGTTCGGGCTTCACGCTGATCGATCAGTTGGCCCACCTGCTGACCCACCTGAACGACATCCATTGGCCGACTCTGATACTGGGCGCCTCGGCGCTGTTATTCCTGCTGCTCATGCGCCGCGCCGGCCCGGTGTTGCGAAAGATGGGATTGCGGACCGGCGTCGCGACGTTCATCGTGCGCCTGGGGCCGGTCATGGCCGTCGCGATCACGACGCTGGTTTCCTGGGCGCTGGATCTGCCGGCGCTCGGGGTGAGTGTCGTCGGCCATATCCCCGCTCATCTGCCGCCGCTGAGCCTGCCATCGTTCGATCCGGGCCTGCTGCGCGACCTGCTGCTGCCTGCGTTCCTGATCAGCGTGGTGGGGTTCATCGAGTCGGTCTCGCTGGCGCAGATGCTGGCGGCACGCCGGCGCGAGCGCATCTCGCCGGATCAGGAGCTGGTGGGCCTCGGCACTGCCAACCTCGCGGCGGCCTTCACCTCCGGCATGCCGGTGACGGGCAGCCTGTCGCGCACGGTGATCAACTTCGATTCGGGCGCCCGCACGCCGGCCGCGGGGGCATTCGCGGCGCTGGGCGTCGGGTTGGTGATCCTGTTTCTGACCTCGCTGATCGCCTATCTGCCTATCGCGACTCTCGCGGCCAGCATCATCGTTTCGGCGATGACGCTGGTCGACCTGCCCGGCCTGAAGCGGACCTGGCACTATTCCCGCAGCGACTTCGCCGCGATGCTGATCACCATCGTGCTGACGTTCGTCGAGGGCGTGGAAGCCGGCGTGATGGCCGGTGTCGGCGTGTCGCTGGCGCTCTATCTCTATCGCACCAGCCGGCCGCACACGGCGGAAGTCGGCCGCCTGCCGGGCACGGAGCATTTCCGCAACATTCAGCGCCACGAGGCGGAAGTCGACGACGAGATCGCCCTGCTGCGCATCGATGAAAGCCTCTACTTCGCCAACGCCCGCTATCTCGAGGATACCGTCTACGGCCTGCTGGCCGATCGCGCCAACCTGAAGCACCTGGTGCTGATCTGCTCGGCGGTGAACCTGATCGATGCCTCGGCGCTGGAAAGCCTGGAGGCGATCAACGCCCGCCTGAAGGACTCACAGGTCACGCTGCATCTGGCGGAGGTGAAAGGGCCGGTCATGGATCGACTCAGCAAGAGCGATTTCCTGGAGCATCTGACCGGGGAGTCCTACCTCAGCACCTTCTCGGCCTGGACCAACATCCGCCATCGGCTCGATGACGAGCGGGCCGCGCTTCTGGCATCGAAGGCCTCGTCGACGGGAGACTCGAAAGCGTCGTCCACCGAAGCGTCAGGCCGATGACACAGCCTGCCGCTCGCCGTGCTGGCGGCGCATGATCGGCAAAATATCGCAACAGGCGCCGAGGGTCTGGCAGTCGGTCTTGGGGGCCGGACTCTTCTCTCTGGAATAGCGGCGGTTGTCGGCCGTCAGAATCCGGTACCAGGCGCCGTACTCGTGATCGATCATGTGCTGCCAGCAGTAATTGGCGATCTTGTCGTACCAGCGCCAGTAGCGGGCTTCGCCCGTCAGGTCGCCAAGCATCGCGGCGGCGGCGAGGCTTTCGGCCTGCACCCAGTACACCTTGTCGCGATTGAGAAACTGGCGGTTGAAATCCACGCCGTAGACCAGCCCGCCGTATCGGCTATCCCACCCCTTCTCGACCGCTTCGATGAACAGACGCTTGGCCGTGGGAATCAACCAGGTCTCTCTCGGGCAATGGCGGGAAAGCACCACCATCAGCCTGGCCCAGGTGGTCTGATGCCCGATCTGGAACCCCCAGGGGCGAAACAGGTCGTCGGGCTGGTCGCGGTGGTAATCGAAATCGGGGTGCCAATCGCGGTTGTAATGCTCCCAGAGCCAGCCATCGCCCATCGGCGCGAGCTTGTGCCACAACGTCCGCGCAATAGTCAGCGCCCGCTCCAGAAAGGCAGCGTCGCCGGTCGCGTCGAAGGCGCCGATCAACGCCTCGCAGCTGCGCAGATTGGCGCTCTGGCCACGGTAGCCGGTCAGCTGCCACTGGTCGTCCGCTTCGGCGGCGTACAACTGCCGATGGGGCTCGAAAAAACGCCGGGTCTGTAACGCATGCACGCGGTCGAGTCCGGCTCGGGCTTCGGCAATTCCTGCCTTCAGGGCCGTGGCGTAGGCCAGCATGACCGAGGCCAGCCCGTAACAGTGCTGAGTGGTGTCATCGGGTTTGCCGTTGTCCAGCGTCCAGGCATAGCCCTGGGTGCGGGTCTGGTAATGGCTCTCTTCCAGAAACTTCAGTCCGTGCCGCGCCCAACCCAGGTATTCCGGGTCGCCCGACTGCATGGCATAGCGGGCATAGAGGATCACGTAGCCGGCGCTGGAGACGAGATGCCGATGGTGGCGGTTGTAGAGATGCCCGTCGTCGGTGAGGTAGTGATGGAACCCCGCCTGAGGGTCGATACAGCGCGGGTGATAGAACGCCATGATGCTGGCGATGTGCTGCTCGATCTGGTGCGGTGTGGTCAGCGGCATGACGGACCTCTCTCTCTATCGCAAACGCTTCATCGCAAACGCTTCTATCGCAAACGCTTCTATCGCAAACGCTTCATCGCAAACGCTTCATCACGAACGTTCCTTGATCGGGCCTATCTCGTGACCGAGAACGACGCTTCGCCGCGAGCGTCTCTCACGACGAACCATTCGCCTAGCCGTGGCAACGTCGAAGTCTTCCTTGCCAGTCTGGTCGTCGGCCAGGTCCATCACAATGCGCCTCTCGTCGAGTGCCTTTTGGCTCGACACAGGCGTCGATATTTTTATTCAATATCGACAGACCCGAATAACACACTGATCGATTCCGACATGGCCCGAGACATGACCGCGATTTCCGACCGTTCTCCCACCGCGCTCGATGTCTATCATCGCCTGAAGGCGGACATCATTCGTGGCTTCTACGCGCCGCAGGAAAAGCTGCTGATGAGCCGGCTCAAGGCCCGCTACGACACCGGTGTCGGCCCCTTGCGCGAAGCGCTGACACGGCTGATCGGCGAGCGCCTGGTCACCGGTATCAGCCAGCGGGGTTATCGGGTGGCGCCGATGTCGATCGCCGAGCTGGAAGCGATCTACGACGCGCGGGCGCAGCTGGAAGGGTTGCTGATTCGGCTCGCCATCGAACGCGGCGACGACGAATGGGAAGCGACGGTGCTGGCACGTACCCATACCCTGGCCAAGGTCACCCGGGTACAGGACGCCGACGAGATGCTCGAACGCTGGGATACCCGCCACCAGGCACTGCACGATGCGATGGTGGCGGGTTGCGGCTGCCTGCCGCTACTGCAGTCCCGTGCGGCGCTGTTCGATCAGGCCCAGCGCTATCGCCACCTGTGGCTGCGCCAGACCGTCTTTTCCGAGCAGGCGCTCGTCGAGAAGCAGCGCGAACACCAGGCGCTGCTCGATACGATCCTGGCCCGCGACGCCTCCGCCGCCAGTTTACTGATGCGGGAACACCTGATGACGCCGGTGCCGATCATCCGGGAGCGGTTGCAGGAACAGGGCTGGGTTTAAGCGTCTCTGGTTAAAACGTCTCCGGTTCAAACGTTTCTGATTCGTAACTATTCAGGTGGCTGCGGATGGCATGTCGCCAACCACCTGATTTTTTTGGCATAGTGTGCCTGATCCTTCGGCACGTCTATGCGGTGACATGACCATCAGCGATATCAACGTCGACGAGGCCC
>NZ_JAXOVV010000049.1:0-7911 GCF_036663415.1 Salinicola sp. 4072 | reverse complement strand
GCATCGCGGCGAACCTGAAGTATCTCACTGATTTGGTTAATAGTATGGCCTTGGTCACTCAGTAGAATGGCATGCGCCCGACGACGGAGAGCGCGCTTCTCGCCATGGTGATAGGCGGAGGTCAGCGCCTGTTGTTCAGGTTCAGTGAGAGGGGCAACGAAGCGTTTTTCCATGGTTCTGTCCGTGTCAGAAATCCTGGCATGGATATTACACGAAAACTTTAGATCAGGTACTTAGAAGTCCTGGCGGCGCGCTTCGTCGGCGAGATGGCGCTCGAACTGCTCCATGTCGCGCTTGTTGCGCACCGGCTTGAACAGATCCCACAGCTGATCGTGACGCTGAGGCAGCTTGCGGATCTCCTCGCGGACATCGTGCACCGTCCCAGTGAGGTCCGCCGCTTCATAGCCCTCGAAGGCGTTGTAGGTGGTCAGCGCGCTGTCGAGCTCGCCGAGCAGGCCTTCGTAGTCGATGACGAAGCCGAATTGCTTCTCCGTATACCCTTCCTCGAAGAGTCGGTTCACGCGCGCGATGGCCTGCAAAAGATTGTGCTCCTTGAGCGACTTGCAGACATAGAGCACGGTATTGCGCGGTGCATCGAAGCCGGTGAGCAGCTTGGAGACCACGATCAGGATTTCCGGATCGCCCGAGCCTTTGAAGGCCTCGACGATCTCGCGATTGTAGGCCTCCTCGGTTTTGTACTGCGCCATCATCTTCGCCCAGAAGTCGCGCACGAGATCTCGGGCGTCCTGGTCGATCTCTTCGTGACCCTCGTTGTCGTCCGGCGGCGAGATGACGATGGCGCTCGAGACATGACCGATCTCGTCGAGCACTGCCTTGAAGCGGACGGCGGCGGCCTTGGAGGGCGCGACGAGCTGTGCCTTGAAGCCGGTTCCCTGCCAGTGCTGGCGATAGTGTTCGGAGATGTCGAACGCCTTGGCGCGGATTGCCTGCTCGGTTTTGTTCAGTGCATCCATGCGCGAGAACTTGCGCTTCAGATCGCGGCGCTGATCCTCGCTCAAACCAACGCTGATCTTGTCGAACCAGCGGTCGATCACCTGCCCCGAGACCTGCTGCTCGACCAGCCTGCCCTCATAGAGCAGCGGCACCACGGATTCGTCGGCCACCGCTTCGTCGATGCCATAGCGATGGATCAGCCGGCCGAAGGTCTGTAGCGTGTTTTTCTCTTTCTTCAGCAGCGGCGTACCGGTGAAGCCGAGATAGCAGGCGCGGGCCAGCTGCTGTAGCGCCGGGGTGCCGTCGGTGAAGCCGGAGAAGTTGTCGCGGCTCTTGGTCTCGATCATCAGCTTGGCGGCTTCGCGCCAGCTGTCCAGCGTGTCGCAGTCATAGGGCTTGCCCAGCGCACCGCAGGCGGCGCCGATGGCCACCTGGCCGTCGCCCATGATGGCGAACGGATAGTCGGGATTGACCTCCGGGTCGAACATCAGCGACCAGCTGTTGGGAGCGTCCGGGAAGGTGTCGGTGTTGTAGATCATGCCTGTCGTGCCCCACTGGTAGGGCGCGGAGTATGCGGAACCCGGGTCGAAGCTCGGATCCTGGAACTGCTCCTTGACGTTGGCAAGGTTGGGAATCTTCGCGTGGTCGAGCTTCTGGACCAGGCCCGTCTCGATCAAGCGCGGCACGTAGTAGTTGGAGGGGACGATGATGTCGTACTGGGACGCGCCGCCCGCGTTCAGCTTGGCGAACATCTCCGGCAGCGAGTTGTAATAGTTCTGCACCACCTCGACGTCGTACTTCTGCTCGAACGCCGTGATGATCTCGGGGTCCATGTACTCGGTCCAGTTGAACAGATAGAGCTTCTCTTCCGCGGCCTGTGCGCCGGTTCCCAATAGCAGGCTGCAGAAGGCAACGGCGGCGGCAGTCTTGGTGTGCTTAGACATGGGCTTTTTTCCGGTTCATCGCACTTTGCCGGGAAAGGCGGCACGGATCTTCAGGAAGAAGTACGCCGTGTCGCGGTACCCGTAGGCCATCCGTTTGATGACCTTGATCCGGTTGTTCATGCCCTCCAGCACACTGGTGTTCAGCCGATGGCGGGCACTGGAGACGATCCCCTCCAGATAGGGCTCCAGCTTCCTGGCGAAGTGCACCAGGGCGTCAATGCCACTGCCGAGGGCCATGTCAGCCCACTCCTGCCAGGCGCTTCGGGCGGTGGTCTCGTCGTCGGCAAACCACAGCGTCTTGAGCTGGTCCTTGAGCACATAGACAGTGGTCAGTGACGCATTGGCAGCCAGCAGCTCCTCGAGTTTCACCGCCTGCTCGGGTTTGAGATTGTCGGCGTTGCGCAGCAGCAACCAGCGGCTACCTTTGACCACCTTGCGTGCCACCTTGTCGTCCCGCAGCTGGTTGGCCTGATCGACACGCACCCGGTCCATCACCTCACGTCCGTATTTGGCCACCACATGGAAGCGGTCATAGACCACGACGGCGTTGGGACACTGATCCTTCACCTCCAGGTCGAACGCCGAATTCATGTCCATGGCGACGGCTTCGATCTGTTTTCGGGCATCGCCCAACCATTCGAAGAAGGGACGGATCGCCTCGCGGGAGCGGCCTTCACCGACCCACACCACCTGTTGGGTATCGGCACAGGCGACCACGGTGGCATAGCGATGGCCCTTGTGCAGCGCGAACTCATCCATCATCAGCCGGCGTAGGCGTGTCCTGTCCGGTTCTGGCAGGTCGCGTTGCAGACGCCGCTTGTCGATCGCCTTGACGGTATGCCAGTGCAGGCCGACCAGATCGGCGACATGACGGATAGGCAGCAAGTTCACCAAGCGCTCTACCCACTGGCGTAGTGTCTCGGTGACGCCAGATCGGCCCGGCAGCCAGTCGATCCGCTCACGTGTCGGGCCGCAGGTAGGGCAACGTAGTCGTCTGACCGGGATATCGAGCTCGACCCGGTAGGTCAGCAATGGTGCCTCGCGGACACGCCGGTGATGCACATCATGCACGAGGAAGCAGGCATGACCACAGCCGCTGCAGACCGGGATCTGATGGGGGTCGGGTTCCAGGCGTATCCGCAGCGACAAGTCATCGAGGCATTCGTGAGACGTGGGGAGGAAGCCTTTCCAGAACAGGTTCCAGACGCTAGCATTCATGGTGACGGCGGTATCCCCGGTGAGTGGCTGAGGTTTGTGGTGAACATCAGCTTATCTGGATTTACCGCCGTTTCTCTATCCTGTCTGATTCACGCTAATCTGCGAAGAACCTTAAAATGGGGGGTTACCGGTCGACTTTTCAGTTTGATTTCAGTTGCACCGGGTAGCATCAATAATCGAGTCACGAACGCAAGAAGCTGTATATACATGGTTTTAGGAGCAACCTATGAGCGATAGACATTTCTATGCAGGTATGTCCAGGCGGCGCCTGATCCAGGGGGCTGCCGCAATGGGCCTTCTCGCCGGTTTTGACAGCCTGATGCCGGCGTTTGCCAGGGGCAATCTGGACAACTCGAATGTTTATCATACCGTGCGTGACGGCGCCGATGTCTATGATCTGACGATCGCACGAACGCCTCTCACGATCGGGTCCAGACTCTCGAAACAGCCTATTACCATCAATGGCACGCTGCCTGCGCCCCTGATTCGGCTCAAGCAGGGCCGCGAAGCGATCATGCGTGTGACCAACACCCTGGCCGAGGCAACGTCCATTCACTGGCACGGCCTGATACTGCCATATCAGATGGACGGTGTTCCAGGCGTCAGTTTTCCGGGCATCATGCCGGGCGAAACCTTCGAGTACCGTTTTCCGGTCGAGCAGCACGGCACCTACTGGTATCACAGCCATTCCGGGCTTCAGGAACAGCTCGGCCACTACGGACCGATTATTATAGACCCGGCTGAGCCGGAGCCAGTCGCCTATGACCGTGAATACGTTGTGGTTCTCTCCGACTGGACCTTCGATTCTCCCGGCGACGTCTTCCGCAACCTCAAGGTGTTTGAAGGTTATTACAACTATAACCAGCGCACCGTTGGCGATTTCTTCAAGGATGTCGAAACCATGGGTTGGAGTGCCGCGTGGAGCAAAGCCGGCATGTGGGGCAGAATGCGAATGAGCCCCCGGGATATCCTGGATGTGACCGGTTCTGAATACACCTACCTGATGAATGGATCGCCCTCCGCCAGCAACTGGACCGGGCTGTTCCGTCCCGGCGAGAAAATCCGCCTGAGATTCATCAACGCCTCGGCGATGACCTACTTTGATGTCCGTATCCCGGGACTTCCAATGACGGTTATTTCCGCCGACGGCCAGCCAGTGCAGCCGGTCGAGACCGACGAGTTCCGCATTGGCGTGGCCGAAACCTACGACGTTATCGTGGAGCCAACGGACATGG
The DNA here is from genome assembly GCF_036663415.1 of Salinicola sp. 4072. Lineage (NCBI taxonomy): Bacteria > Pseudomonadati > Pseudomonadota > Gammaproteobacteria > Oceanospirillales > Halomonadaceae > Salinicola > Salinicola sp. 4072. The sequence goes on along the minus strand of NZ_JAXOVV010000049.1, from coordinate 3,560 downwards.
CCCATACCGTGTTTGCACAGTCCCAGGACCGGTCCGGGTTCGTGCGCGGCACACTGGCCAGCCGGAAAGGGCTGGAAGCCCCGGTGCCTCCCATGTACCCGCGCACTGAACGGGGCATGGCGGCCATGGGAATGGGCGCCATGGGCAAGAATGGTGGCCAGGCAATGCACGGCGGCACGGACATGGCCCACGGCGACATGGCGGGGGATTCGGGCGGTATGAATATGAACATGGATCATACCCGGATGAGCATGGACGCCTCGCCTGACAAACCGGGCCTGAGCCCGGTTCCAACTGCGGGGCGCCCGGTATCCCATGGCCCTGATAATCACGGTCCCGGGGCGGCCATGGTGGCTTCCAGCCCGCAATCGCGTCTGGATGACCCTGGTGTAGGCTTTGAAACAGCCAACCATCGGGTGCTGACTTATTCCCAGTTGCAGAGCATTGAGGGCTGGCCCGACAAGCGCCCGGCCGAACGCGAGGTGGAACTGCACCTTACCGGCAATATGGAACGTTACATGTGGTCGTTCGACGGCAAAAAGTTCTCTGAAGTCGATGGCCCGGTCAAGTTCTACCATGGCGAGCGCCTGCGATTGATCCTCGTCAACGACTCGATGATGGATCACCCCATTCACCTGCATGGCATGTGGATGGAACTGGAAACCGGTGCAGGTGAATATCGTCCACGCAAACACACGATTTCCGTCAAACCCGGCGAGCGTGTATCCGCGCTGATCACAGCGGATGCACCGGGTGACTGGGCTTTCCATTGCCACCTTCTGTACCACATGGACGCAGGCATGTTTCGTGTCGTGTCGGTCGTTTAACGGGATAGGGGATGAACATTATGATGAATCGCATCAAGTGGGTTGTGGGTGCCTCAGCCTTAACGCTTGCCTCGGGAGCCGGCGCCGCCGGTACTGGCGTTCAGGCCGAACCGGACTGGACGCTGCCGATACACGACAACCAGGTGTTTGGCCAGGTTCTGTTTGACCGGATGGAATACCAGCGTGACGGCGACAACGAATTGGCCCTGTGGGACGCCCAGGCCTGGATTGGCACGGACCAAAAGCGGCTCTGGATTGAAACAGAGGGTGAGACGAATCTGGCCACCGAGGCTGGCGACATCGAAAACTTTGATGCTCAGTACAGCTATCGCCTGGCCCCCTTCTGGGACATACAGACAGGGCTGGGCGCTCAGGCAACCTTCGGCCCGGGCCAGAACAAGGAGCGTTATTCGGCACTTATCGGCCTGCAGGGCCTTGCCCCCTTCTGGTTTGAGGTGGATACCAACCTCAGGGTGACGGAAGACGGCGACCTGTCGTATGATTTCGAGGCCGAATACGACTGGTTACTGACCCAAAGGCTGATTCTGCAGGGCAGGGGGGAAACCCTGGTGGCCTTCAGTGATGTCGAGGAATGGGGAGTCGGTAGCGGGATCAATAATGTTGGCCTGGGACTCCGGCTGAGATACCACTTTTCCCGGGAGTTCGCTCCTTACGTTGGTGTTTCCTATACACGCTACCTGGGCAACACAAAGGATCTCCGTGAGCGCGAGGGGGAAGACGTCGAGTCCTCCAGCTTCGTGGCGGGCGTCCGGTGGTGGTTTTAGTACGATAATGCCCAGTAGAAAAGGCTGGCCCCTTTGCGTGGGTCAGCTAGTGTCCTCATTTGGAGGATTTCGTCAAAATCATTGCCGACCTTCCGCATGTTCGGCTCAATGACAAACGGCCGGACTAAGGCCCGGCCGTTGTATCAGATCATGAAATTACACGTTGATCAGTAACTGATATTGACCATAGCTACGACCTTATAGGTATCCTCCGGGTCATCTCCGTAGAAGTCTCCCATGAAACCGTAAGAACCGCGGAGGCTGATGTCATACACGCCGGCAAACTTTTTACCAAGCTGAGCAGCGACTTCAGTACCAAGGGTTGAGCCGTTGGCCTGAGCAGCGCTGTCGGGCGCGTCGTCGGCAGCGCGGAAGTATCCTGTGCCGTACTTCAGGTAGTAGTCGTTGGAAAGTTCCTGATCACCCGAGACCATCAGCCCCATCAGACCGTATCCCTTGTAAGCTGCGTCATAAACTGACTTGGCCCCCTGGGAACCATTGTTGTAGTAGTAGTCTGTTCCGAAGATTTGCAGATTATCGCCGGACAGCTCGTAGCCCGTATCGTTTTCTGCAAAGCGATCGGCACCGTTGCTGCTGTCGTCTGCCGGAATGTAGATACCGTGGACCTTGAGGCTTGCATTGTCCCAATGCCTCTGGGCATACAGATTCAACATGTACGTGTCGCCATCTGTTGCGTCAGAGTCACGCCCGGACGACTTTTTGTAAAGTACCGAGCCGCTATAGGCCATTTTGTTAAAGGTAAAATCGGCGTAGGCACCGAAATAGTTGTCATCCGTTCGAGCCGCCGTACCATTCACATCAGCCTGACTGCTGTTGCTGATCTGAGCCCCGGTAAGGCCGTAGTGGAAAACCTCGCTGGGATGAAGTTCGGCACTCAACATGTAGAAGTCCACGTCGTCCGCAGAATCTTCATCGTTTTCTTCCCACTTGAACCAGCCACCTGTCAGCGTGGCCATACCAACATTGCCCGCAAAGGAGACGCCACTCATGTCGTCGTTGGTAACAAAGCTCTCGTACTTGCCGAAGCCATACCCCTGGACGCCCGCTCGCACCTTCCAGTCGCTGTTCGGCACCTTCAGTTCAGCGTAGGCATTTTTGGTCTCAACGCCAACGCCGTCGGCGCTGAGTTTGCCGCAATTGTCACCCTGGCAGCTTCCCTTCTCACCCCAGGGAGAATCGAACTCACCGTACCAAACCAGGCTCACGTTATCGTTGAGGTCGCCGGTGATCTTTGCACGCAGGCGCTGGTCAACAAAAGCATCACTGTTATCGTCGGTCGTATCTAGGCTTTCTGAGGTCGCCTGCAGGCGGTAATAACCGTTCACCGTGAAGGGGGAATCGCCTTTCTTGAGCTCTTCCACTTCAGCCGTCAGTTGATTTATTTCATCCTTCAGGTCTTCTACGGTTGGTGACGCACGCCCGACCGGCTCCGCGGCCAACGCCGGTGTTGCTACTAAAGCTATCGCCAGCGGAGCGCTTATTGATTTGAAGATTTTGCTCACGTGAAACTCCTTATTTTAATTTTCATATCGACAACGATTTATTGCCTCAATATGGATGTGCCAGTTAAACGGCACTTAATCTTGACGCACAAAGCTTGTAGTGGTCAACTGAAACGAACCTGAATTTTCAGCTAAATTTCATTTTCCCGATTTTCGTACTGACATCCCCACCCGTCAGACTGTCAGACCTGACGACGCATCAAAGAGGCTATTTCGCCCCCAGCGCCCATCTTGGAGAGGTGCTATGATTGTGAAGTGACCCCCTCCAGAACTGCACAGGGTATAGTGCAGCCATCAGCCCGCCTCATTCACGAGGGTGCTGATTGAGCGGTCTGAAGGTACTGACTGGTGGCATCGCTTATCAGGATCGGCTTCTTCAGCGCGAATAGCTGTTGAGTAATGCCAAAACGCTGAAATTTCCCCGC
>NZ_JAXOVV010000048.1:0-9874 GCF_036663415.1 Salinicola sp. 4072 | reverse complement strand
GGGCCTCGTCGACGTTGATATCGCTGATGGTCATGTCACCGCATAGACGTGCCGAAGGATCAGGCACACTATGCCAAAAAAATCAGGTGGTTGGCGACATGCCATCCGCAGCCACCTGAATAGTTACCAAATATCCACGCCCGGGTCCGGTATGCAGCCGGGCGCGTCCCGGGCGCCGCGTCCGCCAGCGCAGCTGGACGGACAGGGCTTGGGTGATCAGATATCCACCACGACCTTGCCGAAATGGCGGCCGCTCTCCTGGTAGCGGAAAGCCTCAGCAAGCTGCTCCAACGGGAAGCTGCGGTCGATCACCGGGTGGATGCCGGTCTGCTCCAGCGCCGCCACGTACTCCTGCTGCAGGCGCCGGCTGCCGACGATCAGGCCCTGCAGGCGTGCCTGCCTGGCCATCAATACGGCAGTCGGCACCTCGCCGCCTCGGCCGGTCAATACGCCGATCAGCGCGATATGACCGCCCACGCGCACCGCATGAATGGACTGTGCCAGCGTGCCCGGGCCGCCGACTTCCACGACGTGATCGACGCCGCGCCCGCCGGTGATCTCCAGCACCCGCTTGCCCCATTGCGGCGTGCGGCGGTAATTGATGAGGTGGTCGGCGCCGAGCGAGCGCAGACGTTCGAGCTTTTCATCCGACGAGGAGGTGGCAATCACGCTCGCGCCCATCGCTTTTGCGATTTGCAGCGCCGCCACCGAAACCCCGCCGCTACCCAGAACCAGCACGCTCTCGCCGGCCTTGAGCGGGCCGTCGGCCACCAGGGCGCGCCAGGCGGTCAGCCCGGCGGTGGTGATGGTCGCCGCCTCGGCGTGGCTCCAGCCGCGCGGCGCCAGGGTGAAGTCGGCGGCTGCGCGCACCGCGACTTCGGTGGCGTAGCCGTCGATGCCGTCGCCCGGCGTGCCCTGAAAGTTGCCGACCGCGGCGAACGGCAGGCCGTCGGTCCATTGCGGAAAGAAGCCGGAGACGACGTGGTCGCCGGGCTTGAACTCATTCACGCCTTCGCCCACCTCTTCGACGACGCCGGCGGCGTCGGATAGTAGTACCCGTCCGTCGGCGGCGGGGATGCCGCCGTTGGCGACCAGCAGATCGTGGAAGTTGAGCGAGCTGGCGTGCAGCTTCACACGGACCTGACCTGGACCAGGCTGGCCGGGGTCGGGGAGTTCGCGTAGTTCGAGGCAGTCCAGGCCGCCGGGGCTGCGTGTCACGATGGCTTTCATCTGGAATCTCCTGTTGCTTCGCGCGGGCCGCCTCGCCGGGAAGCGGCCCGCAACGGTTAGGCTGTTTCGCCTCAGGCGGCGGCCAGGCTCGCGCTGTCGATCACGAAGCGGTACTTCACGTCGCTCTTGAGCATGCGCTCGTAGGCGTCGTTGATCTGCTGGATGGCGATCATCTCGATCTCGGCGACGATGCCTTTCTCGGCGCAGAAGTCGAGCATCTCCTGGGTCTCGGCGATGCCGCCGATCAGCGAGCCGGCGATGCTGCGGCGCTTGAAGATGAGATTGGCGATGCTCGGCGACGGGTGCGGGTGCTCGGGTACGCCGACCAGGGTCATGGTGCCGTCGAGTTTGAGCAGGCCAGTGAAGGCGTCGAGGTCGTGGCTGGCTGCGACCGTGTTGAGGATGAAGTCGAAACTGTTGGCGTGCGCCGCCATCTCTTCAGCGTTACGCGAGACAATGACTTCGTCGGCGCCCAGTTCCAGCGCAGCGGCGCGCTTGCTCTCGCTGGTGGTGAAGGCCACGGTGTGTGCGCCCAGGGCATGTGCCAGCTTGATGCCCATGTGGCCAAGCCCGCCGATACCCACGATGCCCACTTTCTGGCCAGGACCGACCTTCCAGTGGCGCAACGGTGACCAGGTGGTGACGCCGGCGCACAACAGCGGCGCCACGGCGGCCAGTTGCGCCTCGGGGTGCGAAACCTTCAGGACGAAGTCGTCCTTAACTACGATCTGCTGCGAATAGCCGCCCAGGGTGTGGCCGGGCGCATCATGCGTCGGGCCATTGTAGGTGAAGACCTGGCCGTGCTCGCAATACTGCTCCAGGCCCGCGTCGCAGGCCGGGCAATGATGGCAACTGTCGACCAGGCAGCCGACGCCGACCGTGTCGCCGATCTTGAACTTGGTCACTGCACTGCCGATGGCCGAAACGTGGCCGACGATTTCGTGCCCGGGCACGCAGGGGTACAGCGTGTTGGCCCACTCGTTGCGGGCCTGGTGCAGGTCGGAATGGCAGACGCCGCAGTAGGCGATGTCGATCTTGACGTCGTGCGGCCCCGGCTCGCGGCGAACAATGTCGAGCGCCGCCAGCGGCGTGTCAGCGGCATGGGTGCCATAGGCTTTTACTGTCATGGTGTTTCTCCTCGTAGGCCTACCGTCGCTTAGGCGACGCTGGTGTGCAGGCGCACGTCGACGTTGCCGCGGGTGGCGTTCGAGTACGGGCAGACTTGGTGGGTGGTTTCCACCAGCTTCTGCGCGTCGGCTTCGCTCAGGCCCTGGACTTCCACATACAGGTCGATGTCCAGGCTGTAGCCGCCCTCGGCGTTCTGGCCGATGCCGACCTCGACCGAGGTCTTGGTGGCAGTAGGTGCCAGCTTCAGTTGCTTGGCCGCCACCGGCAGCGCGTTGTCGAAGCAGGCGGCGTAACCCATGGCAAACAGTTGCTCGGGGTTGACGCCAGCCTTGCCGGACCCCGGCATGGCCATATCCAGCGCGAGGCTGCCATCGTCCAGCGTGGTGCGGCCGGAACGGCCGCCGACGGCGGTGGCGCGGGTCTTGTAGAAAATCTTCATGGTATTCAGCTCCGTAGGTTTACGAAGGGCGGTGTGCTCCGCCCAGGAAAAAATCATTCGCTCAGCTGTGCCTCGACCGCTTTCTGCTTGTCGGCATAGGGCGCGCGCAGCGCCAGGCTGGAGGTCCCGTCCGGGCTCTGCATCACCACGGCCTTGGCGTGGCTGAAACGCCGGAACCCATGGATGCCGTGGTAGGCGCCGATGCCGGAAGGGCCGATACCGCCAAACGGCAGATCCTCGATAAAAGCGTGGATCAGCGTGTCGTTGATCACTGCTGCACCCGAGGTGGTGCGTTCGGTGAAGCGCTTTTGACGCGTTGCGTCGCTGCCGAAGTAGTACGCGGCCAGCGGACGCGGATGGGCATTGACGTAGTCGATGGCATGGTCAAGATCCGGGCAGTTCACCAGCGGCAGGACCGGCCCGAAGATTTCTTCCTGCATCACGCGCATCGTATCGTCGGGATCCAGTACAAGCGTCGGTGCCAGCAGGCGGGTCGCAGGATCGGCATCTGCTTCGCCGTCCGGTGCAAGACTGATGACGGTTGCTCCCTTGGCCTGGGCGTCATCGAGCAACACCTGCAGGCGCTGGAAGTGCCGATCGTTGACAACGGCGGTGTAATCGGTGTTGCTTCCCAAATCTGGATAAGTGGCCGCAACGAACGCGCGGGCGTGCTCGATGAACGCCTCGCGTGCGGACGGCGGCAGAAGCACATAATCGGGGGCGATGCAGATCTGCCCGGCGTTGAATGTCTTGGATGTGAGCACCCGCTCGGCCACTATCTTGATGTCGGCGTCCACGTCGACGAGCACGGGCGATTTGCCGCCAAGTTCCAGCGTTACCGGTACAAGGTTCTCGGACGCGGCGCGCATCACAAGACGCCCCACTGCCGTGCTGCCCGTGTAAATGAGATGGTCGAACGGTTGCGCGGTGAAGGCGGCGCCGACTTCGGCGTCTCCGAGCACGACGCCGAATTCGAGCGCATCGAAATAGCGCGGAATCTGCTCGGCCAGCAGATCGGAGGTGCGGGGCGTCAGTTCGGACGGCTTGAGCAGCGCGCGGTTGCCGGCGGCGAACACGCCTGCGAGTGGCCCGAACGAGAGGTTGATCGGGAAGTTCCAGGGGCTGATGATGCCTACTACACCGAGTGGCTGGTATTCCACGCGTGCCTGCACGCCCGGCATACCGGCGTCTTGCGCTTCGGGTCGCATCCAATGTTCGAGTTGCTCGCGCGCGTGGCGCATGCTCTTGATGGGCGCAAGCACATCGGTGGCCAGTGTCTGATAGGGGCTGCGGTGGCCATAATCGGCGCGAATGGCCGATTCCAGCTGCGCGCGGTTATCGGACAACAGGCGTTCGGCGCGAGCGAGCCGATCCCGCCGCTGTTCGGCGTCCGCCGGGCCATCGCTCAGGTGCGCCTGCTTCATCGCCGCGACGACGCCAGGCAGGCGCGTGATCAGATCGGATGTACTCATGAGGGTTTCCTAAGTTCGGTTAACGTTGAACGTCGCCCGTGGACGCGAAACGGCGGCCGGCGGTACCGTGCCGCCGGCCCGCTTGCATCAGAACGGCGCGTCGATGTCGACCACGTCGATCAGCTTGTGGTTGACGAACTCCTTGAGGCCCAGGCCGAGCAACTCTCGGCCGTAGCCAGAGCGGCGTACGCCGCCGAACGGCAGGTCGGCCTTGGCCATGGTCGGGTGGTTGACGAACACCATGCCGGTGGAGATGCGCTTGGCGACTTCGGCGCCATGTTTGGCGTCGGCGGTGAACACCGAGCCGCCCAGGCCGAACGGCGAGTCGTTGGCGATGGCGATCGCTTCTTCCTCGTCGTGGGCGCGGTAGACCAGCGATACCGGCCCGAAGAATTCCCAGTAGTAGGCCGGGTTGTCCGGAGTCAGGCCGGTGAGGATCGTCGGCTGCACGAAGGCACCTTGCGCCGGCACCTTGGGCCCCACCTCGGTCGCGGTCGCGCCGTGGGCGACGGCCTGGCGGATCTGTTCCTTGACGTCGTCGGCGGCCTTCTGCGAGGACAGCGGCGCCAGGGTGGTAGCGGGGTCGAACGGATCGCCCGCCTTGAGCCCGGCCACGCCCTCGGTGTAGCGGCGCAGGAACTCATCGTAGATGGCCTCGACCAGGATGATGCGCTTGGAGGACACGCAGACCTGGCCGGCGTTCCAGTGGCGGCCGAACACCGCCCACTTCACGGTCTTGTCCAGCTCGGCGTCGGCCAGCACCACGAAGGCGTCGGCGCCACCGAGTTCCAGCGTGGACTTCTTCAGCGCCTTGCCAGCCTGGGCGGCGACCACCGCGCCTGCGCCTTCCGAGCCGGTCAGCGCCACGCCGTGCACGCGCGGGTCGTTGAGGATGATCTCGATGTGGTGCCGCGCCGCATAGAGGTTCTTGAAGGCGCCCGCGGGCAGGCCTGCTTCGAGCATCAGCTTCTCGAAGGCATCCGCGCTCTGCGGCACGTTGGAGGCGTGCTTGAGCAGCAGCGTGTTGCCCGCGGCCAGTTGCGGGGCCAGGATGCGGGCGATCTGGTAGTAGGGGAAATTCCACGGCTCGATCGCCAGGATCACACCCAGCGGCTCGTGTACCAGCAACGCGTCGCCCTCGGCGGGATCGGCCACGGTCAGTTTCTCCGGTGCCAGCAGGGCCTCGGCGTTCTTCACGTAATACTCGAAGATGCGCGCGGAAAGTTCGACCTCGGCCAGTGCCTCGGCGGTGATCTTGCCCATCTCCAGGGTCAGCAGTTTCGCGTAGTCGCCAGCCTTGGCGCGCAGCAGGTCTGCGGCACGCTGCAGGATGGCACCGCGCTCGGTGAACGAGCGCTCGCGCCAGGACAGGAAGGCTTCGTGCGCAGCGGCGATGGCCTGTTCCACCTCGGCGTCGGTGGCGTCCGGGAAGGTCTTCAGGGTCTCGCCGGTGTAGGGGTTGATGGTGGCGTATGCCATGTTCGATGATTCCTTGTGACAGTGGATGGAGGAAGGCGTCACGGCCTGCAGAGCCGGAGCGCGGACGAGGAATTCAGCGCAGGGTGAAGCCGAGCGCGTTCAGGGCTTCGCGCAGGCGATGGCGGCCCATCAGCGCGCCGGGGCTGCCGATGCGTTGCACCGACACTTGCGACCAGGGCCGGTCGTCACGCTGCTGCTCCTGCTGGAAGCGGCGCATCAGCGGGTCGTAGTGCGCCACCGCGGCGGCCTCGCCGGCAGCGTCGTAGCGTTCGTGATGCAGCACCGCCGGCTGTGCCAGGCGCGGCTTGACTTCGGCCGGGCGGGCCGGATCGGGATGGCCCACGCACATGCCGAACACCACGAAACTGTCCTGCGGCAGCCCCAGTTCAGCGGCGACCTGCTCTGGATGGTTGCGCATGCCGCCGATGTAGACGATACCCAGCCCCAGGGCTTCGAAGGCGTTCGCCGCGTTCTGCGCGGCTAACGCGGTGTCGACCGCTCCGACGGTGTAGCTCTCCAGGTAATCGATACCGTCGGTCGCGGCACCCTGCGCGGCACCGAGTCGGCGCAGCCGCGACCAGTCGGCGACCCAGGCCAGAAACAGCGGTGCCTCGGCCACGTGGCGCTGACCGCCGGCCAACGCGGCCAGGCGGGCGCGCCGCGCGGGGTCGCGCACGGCGATCACGCTCCATGGCTGCAGGTTGGACGAACTGGAGGCTGATTGCGCGGCAGCGATGGCGAGTTGAAGTGCCTCGTCGTCGACCGGTTGATCGGTGTAGGCGCGCACTGATCGGTGCTCCAGCAGCGCGGCCAGCGCGGCGGGAACAGGGGGCAGCGGCAGGGCGGCGGCCTCGCCATAGCGGGCCTGCCATGCGGAGGCTGGGTCGATCTGATGGGAAGTCATTCCAGAATCCTGTGCGTGTTAGGGGACTCAGGCCGCAGGTGTCGCGCCGATGCCGTCAAGCAACAGCACGCGGTAGTCCGCGCCCTTGAACCGGTGCACCCGTGCTGCCTGGTAAGCGGGGCTGTGATACCAGGCGCGTGCGGCCTGCATGTCGGAAAAGCGCAGGATCACGCCGCCCTCGATCGCCGGTCCCTCCAGCACCTCGAAATCGCCATAGAACGCCAGCGGCGTCAGATCGTGTCCTTCGCGCGCGGCTGGAGCCTGCCTCGCATAGATGTCAAGTTCGGTGGCGTCGAGGGTGCGTTCGCGCAGGAAAACCACGTAAGCGGACATGTTCAATCTCCTCACAGAAGGGCGAGCAGCGCCTTGGCGGCGTCGGCGGACGAGGCAGGGTTCTGGCCGGTGACCAGAAGGCCGTCGGTCAGCACGTGGGACTGCCAGTCGCCGCCCTTGCTGTAATGACCGCCATTGGCCTTGAGCACGTCCTCGACCAGAAACGGCACCACATCGGTCAGGCCAACCGCAGCCTCCTCGCTGTTGCTGAAACCGGTCACCTGCTTGCCGGCGACCAGCGGCTTGCCGTCGGCATCCTTGACGTGGCGCAGCACGCCAGGTGCGTGGCAGACCGTTCCGACCGGCTTGTTCGCCTTGACCGCCGCTTCGATCAGACCGATCGAGACCGGGTCTTCAGCCAGGTCCCATAGCGGGCCGTGGCCGCCGGGATAGAACACTGCATCGAAGTCGCCGATGGCGACCTCGGCCAGCTTGCGGGTGTTGGCCAGGGCCTTGACCGCGTCAGCGTCGGCCAGGAAGCGACGGGTCGCCTCGGTCTGGGCGTCGGGTTCGTCGCTCTTGGGGTCGAGCGGCGGCTGGCCGCCCTTGGGCGAGGCCAGGGTCAGCTTCGCGCCGGCATCGAGGAAGGCATAGTAGGGGGCAGCCAGTTCCTCCAGCCAGAAGCCGGTTTTCCTGCCAGTGTTGCCGAGTTGGTCGTGCGAAGTGAGGATGACGAGAATATTGGCCATAGCGGCTCTCCTTTGGAGGTTCGAAGTGAAAGACTCAGGGGGTGCCGACTCGTACCACGACCTTGCCGAAGTGCCTGCCGGCGAGCAGGTCGATCAGCGCCTGGGGCGCATGTTCCAGGCCCTCGACGAAGTCTTCGCGGACCGAGACCTTGCCCTCGGCGACCCATGCGCCCATGTCGCGCTGAAACGCCGCGAAACCGTCGGCGTAGTGGTCGCCGATGATGAAACCCTGCAGCAGCAGGCGCTTGCGCAGAACCAGCCCCAGCATCATCGGCATGCGGTCCGGGCCAGGTGGCAGGTCGGTGTCGTTGTAGTGGGCGATCAGCCCGCACACCGGCACGCGGGCGCCGACGTTCAGTCGCGGCAGCACGGTGTCGAGCACCGTGCCGCCGACGTTCTCGTAGTAGACGTCGATACCCTGCGGCGTCGCGGTAGCCAGTTGTTCGGCAAAGTCGGGCGCGCGGTGGTCGAGGCAGACATCGAAGCCGAACGCTTCGCGCGCGTAGCGGCATTTTTCCGGCCCGCCGGCGATGCCGATGGCGCGCGCGCCCTTTAGCCGGGCAAGCTGCCCAACTACCGAGCCGACCGCGCCGATGGCGGAGGCGACGACCACAGTCTCGCCCGGCTGCGGCCGGCCGATGTTCAGCAGGCCGTGGTAGGCGGTGAAGCCGGGCATGCCGAGCACGCTCAGCGCCAGCGAAGGATTCGTGGTCCGGGAATCGAGCACGACCAGTCCACGACCGTCGGAAAGCGTATGGCTCTGCCAACCCGTGTCGCCGACGACCAGGTCGCCAACCTTGAATGCCGGGTCGTGCGAAACCTCCACCCGGCTCACCGCGCCGCCGGTCATCACCTCGCCTAGCGCTACGGGTGGAGCATAGGACGGAGCATCGCTCATTCGCCCCCGCATATACGGGTCGAGCGAGAGGTACAGCGTGCGCAGCAGGAGCTGGCCCTTGCCTGGCTCAGGCAGCGATTCCTGTTCCAGCCGGAAGTCGTCTGGCGTCGGCTCACCCGAGGGGCGTGAGGCAAGTACGATGCGGGTTTGCAGGATCGCAGTGGTCATCGCTGACTCCTGAAAAGGACGGCCGAAACGGACTCATGTGCGTGCGTGGAAGCAAAGTTTGTCATCTGATTGAATTAGACCGGTCGTATACAGTTTGGGCAAAAAAAAAAAGCTACGAGGACTTTTTTCTGTCTGTCAGGCGCAGCGTCGAAGATGAGAAGACAGGCCTAGCAGGCCCTGCGTAGCAGCCAGCGCGGCCTCCATGGGTACACGGTCGCGCGTGAGCTTGGCGCGCAGGCTCGCGCCCAGCCACAACTGGTACAACGTGTTCGCCGTTGTGCTGGCATCCAGCTCAACCGGAAGCGAGCCGTCGCTGGCGCCATCCTCGATGGCGCTGGCCAAACGCGCGATCACTCGCGTGGTGCCCTGTTCAAGAACTAAACGCATCGCCTCGGAGAGGTCGCTGACCTCCGCAGCCAGCTTGACCGCCAGACACTTGCCCTTCGGGTCACAGGCTGCCTGGGTCTCCAGCCAGTACTCGAAATAGGCGATCAGTCGCTGTGCTGCGGAAAGATCAGGACGACTCAGCAGATTATCGAGCGAAGCCAGGTAATCGGCGAAGTAATCCTCCAGCAGCGCTTCGCCAAAGACCTCCTTGGAGCCGAAGTAATGGTAGAAGGAACCCTTCGGCACGCCGGAAGCCTGGAGAACCTCGTTCAGGCCCACGGCGCTGAAGCCCTTTCCCGCGATAATGATCCGGGCGGTATCGAGGATATGTTGGCGGACGTCGTTCGTGGCATTAGTCATGGTTTGTATCTTACCCTGAAACTAGACCGGTCGTCTACAATCATCGGGCAAGTTGATGATGACAGTTAAAAGCTATTTCTTTTGTAACTATTCAGGTCACGCTGCCTGATCCAGGCCGTCCCGACGCATGAATTCGGGCACTTCACCGGCAAACAACTGTTCTAGTGCGGTGTGCGCTGCCAGGCCCTGCTTGACCGCCGTCGAGAGGAAGCTGCGCATCCGGCAGAAGATCTCGGCACCTTCCCAGGAGCGGAAACAGCCTGAAATCTTCTGCTGGACCTTGGTCATCCGCAGGTCACGCTCCCCTTGGTTATTGGTGAAGGGCGCGGCGGGGTCGTCGAGGAAACGCAGCACGTCGTCCTCGTACGCCTGGAGACGTTCGAGCAG
>NZ_JAXOVV010000047.1:0-10584 GCF_036663415.1 Salinicola sp. 4072 | reverse complement strand
GGGCCTCGTCGACGTTGATATCGCTGATGGTCATGTCACCGCATAGACGTGCCGAAGGATCAGGCACACTATGCCAAAAAAATCAGGTGGTTGGCGACATGCCATCCGCAGCCACCTGAATAGTTACGGTTTTTGTTGCATTGGTTCATAGTGTTTCAGGCCGAATTTTGTTGAGATAGCTGCCAGTCACCACGGCCCATAAACGGCCGGCTCATCTATCTCAGGAAAACGCAGTACATGATTCTGACCCTCAATCAACTGGAACGGCACCTGTTCAAGGCGGCCGACATCCTGCGTGGGCGCATGGATGCCTCGGAGTTCAAGGAATACATCTTCGGCATGCTGTTCCTCAAGCGCTGCTCGGACGTGTTCGAGCAGCGCCAGGAAGAAGTGCGCGAGCAGCTCGCGCAGGCTGGCAAGAGCGAGATCGACATCGCCAACGTCATCGAGATGCCGAGCTGGTACAAGGCCACCTTCTACGTACCCGAACAGTCACGCTGGCAATACCTGCTCAAGGAAGCCCATCAGGGCGTCGGCAATGCCCTGAACAAGGCGCTGGCCGGCCTGGAAGAGCACAACCAAAGTCTGGCCGGGGTGCTGGAGCATATCGACTTTACCCGCAAGGTGGGTTCTACCACGCTGCCGGACAAGAAGCTTCGCGATCTTATCGTTCATTTCAGCGAGTACCGCCTGCGCAACGAGGACTTCGAGTTCCCCGATCTGCTCGGTGCCGCCTACGAGTATCTGATTCGCGACTTCGCGGATTCCGCCGGCAAGAAGGGCGGCGAATTCTACACTCCGCGCTCGGTGGTCCGCATGATGGTGCGGTTGATGGATCCGCAGGAAGGACACAGCGTCTACGACCCATGCATGGGGTCGGGGGGGATGCTGATCCTTTCCAAGGAGTACCTGGAGGAACAGGGCGGCGATCCGCGCCGGCTCAACCTGTTCGGTCAGGAGGCTTCCGGCTCGGTATGGGCCATCGCCAAGATGAACATGCTGCTGCACGGCATCGGCTCCGCCGACCTGCGAAACGACGACACCCTGACGGACCCGCAGCATATTGTGGAAAACGGCGAACTGATGCGTTTCGACCGCATCCTGACCAATCCGCCGTTCTCCATCGGCTATACGGCCAGCCAGAACTTCCCCGAGCGTTTCCACTACGGCAGCGTGCCGGAAGGCGCCAAGAAGGCCGATCTGATGTTTCTGCAGCACATGGTCGCGAGCCTCAACGCCAACGGCCGGCTAGCCACCGTCATGCCCCACGGCGTGCTGTTCCGCGGCGGCGACGAGAAGCGCATCCGCGCCGGTCTGCTGGAGGATGACCTGGTCGAGGCGGTGATCGGCCTGGCTCCCAACCTCTTCTACGGTACCGGCATTCCGGCCAGCATCCTGGTGCTGCGGGCCAAGGGCGCCAAGCCCGAGGAGCGCCAGGGTAAGGTGCTGTTCATCAATGCCGACCGCGAATACTACGAGGGCCGCGCCCAGAACCACCTGCTGCCCGAGCATATCGAGAAGATCGCCAGCACCTTCGAAGCTTACTCGGGGGTGCCTGGTTTCGCCCGTGCCGTGCCGCTCGAGGAACTGCGCGACAACGACTACAACCTCAATATCCGCCGCTACGCCGACAACACCCCGCCGCCGGAGCCTCAGGACGTACGCGCCCACCTCAAGGGTGGCGTGCCAGTGGCAGAGATCGATGCCAAGCACCCGCTCTTCGACGCCCAGGGCCTCGACCCCATGAGGCTGTTCGTGGCACGGGGCGCTGAGGGAAAAGCCGATCCCGACTACGTGGATTTCGCTGCCCACCTCGCCGAGAAGCGCGACCTCAAGCCCGCCATCGAAGCGGACACCGGCCTCACCGCCAAGGAAGCCCGTGTGATGGACGCCTTCGAAGGCTGGTGGGCTGAGCACGGCGGCAGCATCACCCAACTGGAAGGCAACGGCGGCCGCCTGACCCGGCTACGCGACGAGCTGCTGGGCAGCTTCACCGCGGCGCTGGAGCCCACTGCCATGCTCGACCGCTTCGCGGTGCGCGGCCTCATTGCCGGCTTCTGGTTCGACAACAAGAACGAGTTCCGCACCCTGCAGGCCCGCGGCTGCCTCGGTGTGGTGGACGCCTGGCGCACTTCCATCAATAGCCTGCTGGAGGACGACCAGAGCAAGACCAACCCGCTGGATCATCGCCTGGTGCACTTCCTGCTGGAGGATTACGTCGCCGAGCTGGAGGAGCTTGCCGCCCGCAAGGCCGAGCTGGATGCCCGAATCAAGGCTGCCGAGGCCAAGCCCGAAAGCGACGACGGTGACGAGGCCGAATCGAGTGACGGTGAGGACGACGACGCCCCCACCCCGGCGGAGATCAAGGCCTGGAAGAGCCAGCGCACCCAGGTGAAGAAGCAGCACAAGGCCAAGGTCGGCAACTTCGAGGCACGCCTGAACCAGGCCGTGGACGCTCTCGACGAGCCCGCCGCCGCCGAGCTGGTCGGCACCATCCTGCACAACGACCTCAAGGGCATCCTCGAGCGCTATATCCGCCAGCAGCGCCAGCAGGTGATCGCCGCGTTCGAGACCTGGTGGGACAAGTACCGGGTGACGCTGGCCGACATAGAGGCCGAACGCGCCGCCGCCGCCAAGGAGCTGCAGCAGTATCTGGGGGATCTGGGGTATGTTTGAGTGGGAGCATGGCAGTCTAGGAGAACTGGCTTACGGGGTTAGAGGGGTGTCGTATACCCCGAATCAGCTCCAAAGCTTCATGTCGCCTGAAACAGTTATTCTTCTCAGGTCCAACAACATAAGGGGCGGGAAGGTAAATTTTGAAAATATCCAGCTGATACCTTCGCACATTGTCAGCAAAGATCAGCTGGCTCAACACAAAGATATTGCCGTATGCATGTCCAACGGGTCAAAGGCGTTAGTTGGCAAGTCAGGTAGAATTGAGAGGAAGGAAGCGCCGTGCACGGTTGGTGCATTCTGTTCAATTTTCCGACCGCTCCCTCATGCAGACGGAAAATTTGTCTCCTACCTCCTTCAGTCGAACGCTTATAGAAGGCACCTCGACATAATCCTTGCTGGCAGTGCCATCAACAACCTAAAAAACTCTGATGTGGAGGCATTTCCCCTTGAAATACCTCCAAAAGAAGAGCAGCGACTCATCGCCCACATCCTCGACACCCTCGACACCCAGATCCAGAAAACCGAGGCGCTCATTGCCAAACTGGAGAAGGTCAAGGAGGGCCTGCTCCACGACCTGCTGACCCGCGGCATTGACGAGCACGGACAGCTCCGCCCCAGCCCCGAGCAGGCACCGGCGCTTTACAAGGGGTCGCGGCTGGGGTTGATCCCGAGGGAGTGGGAGTGTATTGCGATTGACGAAATGGCGATCTCTACAACCCTTGGCACTGCAAACAGAGGGGCGGAGTCATCATCAAAAATAAAGCTCATAAAGATGGGTAACCTTAACTGGGAAAATACACTGTCGCTTGCTAATATCGAAAATATCTCAGCTAGCAAAGTTCAGAAAAATCTTTTCCTGCATGACGCAGATCTGCTTTTTAACACAAGAAACACTCCTGAACTCGTTGGTAAAACATGCTCGTGGAAAGGCGAGGGGAGTCTCTTCACCTTTGACAACAATATATTGCGGATTCGCTTTTCTGAAATCGCCAATGGTCACTTTGTCGCCACTTACATGGGGGCTTCTCTTGGGAAAAAACGTATAGGGCAGCTGGCCACAGGAACAACTTCAGTTGCGGCCATATACTGGAGAAGCCTGGCAAAGCTAGAAATCCCCATGCCAAACCCAAGAGAGCAACAGCGAATCATGAAAAAGGTCAGCTCAGCCCAGAATAATGTCGATATTTTAAACGACAATCTAACATCTCTTTATAGATTCAAGTCGGGCATCATGGACGACCTCCTCACCGGCCGCGTCCGCGTTACCCCACTTCTGGAGAAGGTCCAAGCTACCACTCCGGCATAGACCGAGGCATCTACAACACCAAGAATATGCACAGGGAACCGTCATGACCACGTTCGACAGCACCAAGCGCTCGCTGCCCGAGCTGCTCAAGGACATCATCACCGGCAAGATCCAGCTGCCCGACTTCCAGCGCGGCTGGGTGTGGGACGACGACCACGTGAAGAGCCTGCTGGTGAGTATCGCTCGCTCGTTCCCCGTGGGCGCGGTGATGCTGATGGAAACCGGCGGCGAGGTGCGTTTCGAGACGCGCCCGGTGGAAGGCATCGACCCGGGCAGCGTCACCAAGGACCCGGACCAGCTCATTCTCGACGGCCAGCAGCGCCTCACCAGCCTGACCCAGGCGATAGGCCTGCCCACACCGGTGGATACTCGCACCGCCAAGGGCAAGGAGATCAAGCGCCATTACTACTTCGACATTCGCACAGCGCTGGAAGGCGAGGATCGGCTGGAGGATGCCGTGGTCGCGGTGGACGACAGCCGCCAGAAGCGCAGCGATTTCGGTCGCAAGGTTGACCTGGATCTCTCTACCCGCCAGCGGGAGTGCGAACAGCTTTACTTTCCTTGTGACAAGCTGCTGTCCCCCAATGACTGGGCGAGTGACCTGTTCAAATACAATCAGGGGGCAATCGGGACTTACTTCGAGTTCCAGGAAAAGGTCCTCAGTGCTTTCTCCGCCTACCAGTTGCCGGTTATCGAACTGAAAAAGGAGACCTCCAAGGAGGCGGTCTGCCTGGTGTTCGAGAAGGTCAACACCGGCGGTGTGCAGCTCTCGGTATTCGAGCTGATTACCGCCAGCTATGCGGCGGAGGGCTACAATCTTCGCGACGACTGGTTCGGCTCCGACATCCGCAAGGTGCCTTCGCGCAAGGCCCGTCTCGAGCAGCACGAATTGCTCAAGGACGTGCAAAGCACCGACCTGCTCCAGGCTATTACCTTGCTACACACCCGGGAGCGCAAGCTGGAGGACCTCAAGGGAGGCAGGACCGGCAAGCAGGTGCGGCCGGTCAGCGCCAAGCGCGCCTCGGTGCTGGACCTGCCGCTCGAGGCCTATCGTCGCTGGGCTGATGAGGTCGAGAAGGGCTTCGTCGAGGCGGCCCGCTTTCTGCTCAAGGAGTGCTTCTACAGTCGCCGCGAACTGCCCTACGCCACTCAACTGGTCCCCCTGGCGGCAGTGATGACGCTACTGGGCAACCGCTGGCGCGAGCCACGCATCCACGCCAAGCTCTCCCGCTGGTACTGGAGCGGCGTGCTGGGCGAGCTCTACGGCGGTGCCGTGGAAACCCGCATCGCCCTGGATCTGGAAGAGCTGATGAACTGGTTTGAGAACGACGCCGAGGTACCCCGCACCGTCACCGATGCGTCTTTCGATCCGGCTCGCCTGGAATCCCTGCGCAGCCGCCTGAGTGCCGCCTACAAGGGCATCAACGTTCTGATCCTGCGCGAGGGCGCCGAAGACTTTTTCTGGAAGGGCGATATCCAGGAGTTGGACAATCAGGGGGTCGAGCTCGATATCCACCATATCTTCCCGCGGGCCTGGTGCGAGGCGCAGGGCATACCGCCCCGGGTCTACGATGCGATCATCAACAAGACGCCGATCTCGTTCAAGGCCAACCGCATGATCGGCGGCGATGCGCCTTCGGCGTATCTGGCCCGCCTACAGAACCACGAGCAGGTTCAGCTTGGCGACGAGGCGATGAACGCCATTCTCGAAGGGCACCGGATTCCCACCGCGGCACTGCGCGCCGACGACTTCGAGGTCTTCTATCAGCAGCGCAAGCGCCGCCTGCTGGAGATCATCGAGAAGGCTATGGGCAAGAAGCCGCTGGTGGGTACCGATGAGGAGGGGGAAAACTGAACCATGGCCACCGACCTCTCCCGCAGCCTGAATGCCCGCAAAGCCCTGATCTTCCGCATTACGCATCGAGACAATCTGCCATGGCTGCTGGCAAACGGGCTCTATTGTCGGTCGGCCGAAGAGCAGGATCGGGGCTTCGTCACCATTGGCCGTCAGGAACTGATCGATAGGCGGGCTACGCGAGAGGTGCCGGTGCCATCCGGCGGGATGTTGAGCGACTACATTCCATTCTATTTCACGCCGCATTCGATGATGCTCTACAACATTGTCACCGGGCACGGCGTCCCCAGGCAGGCCCGGGAGGATATCGTCGTGTTGGTAAGCTCGTTGCCACACCTGGAGCGGCTCGGCGTTGGCTTCCTCTTCACTGATCGGCATGCCTATCTGGCCAATGCCGAGTTCAGTCGTCGGCTGGAGGACCTGGCGGAATTCGTCCCCTGGCAGCTTCTGCAAACCAGCGACTTCAAACGCGACCTCGAGAACCCCGAGAAGACGGATCGCTATCAGGCGGAGGCTCTGGTTCATCGCCATTTGCCTGTCTCGGCACTGCTAGGCATTGGCACGTATACTGACGGGGTGCGAGCCGCTGTCGAAACGCAAGCGGCAACCAACCACCTGGATCTAAAGGTGGCTACACGACCCAACTGGTTCTTCCGATGATTGAGTATACCCGTGGCAACCTGTTCGAGGCCGATGTCGAGGCGCTGGTCAACACCGTCAACACCGTCGGCGTGATGGGCAAGGGCATTGCGCTGATGTTCAAGGAGGCGTTCCCCGAGAACTTCGCTGCTTATGAAGCCGCCTGTAAACGGCAGGAGGTGGTAACCGGTTGCATGTTCGTCACCGAGCGCGATGCTCTGCTGGGCCCCCGCTGGATCATCAACTTTCCTACCAAGCAGCACTGGCGTGCCAGGACACGGATGGAGTGGATCGATGCCGGCCTGAAGGACCTCAAGCGGGTCATCCGCGAGCGGGGCATTCGCTCCATCGCCATGCCGCCGCTGGGCTGTGGCAACGGTGGGCTTGACTGGGAAGCGGTGCGTCCGCGCATCGAAGCGGCTCTGAGCGAGCTGGACGACGTTCGGGTGCTGGTGTTCGAGCCCACGCCTCAGTACCAGAACGTCGCCAAGCGCAGCGGTGTGGAGCAACTGACGCCGGCGCGTGCACTAATGGCCGAGATGGTACGTCGCTACTGGGTGCTGGGCATCGAGTGCTCGTTGCTGGAGGTCCAGAAACTGGCCTGGTTGCTGGAACGTCACATTCTCGCCCATGGCCTGGAGAATCCTCTCCGGCTCGAGTTTCAGCCCCATCGCTATGGTCCCTATTCCGACCGGCTGCGGCATCTCCTGAATGGCCTGGATGGCAGCTACCTGCACAGCGAGAAACGGATCAACGACGCTTCTCCCGACGAGGTCGTGTGGTTCGATGAGTCACGGCGGGAGCGTCTCAACGCGTATCTGCGCAGCGCCGAGGCCATGCCCTATGCCGAGGTGCTGGAGGAGGTCGACGCCTTGATCGACGGTTTCCAGTCTCCTTTGGGCATGGAGGTGTTGGCGACCCTGGACTGGCTGATCAGTCAGGAACGTATCGAGCCCACCGTCGAAGCGATCAAGGAAGGGCTACGACACTGGCCCGACGATGTGGCTGGCAAGCGCAAGCTGCGCCTGTTCTCGGACCGCTTGATAGCGCTGGCGCTGGAGCGGTTGAGGGGCGAGGCCTCCACGACTCGGACAGTAACCGCTGTACAGTAATCCCCTTTTTGCTCTGTCGTGGCCCAGAGCTCGGCCCTGGGCATGACGAGAATTGGATTAACAGAACAAATAGTAAGGACGCCTTGGCATGGCAGGCCCCGAGTACGTAGAGGTCGAAAAGCCCTTCATTGACCAGTTGGTGGGGCAGGGCTGGGAGCATCTGGCCGGCTCGTTGGATGATCCGGCTGTCACTCATCGCGAGAACTTCGCCCAGGTGGTGATGGAGCCGCTGCTGCGCGAGCAACTGCGCAGAATCAATCTGCGTAATGGCAATCCCTGGCTCGATGAGCAGCGTCTGGATCAGGCGGTGTCGGCCATCACCCGGCTGCCGGCCAGCAAGGTGTTGGAGGCCAACAAGCAAGCCACCGAGCTGTTGCTGAACGGCTTGCCTGTGGAAGGCCTCGATGGCTGGGACGGAGGGCGCGGCCAGCTCCTTCGCTATATCGACTGGGAAGTGCCTGCCAACAACATCTTCACGGTGATCAATCAGTTCAAGGTGAAGTGTCCACCCGGGCACGATAGCGCCAAGGGCCATGTCATCCCGGACCTGGTGCTGTTCGTCAACGGTATCCCGTTAGTGGTAGTGGAGTGCAAGAGCCGCACCGTGCCGGAGGGCCTCAGCCAGGCGGTGGATCAGTTGCGCCGCTACCATGACCAGCGTTTTCTGGAAGGGGAAGTGGGAGAGCACGAGGGCGCACCTCTGCTGTTTGCCACCAGTCAGTTTCTGGTGGCGAGCAACTTCGACGAGGCGCGGGTGGGTACCATCGGTGCCCGTTTCGCCCATTACCTGAGCTGGAAGACGGTAGCGCCACAGCGTGAGGCGGAGGTGGTAATCGATCTCGGTGTGGCGGATCTTTCCGCCCAGCAACGCCTGATCGCGGGCATGCTGACCCAAGCCAACCTGCTCGATATCGTGCGCCACTACACTCTGTTCATGAACGCCGGCGGCCAGGAGATAAAGCTGGTATGCCGTTATCAGCAATATCGTGGCGTGACTCGAGCGGTCGAGCGGCTGAAGCATGGCAAGACGCGCCGCGAGGATGGCGAGAGCGATCGCCGTGGCGGTATCGTCTGGCACACTCAGGGTAGCGGCAAGAGCCTTTCCATGGTGTTCCTGGTGCGCAAACTGCGTACCGATCCGGTGCTGCGCCGCTTCAAGGTGGTGGTGATCACCGATCGCAAGGACCTGCAGGCCCAGCTCTCCGCTACCGCCGAACTTACCGGCGAGAGCGTCGAGAAAGCCGGCAACACGGTCCGGCTCAAGAAGCTGCTGACCAAGGAAGGCCCCGGGTTGGTATTCGGCACCATCCAAAAGTACCGCGACCCGGATGCTGAGGATGAGAACGAAGGAGACGAAGTCAGCTATGAGGCTCCGGCTCCAGGAGGGCTCGATAGTGGGCGTCGCGACGCTGCTGAACCAGACGCCTCGAGAGGTAGTGCCACACCGAAGAAACCGACCCTCAGCAAGCCCTTCGAGGTGCTCAATACCAGCGAGGACATCCTGATCCTGGTGGACGAGGCTCACCGCACCCAGGCCGGCGACCTGCACGCCAACATGATGCGTGCCCTGCCCAACGCCGCACGCATCGGCTTCACCGGCACACCGATCATCATGGGCGACAAGAAGCGTACCCATGACATCTTCGGCGAGTACATCGATCGCTACACCATCAAGGAAGCGGAGCAGGATGGCGCCACTGTGCCGATCCTCTACGAGGGGCGCACCGCCAAGGGGGCGATCAAGGATGGCGCCAGCCTCGACGGGCTATTCGAGGACCTGTTTCGTGACCACAGCAAGGAGGAACTGGAGGCGATCAAGAAGAAGTATGCCACCAAGGGACAAATCTTCGAGGCGCCTCAACTGATCCGAGAGAAGGCCCAGGACATACTGCGCCATTACGTCACCCATATCCTGCCCAACGGCTACAAGGCTCAATTGGTGGCCTATAGCCGCCGTGCGGCGATGCGTTACTTCGAGGCACTGGAGCAGGCCAAGGCCGAGTTGCTGGAGGAGGCGCTGTCGCTCTCTCCTGAGGACAAGGCTCTGGATGATACCCAACTGCTGACACGTCCGCCGCAGTCGACGGCATCCCGATGGGCGAATCGCACCAGGCTGGCACCGGCCAGCCGGGTCGCGTCCAGCAGCGAAGCGTGATTGAGCCGGTCATGGAGTGCGACATCGCCCCGCCCGAGCAGCGTCGAGATGACGCCCAGGTTGGCCTGGTAGCCGCTGGAGAACAGCAGCGCCCGAGGCTGTCCCGTCAGCGCGGCCAGTCGCGCTTCGAGAATTTCGTGGGCCTCGCTGTGGCCGCAGACCAGGTGCGATGCCCCGCCGCCGGTGCCAAAACGCCGGGCGCCTTCGGCCAGCGCCTCTGCCAGCCGGGGATCGCCGGCCAGCCCCAGATAGTCGTTGCTGCAGAACGTCAGGTAGCGCTGCCCTTGGCGCAGGAAATGCGGCCCCTTCCCGGCCGTCGTGTGTCTGTGACGATAACGCTGGAGCGCGTGCTGACGTGCCAGGCGCGCCTCCAGCACGCGCTCCAGCGAATCGCCTCGCGCATCGCCCTGCATAACGCCCTGCGTATCGCCCTGCTCAACGTACCGTGACGCTGCCGTCATGCGCGGACCCGGGCCGTGGGCGAGGCTGCGGCATCCGTGACCATCGCATCCAGCCGAGCCCTTGTCATGCGCTCCTGAATGGCCGCTTCGTGGGCGGCGTCATCGACGTCTTCGCGCTGCTCGGGGTGCAGGCCGAGGCGCTCGAAAAGCCGTTGATCACGGGTCGCCTGGGGGTTCTGCGCGGTCAGCAGGCGCTCGCCGTAGAAGATCGAGTTGGCCCCGGCGAAGAATGCCAGCGCCTGGGTTTCGTCGCTCATCAGCTCGCGCCCGGCGGCCAGACGCACGTGGGAGCGCGGCATGAGGATGCGTGCGACGGCAATGGTGCGGATGAACTCGATGGGGTCGAGATCCTCGACATGCTCGAGCGGCGTGCCCTGGAT
>NZ_JAXOVV010000046.1:0-10904 GCF_036663415.1 Salinicola sp. 4072 | reverse complement strand
GGGCCTCGTCGACGTTGATATCGCTGATGGTCATGTCACCGCATAGACGTGCCGAAGGATCAGGCACACTATGCCAAAAAAATCAGGTGGTTGGCGACATGCCATCCGCAGCCACCTGAATAGTTACGGCTATTCATGAAACACGATATTTCCTGCCCGCGATGCGGTTGTTCCGAGGCGCTTTCCAGTGACAAAGACCAGGACTGGGACGAGATCACCTGCATCGCGTGTGACGAGTTCATTGGCACCCGGGATTATCTCAGCGGGTTTCACTCCCGGAACTATCGGTTGCATGCCTTGAGCCTGTCGCTAGGCATGATGATCCAGATGACGCATGAGGGAGGTCTTTTGTCCCCGAAAGCGGCCTGATGCCCGATCGATCGACAGACGAGTCGTAGCCGCGGTCACGATGAACGTCAGGTTCGATGTCGACCTTCGCCGCTTTCTGCTCTATGCGCCCGCCTACATCCGGTTCGAGTTGTTCTAGTGGTCTGTTCCCTGTGTGCCGCTCTCCTCGAGCGGCTTTTTTTGATTCGATGGGCCGAGCAGCGGTTTACGTTCGGACGCTACAATGATCTCTTCCTGAACCGTGTCGAATGACCCGCAAGTGGAGCTCGTTCATGCCTAGCGCCCGTAAAACCTGGCTCGCCGTGGCGGCCGCCTTCGTGCTGAATGGCGGGCTCTTCGGCGCCTGGGCCTCGCGAATCCCCAGCGTCGTCCAGCAGAACGCCATCGATGGCGGCCAGTTGGGGCTGCTGCTGCTGTTGCTGGCGCTGGGCGCCATCGTCTCCTTCCCGCTGGCCGGACGCGCGTCGGACACGTTCGGCGCGGCGCGCACGACGCTCGCCATCGCGGCCTTCTACGCGCTGGCGCTGATCCTGATCGCACTGGCGCCCAACCTGTGGCTGCTCGCCCCGGCGCTCTTTCTGTTCGGTGGTGCTCACGGTTCCATGGATGTGGCCATGAACAGCTGGGCCGGCGAGGCCGAGCGCTACATCGGCCGGCGGGTGATGTCGTCGCTTCACGCGATGTGGAGTTTGGGTGCCGGTCTCGGTGCCGCCGCCGGTTACCTGGCGGTCAAGCTCGACCTGAGCCTGGTCGTCCATTTCACGGTCTTTGCCGTCCTGCTCTACGCCGTTACCAGCCGGTTCGCCCATATCGGCTGGCAGTCCGAAACCCGCCCCCGATCACCCGGCGGCAGCCTGTTTCCGCTGCCCAAGGGGCCGCTGCTGTGGGTGGGGATCATCGCCATGTGCGCGTCGATCGGTGAAGGCGCCATGGCGGACTGGAGCGCGCTCTTCCTGGTCTCCGTCACTGCCGCCGGCGAGGCCCAGGCCGCGCTCGGCTATACCGTCTTCTCGATGGCGATGGTGATCATGCGGCTCATCGGCGACCGCGTGATATCGATCCTCGGCCCGACTCAGGCGGCGCGGTTTGCCGGTTCCTCGGCGCTGGCCGGCGTGCTGCTGGCCGTGCTGTTTGCCAACCTGTACACGGCGTTGGCGGGGTTCGTGCTGCTCGGCGTGGGCTATGCCCTGATCATGCCGCTGGCGATCACCCGCGCCGCCAATGACCCGCAGACGCCGCCGGGCGTGGCGATCGCCAGCGTTGCCACGCTGGGTTACGGCGCCATGCTGTTCGGCCCGCCGGCGATCGGATTCACCGCCCACTTCATTACACTGCACTATGCTTTTTGCCTATTGGGGATCCTGGCGTTCTTCATCATCCTGTTCGCCCCGGCGCTGGATCGGCGGTAATCGCCCCTCGTCACCGTTCGCCCTTCCCCTGATGCCCGATCTCGTTCGAGGAGAGAGCCATGTTCAACGCCATCCTGGTCAACCAGAAGGAAGACAACTCATCCGAGGCGGTGCTGTCTCGACTGGAAACGGACGAGCTTCCGCCGGGCGATGTGCTCGTCCGGGTGGAATGGAGCACGCTCAACTACAAGGACGCCCTGGCGATCACCGGCAAGGGGGCGGTGGTTCGGCAATTCCCGATGGTGCCCGGCATCGATCTGGCCGGCACGGTGGAACAGAGCGACAACCCGGACTGGCGACCGGGCGACCGCGTGCTGATCAACGGCTGGGGTATCGGTGAAACGCACTGGGGCGGGCTGGCGCAGCTGGCGCGGGTGCGCTCCGAGTGGCTGACCGCCCTGCCCGACGGACTCGACCTGCGCCAGACCATGGCGATCGGCACCGCGGGCTATACGGCCATGCTCAGCCTCGTCGCGCTGGAGCGGCACGGGCTCACGCCGGAGAGCGGCGACGTGCTAGTCACCGGCGCCAGCGGCGGCGTGGGGAGTTTCGCCGTCATGCTGCTGGCGCGGCGGGGCTATCGCGTCATCGCCGCGACGGGGCGCGTCGAGGAGCGGGGCTATCTGGAACGTCTGGGTGCCGCCGAGATTCTGCCGCGTGCCGAGCTGGACAAACCGGGCCGCCCGCTCGACAAGGCGCGCTGGGCTGGCGTCATCGATTCGGTCGGCAGCCATACCCTCGCCAATGCCTGCGCGCAGACTCAGGTCGACGGGCTGGTAGCAGCCTGCGGGCTGGCCCAGGGCATGGATTTCCCGGCCACCGTCGCGCCGTTCATCCTGCGAGGCGTGTCGTTGCTCGGCATCAACAGCGTCTACCGGCCCCATGCGGAACGGGCCGTGGCGTGGTCCCGCCTAGCGACGGAGCTAGACCTTGACCGGCTCGAACAGACCACCACCGAAATCGGCCTGTCGGAGGCGATTGCCGCGGCAGGTGATCTGCTCTCCGGCCACGTTCGCGGCCGGCTGGTGGTGGATGTCAATCGGTAGGCGGCCGCGCGCGCTTGTATCACGGACGCACGGCTCAGCCGGGGCTGCCCAGCAGTATCCGCAGTTCCTGGCGATTCTCGACGAGATCGGCCAGCACGTAGCCGTCCAGCACGGCCAGAAGCGCCTGCTGGGCTTTCCATAGCACGCCCTTCAACCGGCAGCCTGGCTCGATCGGGCAGGTGGAGTTTGGCCCGAAGCACTCCAGCAACTCCAGGTTCTCGGTCTGTCTCACCAGCGCGCCGATGTTGATCTCCTCGGCGGGCAACTGAAGTCGCAGACCGCCGCCCCGCCCGCGCAGGCTCACCACGTAACCCAACTGCACCAGCGTCTGGGCGACCTTGGCCAGATGGTGCGCGGAAATGCCGTAATGTGTCGCGGCCGACTGTACCGTGGCCGGCATCTCTTCGCTTCTCACCGCCAGATAGATCAGCAGTCTCAGGGCGTAATCGGTGTGTGTCGTCAGTTTCATCAGCGCTTGACAGTCATAATTTGGTAAATGATACTCCTATTTAAAGAGGTATCCTAAATACTCATTAAGAAGGAAACAGCATGCCCACTCCCGCCCAGATCGATGTCATCAAGCAGACCGTTCCGGTGCTCCAGCAGCACGGCGAGACACTGACCCGCCACTTCTATGCCCGAATGTTCGAGCATAACCCGGAGGTCAAGCGTTACTTCAATCCCGCGCATCAGCGCTCCGGCGGCCAGCAGCGCGCCCTGGCCGGTGCCATTCTGGCCTACGCCCAGCACATCGAAGACCCTTCGGCGCTGGCTAGCGCCATCGAAGTGATCGCCCAGAAGCACACTTCATTGACGATCCAGCCGGAGCACTACCCGGTCGTCGGCGAGAATCTGCTGGCTTCGATCCAGGAAGTGCTGGGCGACGCGGCCACCGATGACATTCTCGATGCCTGGGCCGCCGCCTACGGCGAACTGGCGCAGGTCTTCATCGATCGCGAGCAGGCCATCTATGCCCAGCAGCGCGAACAGCAGGGCTGGGCGGGCTTCAAGCCGTTTACGGTCGTGCGACGCCAGATCGAGAGCGACAACATCGTCTCCCTGTATCTTGCGCCAGAAGACGGCAGCACGCCGCCCGCCCACCTGCCGGGGCAGTATGTCTCGATCCGCCTGCAGGACGCCGACGGCAACACCGCCATGCGCAACTATAGCCTTTCCAACGCGCCGGGAGCGTCCGCCTATCGAATCAGCGTCAAGCGCGAGCGTGGGGATAATGACATTCCGGATGGCGATGTCTCTAACCGCATCCACGATGGGCTGGCCAAGGGCGACCGTATCGAGCTTTCCCCGCCCTGCGGCGCGTTCACGCTCGAGCTGCCGACACCGGCGGACAAGCCGCTGGTCTTCATTGCCGGTGGGGTCGGTATCACGCCGCTGATCTCCATGGCCCATGCCGCGTTGAACGCCTCCGCCTCGCGGCCGGTGACCTTCGTTCAGGCCGCACGCCACGGCGGACTGCGCGCCTTCACGAGCGAGCTGGAAGCGCTGGCCAAGGATTACCCGAACTTCGAGCTGCACACCTGCTTCAGCGAGCCCCGGGAAGCGGATCTCAACGACGATGACCGGGTGAAAGGCGGCGAGCTGGAAGCGGACGATCTGGAGCGCTGGGTCGGCGGCTGGGACGCGACCTATTACTTCTGCGGCCCGCTGCCCATGATGCAAAGTGTCGATCAGATGCTGGAAGCGAAAGGCGTGGCAGCCGATGATCGGCGTTACGAGTGCTTCGGCCCCTTGCAGCCGCTGAAGGCCTGAACGGCTACGGACCCGGTCACCACAACGACGGAGGTAACAGACATGTCTAGCAGACTCCTCGATGACCTCGGCCTGGAGATTCCGATTCTTCAGGCACCCATGGCAGGCGTTGCGACGCCGGCCATGGCGGCGGCGGTTTCCAATGCGGGGGGGCTTGGGCGGCCTCGGGCTCGGCGCCTCGACACCAGAGGCAGCGCACCGGGCCATTCTGGAAACGCAGGCGCTGACCTCTCGGCCGTTCAACGTCAACCTCTTCTGCCATGCACCTGCGGTGCGTGACAGCGTGCGGGAACGACGCTGGATCGAACGGGCCCGCCCGCTGTTCGACAGCTTCGACGCGACACCGCCGGAAACGCTGAAGGAGATCTACGCACCCTTCCAGACCAGCGACGCGATGCTCGAGGTGCTGCTGGCAACCCGCCCTGCCGTAGTCAGCTTCCATTTCGGCCTGCCCAGACCGGCGCAGAGCGAAGCCCTGCGTCAGGCGGGATGCCGGCTGATCGCCACCGCGACATCGCTTGCCGAGGCGCGCCGGATCGCGGCCAGCGGGCTCGATGCCGTCGTCGCCCAGGGCTGGGCGGCGGGCGGCCATCGTGGTGTGTTCGATCCCTCGGCGCCGGATGAACAGCGATCGACCCAAGCGCTGACCCGCGAGATCGTTCGCGAGATTGCGCTGCCGGTCATCGCCGCCGGCGGGCTGATGGATGGCGCCAACGTTCAGCAGGCGCTGACCTGGGGCGCGGCAGCGGCCCAACTGGGCACGGCGTTCATCGGTTGCCCGGAAAGCGCCGCCGACGAGGCCTACCGCGCTCGGCTGACATCCCGCGCCGACACCGTGATGACCCGCGCCATTTCCGGCCGTCCGGCGCGCTGTCTCGTCAATCGCTTCACCGCCTGGGCCGAAGACGCTGCGCTGGGCGACATTGCCCCCTACCCTTGCGCCTACGATCTCGGCAAGGCACTGAATGCCGCTGCCAGGGCCAGAGGCGAAAGCGGCTTCGGAGCACAATGGGCCGGCACCGGCGCCGCAAGGGCGACTCACCTGCCGGCGGGAGCCTTGCTCGGCACGCTGGAAGCCCAAAGACAGGCCGCGAGCCGCCACGCCCACTCCTGAATACGTCCCCCTGAACAAGCCCCCTGAACACGCGGCTGACCAAGACAACGCTTCGCCAATCCCCCAAAGCCGGGAGCGAGACGTATCGCTATTTCATGCCTTCGGTTTGCCTAGCCGTCCTGCTCTCGCATCCACCGGCGAACTTCGCGCCGTTTCGGTCTCGATGCGTACCGGCGAGTATCGAGACGGGTCGGCACCAGAACTTCCCCTTCCGAGCTCATCGTCAGCGCGAACGTTCGGGAAGCCCCGACGGGGGAATCCTCACTGCCATAGACAGCGATGACGCGCAGCTCTATCGCCTGCAGCGTACGGCCATCGGTCGCCCGGAAATCCTCGGACGGAAGGTCATGGAAACGCAGAACGCGATCGATGATGTCGCGGAAGGAACCGATGTGGTTGTAGCTGCCGGAGAGCATCGGCCCCTGCCGCGTGGTCTCGACCAGCCGATCCGCTTCGCCCTGGCCGGCGGTCGATTCCTCGAAATCGATCAGATCGCGGGAAATCGCGCCCTGATCGGTATGAAGGATCGCGATGATATGTTCGATAAAAATCGGCTCGGGGCTCATGTTGCTGATGACGCAACGCGCCTGCAGCGTACGGCCAAAGCCACGATTGATGATGATCTTGGGTTGGCGTTGCCGCTTGAAGTTGAGGTAAAGCAACTGGGCATAGAAGAGCCATACCAACAGCGTGCATAGACTGGTCAGCGCCGTGATGGCGGAGCTGTTCTGGGAAATCCAATCCATCATTTCTCTGCTCACTGCCGACGGTCACGGCCCGGGGAACGTAGATGCCAATCGACGCAAGGCGCCACCAAGAAAAGCCCAGCGAAGAAGGCGCACTAAGAAAAACACAACGAAGAAAAACACAACGAAGAAAGGGAGTCGGTTGGCCGACTCCCCAAACGTTGCTCGTCCTTGCCAAATCACCACGGCATCCTGCCGTGCATCCCTGTGTCGCCGCATCCTGCAGCGTTCGTCCCTGTCAAAACGCCTTCCTGACGTTGACCTTTACTGTGGACCTCATCGGCACTCGATAACTTGATCCACGGCAAGTATGGTCGCCAGATTTGTTTCAATACGTTTCCCGATTGGCCTGAACCTCTTTCCTGGAAGCCAACCGGGCGACCCATGCGATCTTGACGGGAAACGGGAGAAGGACGCCAAAGCCGGCGCGCTGCGCCGGCTTCAGGAACGGGAAGGACAAACGATCAGGACTTGTGCTGCTTGAGTTCCGATATCAGCCCTTTGACGATCGCATAGCACGCTATCACCAGCACGATGGTAAAGGGCAATCCCGTCGAGACGGCAGCCGCTTGCAGCCCGTCAAGCCCACCGCCAAGCAGCAGTGCTATCGCGATCGCCCCCTCGATCAGGCACCAGAACACGCGCTGGGAAGTCGGTGCATCCACCTTCCCGCCTGCCGTGATGGAATCGATGACCAGCGATCCGGAATCGGATGACGTCACGAAGAACACGATCACCAGGATGATGCCCACCACCGACGTGATGGTAGCAAGCGGCAACTGGTCCAGCATGACGAAGAGTTTCAGCTCCAGCGCGGCATTCTGTACCCCCTGAAACCCCGAGTCGAGCTGCTGATGGATCGCCGTTTCACCAAAGGCGGTCATCCAGAGAATCGAAACCACGGTCGGCACCAGCATCACCGAAATCAGGAACTCCCGGACGGTACGTCCACGGCTCACGCGAGCGATGAACATGCCCACGAACGGCGACCAGGAAATCCACCAAGCCCAGTACACGGCGCTCCAGCCTTGGCTATAGTTGGCATCTTCCCGCCCGAAAGGCATCGATAGCGCGGGCAGATACTCCAGGTAAGAACCGATGTTGCTGAAGAATCCCTTGGCGATCAGCAAGGTCGGGCCCACGATGATGACAAAGGTCATCAGGATGAACGCCAGGGCCATGTTGACCATCGAGAGCCGCTGCACCCCTTTATCCAGTCCGGACAGAACGGAAACCAGGGCCACTGCCGTGATCGCGATGATCAGCAAAGTCATCGTGACGTTATTGTTGGGAACCCCGAACAGATAATGCAGCCCGGCAGAAGCCTGGGAGGCGCCAAACCCCAGAGAGGTGGCAAGGCCAGAAAACCGCCAGAATATCGATGCAGTGGCCGGGCCAGCCCCATACCCGTTCGCCCAGAATCGGGTAGAAAATCGAGCGGATCGTCAGCGGCAAACCCTTGTTGAACGAGAATAGCGCCAGCGCCAGGGCAACGAGACTGTAAATCGCCCACGGATGAAGGCCCCAGTGGTATATCGTTGCCGCCATGCCAAGCGACAGCGCCCCGGCTTCATCCCCCGCGGCACCACCGAGTGGCGCAAAATCGGTGCGAATCCCGTCGGCCCCTACAGCAGGCCCCGCCAGGGACGTACCGAAATGGCTCATGGGTTCGGAAACGCCATAGAACACCAGGCCGATGCCCATGCCCGCCGCGAACAGCATGGCAAACCAGCCGAAGTAGCTGAAATCGGGTTTGGCGTCCGGCCCGCCGAGACGCACCTTGCCAAGCGGTGACAGAATCAGGCCAATACAGACCACGACGAAGAAATCCACCGCTATCAGAAAAACCCAACTGAGATTGCCGGTCAGCCAGTCTCGAACTCCGCTGAGTATCGGTTCCACCTGAGCCTGAAATGCCAGGGTCAAGAAGACGAAGAGGAGCACGACGATCGAGGAGATCGTGAACACCTTGCCATGCAGGTCGAGATTGATGCCTAACGCACGAGATGTTGTCCTGACCAATGACATAATCCGTGTCGATTATTGCCGTTTTACCTTCCGGACGCCGGATCCCTTCCCCCGCCGAGGAATCGCCGGAAGAATCCTGCGGTTCTTGAGAATTTGCCATCGAAAATAATCCCCAGAGATTGACTTACACTATTGAAAATTTTCTTTATCTGATGCTTTCAGCAGACGATATTTCGCCATTATTGCGACTAAAATGCAACTTTCATGCCAGTTTATGCCATGGTATGGAAAATCAAAAATCTAGCCTTTCACAGCTATTTTGATAGCCATTTTTGTTGTCGGCCATGCACGGCTGTGGGCAGCGAATGTACGGCCTGAATTCCATCAGCGAATAGCGCCCTGAAGTATCGCCCAGTGTCGATCGCCAGGCGAGCGACGGAGCGCGAGTACTGCCGCTCAGCGGTGAGAAAGATATCGACTGGCTGCGTGGCACGAAAAGAAGCGGTTCGGGCCGTCATGAAACCCAGGGGCTTTTTGCTACTGCTCAGGGGTGAACCCAACCCGTGTTTTTGCCTTGAGCGCTCTAGCCCTGAGCGCTCTAAGGGGGCCGGGCACGGTTATAGGTCCATGGATAATCTGCGATGGGAGACTGCAACGGGTCCAGCGAGGTGCAATGAAGTGCCGGGATGATCGTTCGCTTCATCCGCTCGATACTGGCCGCTATTGGAAATGGAAGGGGCGTCAGTCGAGGCTCGAGAGCGTAGGCGAACCTGGATGTTCGATCCAAGGTAATAAGCAGGTAGATTTGCTCTAGCGGTGCGAATGCCGCTGATGACGCAATGGTCGGAGATGCGAACCCACGAAAAGCGCAACGAAGAAAGGGAGTCGGTGGCCGACTCCCTCAAGCGCTGCTCGTCCTTGCTAATTCATAACGGCATCCTGCCGTCCGTCCCTGTGTCGCCGCATCCTGCAACGTTCGTCCCTGTCAAAAACGCCTTCCTAGCGTTGACACCTACTGTGAACTCAGTCGGCATTAAATAAATTGATATGAATCAAGTATTGCTGCCAGTTTTGTTTCAAAATGTTTTATTGAAAATAATATTGTCGCATAATGGCGTCACCTGAAGCCTGCCAACACACTCAATCACCCAAGGGCCTGACTCTTCAAACGATAATAATAAGTTAAAGATTTGAAATCTAATCACTTTCCAAGCGAACGCCGAACATGAGCGACTCATTTAGTCTTTACTTGTTCTGCTCTTCCAACAATTCAATCTGGATCTGCTGGAGTTCGATTAACTTATCCCATTGCTGAGCCATCTGATGATCGATCTTCTCGTGGAGCTGCCGGATTTCGAGCTCAGCCTTGAGGTTGATGCGGTAGTCGTTCTCGCTCCGTAACCGATCTTTGGTTTCCTGCCGGCGCTGGCTCATCATGATCACCGGGGCCTGAATCGCGGCCAGGCTGGAAAGTACGAGATTGAGCAGGATAAACGGATAAGGGTCAAAGGGCTTGGCCAGCATCCCGCCCACATTGACGATGACCCACACCAACAGCACGGCCGAGAACGTCAGGATGAAGGCCCAGGAACCGCCGAACAGCGCCACCCGGTCCGCCATGCGCTCCCCGAATGTCGCGGACCTGTCCAGCAAGTCCTCCGGGTTTTTCGAGATGAGCTGCCTGTTATTGAGACTCTCGATGACCTGGTGTTCCAGCTCGCCCAGTTCACCGCGCTCTTCCTCCAGCATTCGCTCGACGTAGAGATGGCGAAACCTGGCAAGATCCTCGCGGCAGATCATCTTGCCCTCTTCCCGCCTTATTCACGAGGGCGCTGAT
Organism: Salinicola sp. 4072; assembly: GCF_036663415.1. Taxonomy (NCBI): domain Bacteria; kingdom Pseudomonadati; phylum Pseudomonadota; class Gammaproteobacteria; order Oceanospirillales; family Halomonadaceae; genus Salinicola; species Salinicola sp. 4072. Next base: position 666 of record NZ_JAXOVV010000046.1, on the reverse strand, counting down.
TGAGCGGTCTGAAGGTACTGGCTGTTGGCATTGCTTATCAGGATTCGCCTCTTCAGCGCGAGTGGCTGTTGAGTAATGCCAGAACGCAGCCCTTTTCCTACTTACTTATAGCTCTTTGGAATCAATGGCGGCCGTCCAAGCAGCCGTGATCGCCTACCGCCGCTCCGGTCGCTCGCTTTCTGATGCTGTGGTGGTCTCGCAGGAGCGTCAGCTCAGTGCGGTCAGCTTCGGCAACCCCTTCAGCAGCGTCGGCCACCACTTGTCGGCGGCGGCACCCAGATGAACGGTGATTCGCCGAGCGTGCAGTCTCAGCGTGGCGGCGACCTTCAGCACCTGCTCGCGCATCCGGCTGAGGCTCCAGCCTTGCCGGGTCTGCCGCTCCAGCAGGCAGCGCAGGCCATGCAGGACCTGGTAGGCGTAGAGGCTGAGCAGCAGGCTCACCTCGTTGCGTGCCATCACGTCCTGAACGGTGGAGGCGCCGCGATCGGTCGACGAGAGGTGCACGTCGAGCGCCGACTTCACCTCGCCCATGTGCGCCTCGGCGCTGCCGCGCTTGCGGTAGAGCGCCAGGACCTTCTCCGGCGGCCAGTCGAACTTGCCGAGGTTGGTGACCAGGAAGAAGGCATGCAGCAGCAGGTCATCGGGGCGTTCCTGCACCACCAGCAC
>NZ_JAXOVV010000045.1:0-13774 GCF_036663415.1 Salinicola sp. 4072 | reverse complement strand
CTCGTCGACGTTGATATCGCTGATGGTCATGTCACCGCATAGACGTGCCGAAGGATCAGGCACACTATGCCAAAAAAATCAGGTGGTTGGCGACATGCCATCCGCAGCCACCTGAATAGTTACAATTTTAGAGACTTAAATCTTAGAGACATAGAAGCGCCCGCCTCGGTGTCAGCCGGGGCGGGCGTTTTCGTTTTTCATCGGAATGAACTTAGCGACGTTTAAGTTCGGCCCCGAACGCTAGCATCCGATCCAGCGGCACCAGCGCTTGGCGTGCGATCTCGGGGTCGACGTGAATCTCCTGGCCGCAACCGTTGGCGTCTTCCAGCACCGCCAGCGTGTTCTCGAGGCCGTTCATCGCCATCCACGGGCAGTTGGCGCAGCTGCGACACGTCGCGCCGTTGCCCGCCGTGGGCGCTGCCATGAAGGTCTTGCCAGGCATCAACTGCTGCATCTTGTAGAAGATGCCGCGGTCGGTGGCGACGATGAAGCTGGGGTTATCGAGCTTCTGCGCTGCCGCGATCAACTGCGAGGTGGAGCCGACCACGTCGGCGATCTCCACCACCGAGGCCGGGGACTCCGGATGGACGAGCACCGCGGCTTCCGGATGCAGCGCCTTGAGATCGAGAAGCCCCTTGGCCTTGAACTCGTCATGGACGATGCATTCGCCCTCCCAGCAGAGCAAGTCGGCCCCGGTACGCTCGCGGACGTAATTGCCCAGATGGCGATCCGGTGCCCACAGGATCTTTTCGCCCTGCCGATCGAGATGGTCGATCAGCTCGACCGCGATCGACGAGGTTACGACCCAGTCGGCGCGCGCCTTCACCGCCGCCGAGGTGTTGGCGTAGACCACCACGGTGCGATCCGGATGCTGATCGCAGAAGGCAGAGAAGACATCGGCCGGGCAGCCGATATCCAGCGAGCAGGTCGCCTCCAGCGTCGGCATGAATACCCGCTTTTCGGGGCTCAGGATCTTGGCGGTCTCGCCCATGAAGCGCACGCCGGCGACGATCAGCGTCGTCGCCGGGTGATCCTTGCCGAAGCGCGCCATCTCCAGCGAGTCGGCCACGCAGCCGCCGGTGGCTTCCGCCAGCGCCTGGATCTCGGGATCGGTGTAGTAGTGCGCAACCAATACCGCATTACGGGCCTTCAACTGCGCCGCGATGCGTTCCCGATAGTGCGCCCTGGCGCTCTCGTCGAGCGTCGGCTGGGCATGACCCGCCAAGTGCTCGCGAACCCGATCCCGTTCCAGCTCCGCCATCGCTTCGTCTCCGTCAGTCCTGCAGCCACTCAGTGTGGAACGTCCCTTCCCGATCGACGCGCTTGTAAGTGTGCGCGCCGAAGAAGTCGCGCTGTGCCTGGATCAGGTTGGCCGGCAGTTTCTCGCTGCGATAGCTGTCGTAGTAGGCGATCGCCGACGAGAACGTCGGCACCGGGATGCCGTTCTGGACGGCGTGGGCGATCACGTCCCGAAGCGCCGATTGATAGTTGCCGGCGATCTCGCCGAAGTACGGCGCCATCAGCAGGTTCTTGAGCCCGGGGTCTTCCTTGTAGGCGTCGGTGATCTTCTGCAGGAAGCGGGCACGGATGATGCAGCCGGCACGGAACAGCTTGGCGACTTCACCGTAGTCGAGGTTCCAGTCGTAATGCTCGGAAGCGGCGCGCATCTGCGCGAAACCCTGGGCGTAGGAGGCGATCTTGCTGAAGAACAGCGCCTTGCGCACTTTCTCGACGAACTCGGCCTTGTCACCTTCGAGCGGGGTCTCCTTGGGGCCCTTGAGCACCTTGGAGGCTTCGACACGCTCGTCCTTCAGCGCCGAGATGAAGCGCGCGAAGACCGACTCGGTGATCAGCGGCAACGGCACGCCAAGATCCATGGCGCTCTTGCTGGTCCACTTGCCGGTGCCCTTCTGGCCCGCGGAGTCGAGGATGATGTCGACCACGTCCTGATCGCTCTGATCATCCTTCTTGGTGAAGATTCTGGCGGTGATGTCGATCAGGTAGCTGTCGAGTTCGCCTTCGTTCCACTCGCTGAAGATGTCGGCCAGCTCGGCGTTCGAGAGCCCCAGCGAGCCCTTGAGAATCGAATAGGCTTCGGCGATCAGCTGCATGTCGCCGTACTCGATGCCGTTGTGGACCATCTTGACGTAGTGGCCGGCACCGTCCGGGCCGACGTAGCTGACGCAGGGCTCGCCGTCGTCGGCACGGGCCGCGATCTTCTCGAGGATCGGCGCGACCATGTCGTAGGCTTCCTTCTGGCCGCCCGGCATGATCGACGGGCCTTTCAGCGCGCCTTCCTCGCCACCGGAGACGCCGGTGCCGATGAAGTTGAAGCCCGCTTCGGAGAGCTCCTTGTTGCGGCGGATGGTGTCCTCGAACGGCGTGTTGCCGCCGTCGATCAGGATGTCGCCCTTGTCCAGATACGGCTTGAGCGACTCGATCGTCTTGTCGGTGGCATCGCCCGCCTTGACCATCAGCAGAATGCGACGCGGCGTTTCCAGCGATGCGACGAACTCCTCGACGCTGTAGAACGGCACCAGTTTGCGGCCAGGGTTCTCCTGCATCACTTCATCGGTCTTCTCCCGCGAGCGGTTGAAGATCGACACCGTGTAGTCGCGACTTTCGATGTTGAGGGCGAGATTGCGGCCCATGACGGCCATGCCGACGACACCGATTTGCTGTTTGGCCATTAACTTGTGCTCCTTGCGAAAAAGGCCGCCGCGCCAGGCTGTGTCCAGTCTTCGAGAGAAACGAGCGCGCTCGGAACGCTTCGACACAGCCTGACACGGCGATTCATGATGACAGTAGTGTAAAACAGAGAGGCGAATCCGCCGAATCGCCATTCCCTATTCGCTCCCTCATGCCGCGTCAATGACAGAATAGCGACGAGCGCAGACACCGCAGGATCGAGCTGAAAAGTCGGCGAGCGAAGCTCAAACAAGGCAAAAAATGGCGAAAGCGGACCGGGCTGGCGCACCAGTTTACAGGGTGTAAATGAGGAGCTTGAGCCATTTTTTAACGCCGTGTGAGCGAGCGCAGCCAGTTTTCAGCCGAGCCTAGTGGGCTTCGTCCCAATTGGCCCCGCTATTGGCCTCGACGATCAGCGGCACGTTGAGCCTGGCGGCGTTTTCCATCCGCTGGCGGATCGCGACGAGGAAGGCGTCGACCTGGCTCTCCTTGACCTCGAACACCAGTTCGTCGTGAACCTGCATCACCATCCAGGCATCGAACTCCGCCTCGCCCTGGGCCGGGTTGAGCCAGTGGTGCACGTCGATCATCGCCAGCTTGATGATATCCGCCGCGGTGCCCTGCATCGGCGCGTTGATCGCGGTACGTTCGGCGGCCTGACGGCGGGCGTGATTCTGCGCCTTGATCTCCGGCAGGTAGAGCCGGCGGCCGAACACGGTCTCGACGAAGCCGTCTTCGCCGGCCTGGGCGCGGATGTTGTCCATGAACCGGGCAACGCCCGGATAACGATCGAAGTAGCGATCGATGTAGACCTTGGCCTGCTTGGCTTCAATGCGCAGCTGCCGTGAGAGCCCCCAGGCGCTCATGCCGTAGATCAGCCCGAAGTTGATCGCCTTGGCGCTGCGGCGCTGGTCCGAGGTGACCTTGTCGAGCGCCACGCCGAAGACCTCCGCCGCGGTGGCGGCGTGAATGTCGCGGTCGTTGGCGAAGGCGTCGAGCAGGCCCTTGTCATCGGACAGGTGCGCCATGATCCGCAGCTCGATCTGCGAATAGTCCGCCGCGACGATCCGATAGCCCTCGCGGGCGATGAAGGCCTGGCGAATCTTGCGACCCTCCTCGGTCCGGATCGGGATGTTCTGCAGGTTGGGATCGGATGACGAGAGCCGCCCGGTCGCGGTCACCGCCTGGTGATAGCTGGTGTGCAGCCGTCCGGTGGCCGGGTTGACCAGGCGCGGCAGCTTGTCGGTGTAGGTCGATTTCAGCTTGGTCATGCCGCGATGCGCCATGATCAGCTTGGGCAGCGGATAGTCCAGCGCCAGCTCCTCGAGCACCGCCTCCGCCGTGCTCGGCGCGCCCTTGGGCGTCTTCTTGATCACCGGGATCTTCTGCTCCTCGAACAGAATCTCCGCCAGCTGCTTGGGCGAGCCGAGATTGAACTCCTTGCCGGCGAGCTCGAACGCCTCGGTCTCGAGCTCGCGGATGCGCCCTTCCAGCTCCTGGCTCTGGGCGTGCAGGCGCGTGGCGTCCAGCGCCACGCCCTGACGCTCGATATGCGACAGCACCGGGATCAGCGGCCGTTCCAGGGTATCGAGCACCTCGGCCAGCCGTCCGGCTTCCTCCACCTTCGGCCGCAATACCTGGTGCAGACGCAGGGTGATGTCGACATCCTCGCAGGCGTAGGGCACCGCTTCTTCGAGGGCGATCTGGTTGAAGGTGAGCTGCTTGACGCCCTTGCCGGCGATCTCCTCGAAGCTGATGGTCTTCTCGCCGAGATACTTGAGCGCCAGCGAATCCATGTCGTGGCGCGTCGCCGTGGAGTTCAGCACGTAGGATTCGAGCATGGTGTCGTTCAGCGCGCCGGCCACCCGGATCTGGTAGCGCGCCAGCACCGAGATATCGTACTTGAGGTTCTGGCCGATCTTGCCGATCCTGGGGTCTTCCAGCAGCGGCTTGAGCGCGGCCAGCACGGCGGCCCGGTCGAGCTGAGCCGGCGCGTCGAGATAGTCGTGGCCGACCGGGATATAGGCCGCCTCGCCGGGCTCCAGCGACAGGCCGATGCCGACGATATCGGCTTCCATGTAGTTGAGGCTCGTCGTCTCGAGATCGAAGCAGAACGCTTCGCTGGCGTTCAGCCGCCCGAGCCAGGCATCGAACTCCTCCTGCGTCAGCAGCGTCTGGTCGTGGCGCGCCGGCTTGGTCAGCGTCACGTCCTCGTCGATTTCGGACCGGCCGGCCTTGCCCGCGCCGACGTCATCCACGCCTTCGTCCTTGCCCTCGAGCAGCTCGGTCAGCCAGTTCTTGAACTCGAGCCGCTGATAGAGCGCCTTCAGGGCCTCGCGATCGGGCTCGGCCAGATGCAGGTCCTCGAGCCCCACCGGCAGCTCGCAGTCGGTCTTGATCGTCGCCAACTCATAGGAGAGATACGCCTGTTCGCGGTTGGCCTCGAGCTTCTTGGGCATCGTCTTGGCGCCACGGAAGCTCAAGGTCGTCACGCGGTCGAGGTCGGCGTAGATCGCGTCCAGCCCGCCCCCCATGCCCTGCAGCAGACCCAGCGCCGTCTTCTCGCCCACGCCGGGTACGCCGGGGATGTTGTCGACCTTGTCGCCCATCAACGCCAGGTAATCGATGATCAACGATGGCGGAATGCCGAACTTGGCCTCGACGCCGGCGACGTCCAGCGTCTCGCCCTTCATGGTGTTGACCAGGGTGATGTGCTGGTTGACCAGCTGGGCCATGTCCTTGTCGCCGGTGGAGATCACCGCATCGCGGCCGGACTCGGTGGCCAGCCGCGCCAGCGTGCCGATCACGTCGTCCGCCTCGACGCCTTCGATGCACAAAAGCGGCAGGCCGAGCGCGCGCACGCAGTCGTGCAGCGGCTCCACCTGCGGGCGCAGGTCGTCCGGCATCGGCGGCCGGTGGGCCTTGTACTCGGCGAAGATCTCGTCGCGGAAGGTCTTGCCCTTGGCATCGAACACCACCGCCATGGGGCTGTCCGGATACTGCTTGATCAGGCTCTTGAGCATCGCGAGCACCCCGCGCACGGCGCCGGTCGGCTGACCATCGGAGGTGGAGAGCGGCGGCAGCGCGTGGAAGGCGCGATAGAGGTAGGACGATCCGTCGACGAGGACGATGGGGGCATCTGCCATGAGCTGCGTGATCCGTGGCTGGCTTTCGATGCCCTCATGATACGCAAGCCGCGGCTCGCCGTCAGGGCATCCGCCCCCTGCGTCCCCCAGAGGGAAAGCGATACAATAGGGGGTAGACAATGAAGGGAAGACAATGGGAGAAAGCGATGAACCGGGCCGATTCGGATCCCGAGGGATCCGCCAGCCGACACCAGCGGAGGAATCTGCCATGAGATCATGGTCGCGAATGACGAGATGGCCGCAAACGACACTGCTGCTGATGGCGCTGCTGATCGGCGGGCTGTCGCTGCCCGCGTTCGGCCAGTCCGCGGTGCAGCCCAGGATCACTTCCCAGCAGGATGACCAGCGCACGATCGACGAGTACCGGGTCAACGGCAAGCTCTACGCGATCCGCATCGCCCCCAACGATGGCAAGGCCTATTTCCTCTACGACGACAATGGCGATGGCGACTTCAAGCGGGTCGACGCGCCCAGCGTTCCCGTGCCGGATTGGGTTCAGAACGACTGAGTCCGGCTGGCGAATGCCGGCACGCCCGGCGCCGCTGCCCTCCGGCATCCACTAGCCGGTAGGAGAGCGCCCCGCGAGCCGCTACAATGCGCGCTGGCTTTTTTATCCTGCGGTTTTTCATCACCAACGTCCGCCCCAGATTCCGAGATCCCATGGCCGTATTCACCCCGTTGAGCGACGAACAGGTCGCCGAGTTTCTCGACCGCTACTCCGTCGGCCGCCTGCAAGCGCTCAAGGGCGTGCCGCAGGGCACCGAAAACAGTACCTTCTTCGTCACCACGGAACAGGGCGAGTGGGTGTTGACGCTGTTCGAGCAGGGGGAGTTCGAGGATCTGCCGTTCTTCGTCGATCTGCTGGATTATCTGGCCGCACGCCAACTGCCAGTGCCGGGTCCGGTCCACGATCGCGACGGCGTCGCCCTGCAGCGCCTGGCCGGCCGCCCCGCGCTGCTGTTTCCGCGCATGCCGGGCAGCCACCCCAGCGCTCCGAACCTGGCCCAGTGCGCTGCGCTCGGCGATGCCCTGGGCCGGATGCACCAGGCCTCGCAGCACTTCACCGGCGAGCGCACCAATCCGCGCAATCTCGATTGGCTCCAGCGTCGCCATCGCGAAGTCTTGCCGTTTCTGTCGGCGGACGATCAGGCTCTGATGACCCGCGAGATCGCCGACTACGCCCAGGCATTCGACGGCATCGAACTACCCACGGGCGCGATCCACGGCGACCTGTTCCGCGACAACACGCTGTATGACGGCGACCGGCTCGGCGGCATCATCGATTTTTACAACGGCTGCACCGGCGATCTGCTGTTCGACCTGGCCATCGTGATCAACGACTGGGCCAGCGACGAGGCCGGCGATCTCGATGTCGATCGCTACGAGGCCATCCTCGGCGCCTATCTCGCGCACCGCCCATTGACCGGGCAGGAACGCGAACTGTGGCCGACCATGCTGCGGATGACGGCGCTGCGCTACTGGCTGTCGCGGCTACTGGTGATCCATGTCGACCCGCCAGCGCACGACATCACGCCGCACGATCCGGCGCGCTTCCGCACCCTGCTGGGCCGACGCCTCGACGGCCACGTGCCGACGCTGCCCGACGCTGCCGGATAAGTCGCGATTTTCGTCGCGAGGCCTGCACTGCCGGCCTCTTTCGACTAGCTTTTCCCTGACATCAGTGGTCGTGACCTTCTCGCGACGTCATAATGCGCGCCATTCGCGTTCCCGGCCCATCGTCATCCATCACGCCGGGATTTATCGCCGGTCGTTCATCACCGGTTGTTCATCACCGGTCGCACGGAGAACGTCATGAAGCACTCTTCCCCCGCCGCACAAGCCCGCCGCACCTACAACATCGATCAGTGGGGCAGCGGCTATTTCGATGTCGATGACGAGGGCCGCACGCTGGTCCGCCCGCTGGGCAGTGAAGTGCCCGGGCCGACGCTGGTGCTCGACACCCTGGTCGACCGCCTGCGCGACGCCGGGCTGCGCCTGCCGGTGCTGGTTCGTTTCATCGACATCCTCCACGATCGCGTCGAACAGCTCTGCATGGCCTTCGACCGCGCGATGAAGGAGGAGGATTATCAGGCCAGCTACACCGCGGTCTATCCGATCAAGGTCAACCAGCAGCGCCGCGTGGTCGAGGAGATTCTCGCCACCCAGGAGCGCGGTCATGGCCGGGTCGGGCTGGAAGCGGGCAGCAAGCCGGAGCTGATGGCGGTGCTGGCCCTTTCCGGCGACGATGGCTCGTCGCTGATCGTCTGCAACGGCTACAAGGATCGCGAGTACATCCGCCTGGCGCTGATGGGCGAGAAGCTCGGCCACAAGGTCTATCTGGTGGTCGAGAAGTACTCCGAGCTGAGCCTGATCCTGGAAGAGGCCAAAAACCTAAAGGTGAAGCCGCGCATCGGCCTGCGCGCCCGGCTCTCCTCGGTGGGCAAGGGCAAGTGGCAGGATACCGGCGGCGAGAAGTCCAAGTTCGGCCTCACCGCGAGCCAGCTGCTGGCCATCACCGAACGGCTGCGCGACGCCGACGCGCTGGACAGCCTGCAGCTGGTGCACTTCCACCTCGGCTCGCAGATCGCCAACATTCGCGATATACAGCGTGGCCTGCGCGAATGCGCCCGCTTCTACCACAGTCTGCGCGAGCTGGGCGCGCCGATCGACACGGTGGACGTCGGCGGCGGCCTGGGCGTGGACTACGAAGGCACCCGTTCGCGCAGTTTCTGCTCGATCAACTACTCGATGCAGGAATATGCCACCAACGTGGTGTGGGCCTTCCGCCAGATCTGCGAAACCCACAACCTGCCGCACCCGCAGTTGATCTCCGAATCCGGCCGCGCGCTGACCGCCCACCACGCCGTGCTGGTCACCAACGTGATCGGCGAGGAGCGTCTCGGCCACATCGAACCGGAGCGCCGGGTCGAAGGCGACGCCCACGTGGCCGAGCTGTGGCGCGTCTACGACCGTCTCGAAGGCATGCGCGAACCGCGGGACCTGGTCGAGGCGTATCACGACGTGGTCCAGGCGGTGGGCGAACTGCAGGATCGTTTCGTGCTCGGGCTGGCCGACATGCAGGCCCGCGCCGAGGGCGAGTCGGTCTACTTCGCCGCCTGCCAGCGCCTGCACAAGCGCCTCGACAACCGCAATCGCGCACACCGAGAGATCGCCGACGAGCTGGCGGAAAAACTCGCCGACAAGCTGTTCGCCAACTTCTCGCTGTTCCAGTCGCTGCCGGACGTCTGGGGGATCGACCAGGTCTTCCCGGTACTGCCGCTGACCGGGCTGGACCGCGAACCGACCCGCCGCGGCGTGATCCAGGACATCACCTGCGATTCCGACGGCCGGATCGATCTCTACGTCGACGGCCAGGGGCTCGAAAGCACGCTGCCGCTGCCGGAGTGGGACGACGATGACGACAAGCTGATCGGGCTGTTTCTGGTGGGTGCCTACCAGGAAATCCTCGGCGACCTGCACAACCTGTTCGGCGACACCGACTCGGTCGACGTCGCCCTCGACGAGAACGGCGAGTGGCGGCTTTCCCACGTCCAGCAGGGTGACGCGGTCGCGGACGTGCTGGGCTACGTCAACTTCGACGCCGTGGCGCTCAAGCAGAAGCTCACCGAACAGCTGATCGCCAGCCCGCTGAGCGTCGAAGAGCGCGAACTGTTCGTCAGCGAGCTGTCGGAAGGCCTCAGCGGGTATACCTATCTGGAGTGATGGCCGCGAGCCGCGAGAGCAATATGGTCTCCGGTAAGAGAAGAGCGCCAGCGGTGAATGCTGCTGGCGCTCTTCGTAGCTCGTAGCTCGTAGCTCGTAGCTGCTGTTTAGCGCCCCGAAGCCGGCGCAGTCGTAGCTGCTCTCAAAGCGCCCCGGGGCTGGCGCAGTCGTCTTTGCGTTTACCGCGTACGCGTGCCGACATCCAGCCCCAGCGAGAGCGACAGGCCGAGGACGGCATCACGGGGTAGCTGGCCGACGCCGGAGGGCGTACCGGTCAGGATCACGTCGCCCGGCTCGAGAGTGAAGGTGCGGGTCATCTCCTCGATCAGCGACGGCATGTCGAAGAGCATGTCGCTGGTCTTGCCGCTCTGCTGGCGCTTGCCATCGATATCGAGATGGAACGTGATCGCGCTCCAGTCGATATCGCCCTCCACCGGCACGAAACGTGAGATCGGACAGGCACCGTCGAACGCCTTGGCCCGCTCCCACGGGTGGCCCTTCTCCTTGAGCTTGGACTGCACGTCGCGCAGCGTCAGGTCCAGCGCCAGGCCGACCCCGACCACGCCCTTCATCGCCTCTTCCGCGCTGACATGGCTCATGCGCTCGCCAATCAGCAGCGCCAGCTCGGTCTCGAAATGCACCTCGCCATGGGCGAACTGCTGTTCGATCGGCTCTTCCAGCTCGACGGCACTGGTCGCAGGCTTGATGAACAGGATCGGCGACTGCGGCACCGGGTTGTTGAGTTCCTTGGCATGTTCGGCGTAGTTGCGCCCTACGCAGAGAATCTTGCCCAGCGGCAGACCGGTCTCGAGACCGTCGGTGAATCGGGTGATGAAAGGCATGGCGAGCTCCAAAGCAAAAGCGATGACCGTTGATAATCTCCAGAGATAGAGATCGATCTTCCAGGCGAAAATCGCGCCTCCAGACGCAAGAAGCCGCCGCTGGCGGCAACTCATCGAGTCTACCTCCAACGGCGGCTTATGGCATCACGCCGGCTTTCCGGTCAATTCCAAGCGCCTGCGGGCGGTCCGATACCGGCCGGCGCGATCAGGGCCTCAGTGCGTGCCCTGCTGGGGCATCCACACTTCGTCCGGCTGATGCGCCAGGAACGACGGACGCTGCTTCCGGGCGCCGAACGGCTGCACGCAGGCGTTATCGCGGCGGTTGTAGACGAAGAACGCGTTACTGCGCGGATCCGGCGACATGTTGGCGTTGGAGCCATGCAGCGTGTTGCAGTCGAACAGCAACAGCCCGCCCGCGGCGCCGGTGGGCGCTTCGATACCGCGCTGATTGATCAGCTCGCGCAGCGCTTCGTTGCTCGGCACGCCGAGTTCCTGCTGCTTCAGCGACTGCTTGTGGTTGTCGTCCGGCGTCTCGCCCAGGCAGTGCACGAACACCTTGTGCGAGCCGGGGATCAGCATCAACGGGCCATTGAAGTGATGGTTGTCCGTCAACACGATCGAGGCGCTGACGGCGTGCATCTCAGGCATGCCGTCTTCGGCGTGCCAGGTCTCGAAGTCCGAGTGCCAGTTGAAGCCCTTGCCATGGAAGCCGGGCTTGTAGTTGATGCGAGACTGGTGCACGTAGACATCACCGCCGACGATCTGGCGGGCGCGGCCCATCAGGCGCTCGTCCTGCGCCAGTTCGCTGTAGCGCGAGGACAGGTGATGAATCGCGAACAGCGAGCGGATCTCATGGCTCTGCGGTTCGGTGATCGAGAAGTCCCGGTCACGGAAATCGTCGCGATCGAGCATCACGGCCAGTTCTGCCCGTAACGCCTCGAGCTCTGCCTGGCCCAGGAAGTTGGGCTCGAAGAGAAAACCATCGCGTTCGAAACGATCCAGTTGCTCGCCGCTCAACGGGCCATCCAGATGGCGCCCCTTGACGACTTCCTCCTGACGCGGCTGCCAGAGCGCTTCCTGCGGCTGGCGTAGGCGTGTCGGATAGCGATCCTGTTTCGTCCACGTGGCATTCTGAGTTTTGGGGGATGCGGTCTGTACTGACATCCAATCACCTCCAAGTTTGTGATCAGGGTTCAGATCCAGTCCTAGGTGCGATGAAGCATCAAACAGTGCGTCGCACTAAACTTGATTAGGAAAGGGTCAAAGGATCCTCGGTTATCTTTCAAAGGGGTACTCATCCTAGAAAAGAGCACCGGAATTTCAAGTCTCCAACAGTCGAAGCCGGTGGCTCTCGCCTAGTGAGCTCACGGTGACATCCACCAACCGCGGCAACGATAACGTAAATCAATTAACGCTGAATCGCCTCTGCCCCGCTTACACGACGACACAATGCCGGATACGGCTTTCATCATGGCGTCATACCACCGCGCCACACTACGCCCTCCAGAACGACGAGCCCCACACCACCCTCACCTCTTCCCAATCTCTGGAGGTACGCCATGATTCGCGTCACGCTGGATCTCACCTGCTCGATCTGCGATCACGACCAGTTCCATCTCCCCGTGCGGGCCGAGGAGAGACAACAGATTCGCTGCGCGAACTGCACCGCCTTCAAGTGCTACTCGGCAGACCTGGAAAACGCGATGATCGCCCTGAGTCGTGACAGGACGCGTGACAAAAAGAAACATTCCGGCCAGGGCCAGCCGGGGCAGGATCGCGCCAACGCCGCATGATCGTTGGCGACGGCGATATCGACGGCATGACGATCAGTCTGTCGGCGTCGTATCGGGCTTGTCGGGCGTCTTGGCAGTGCGAGGATTCGGCAGCCGCCAGGCGGTGGGTTCCCAGTCATGGTAGGGCCGCATCGGCTTGACCACCGCATCCCGATAGAAAGAGACGAACGGCTCGGCGATCAAGGGTGGCTCGGCCTTGGGGACATCGCCAAAGTGGCAACGGAAGTTGGCACAATTCAGCGGTTCTTCTGCATGGGCACTGGCGCCCCCGCCGGCACTCGAACCCGCGCTCCAGCTCATCACGCAGACGACGGTCATGAAACAGCCGAGGGTTTTCATGGCATTCTCATTCCTGGTGGCCCGCTCGCTTGGCCGGAATCGCGACGAAAACCCTGAGTGTAAGGAGGCATGCGACCTGGCGCCGCCTGAAAGGCGTAGTACTCCAGGCGCGAGAAACGTCAGGTGTCAGTCGCGATTTACCACCAGTGCAGCGGATAGCGGCGATGCCGCGCCAGATTGTTGATCAGCACCGCGATGAGCAGCATCAGCAGGCACCCGGCCGCTACCGGAAAAAACGCATAGGACCAGCCAAGCGAGTGCAGCTCCCCGGACCCGATCACCGCGATCAGCGCCGTCGCGCCGCCTGGCGGATGGAGCGTGTGAGTCAACTGCATGAGCAGGATGGAGGTCGATACCGCCACCGCCGCCGCGATCCAGCTATCGCCGAGCAGCTTCCAGACCAGTACGCCGCACAGCGCCGAGAGCAAATTGCCGAACAGAACGTTGCGCGGCTGCGCGAGCGGGCTTTCCGGCGCGGCATAGAGAAGCACCGAGGTCGCGCCGAAGGACCCCACCATCAGCAGCGAATGCGTCTGAAGCGATTGCGCGCTCAGCCATCCCACACCGGCCATGCCCAGAAACGCGCCCAACCATGACCAGACCGCGTCACGCCAGCAGGGCGTCTTACGGCTCACTGGCGAGCCTTTCATCTTACCGAGATACGTCTTGACCATCTTGACCCAGGAAGCCGATAAAAAAGGAGCGCTATATTGCCATCGGGCAACGAGCCCGCCAAATAGCGCTTGGCTATGGTTTTAGAGCGCGCTGTCTATATGGGAATGGGGGCTCCCCTTTGCAGCGATGCGCACTGCGCCATGACCATGCTCGCCGGGGCGGGGCGGCGGATCGGCAGCCTGTAATCGAGTGGTTGTATGAAGGGGATCAGGCAGGGGCTTGGAGAGTGCCAGTAAGCGGACTCGAACCACCGACTTACACATTACGAATTCAGGAACTAGGTATCACCGCAACCAGGATGCAGCGCTCCGGGCCTGCCAGAGCCGGCATCACAAGGGATCTGACAAATCACTATAGGTTTGTTTTGGCACAGCGATTGTACCAAAAATGCACCAAGATCGGAGCGCTAAACGTCACTTTACTCGTCTGTCGAAATATAATCCCGCCTCATTCACGAGGGTGCTGATTGAGCGGTCTGAAGGTACTGACTGGTGGCATCGCTTATCAGGATCGGCTTCTTCAGCGCGAATAGCTGTTGAGTAATGCCAAAACGCTGAAATTTCCCCGC
>NZ_JAXOVV010000044.1:0-15307 GCF_036663415.1 Salinicola sp. 4072 | reverse complement strand
GGGGAAATTTCAGCGTTTTGGCATTACTCAACAGCTATTCGCGCTGAAGAAGCCGATCCTGATAAGCGATGCCACCAGTCAGTACCTTCAGACCGCTCAATCAGCACCCTCGTGAATGAGGCGGGTTCAAGCGACTGATAGAAAAGCAAAATATGCCTGGTGCCGGTAAGTGGACTCGAACCACCGACCTACGCATTACGAATGCGTTGCTCTGCCAGCTGAGCTATACCGGCCAGGCGGCGCCTATCATAATCATCAAATTCGCGGCGGACAACTGGGAAACCGCACGCCTGGCTGCGCCTAGCGTCTGCCGGGTCAGCGCTCCCGGTTCTCCGAGGCAATCTCGTCCGAGGCCACCACGCCTGTCGGCGATTCCGCTTCCGCCTGTTCCTGCCGATACAGCGACCAGACGACGATGAACAGAGCGGCGATCAGCGGGCCGAGCACGAAGCCGTTGATACCCATCAGCGTCATTCCGCCTACCGTGGAGATCAGCACCACGTAATCAGGCAGCTTGGTCTCCTTGCCGACCAGCGGCGGGCGCAGGAAGTTATCGACGAGCCCGATCACCACCACGCCGACGAAGATCAGTATCGCCCCTTTGACGTAGGCGCCGGTGATCAGAAGATAGGCCGCCACCGGCACCCAGACGATTGCGGAGCCGATCGCCGGCAGCAGCGACAGGAACGCCATCATTACGCCCCACAGCAGCGCGGCTTCGATCCCCAGCGCCCAGAAGGCGACGCCGCCGATCGCACCCTGCACGATGGCGATGATCACGTTGCCCTTGACGGTGGAACGCACCACGGCGGTGAACTTGTCGATGAGCTGGTAGGTGTATTCGTCGCTCAGCGGAATCGTGATGCGGATGTGCTGCCCCAGGGATCGGCCGTCCCGGAACAGGAAGAACAGCAGGTAGAGCATGATGCCGGCGCTGACCAGAAACTGGAGCGTGTTCTGACCGATGCTCAGCATGTGCGTGGCGATCAACTGGCTGCCCTGTTCGAGGGCGGATGCCAGACGATTGCTGATATCGGAAAGACTGCCGAAGCCGGCGTCACCCAGCCAGGTCTGCGCCGAGGCCGGCAGCGAACTCTGGAACTGCTGGATGTACTCGTTGAAGTCGATATCGCCACTGCCCACGCGCTGATAGACGCTGGCGCCTTCTCGCACCAGAGCCCCGAAGATCAGTGACATCGGGATGATGACGATGAACACGCAAGCCATCACGCTGACCAGCGCAGCCAGGTTGCGGTGCCCTTTCAGCCGCGCCTCCAGCCGCCGATGCATGGGCTGGAACAGGATCGCCAGTATCACCGCCCAGAGCACGGCACCGTAGAACGGCAACAGCAACCAAACGAAGGCGATGGACACTAGCGTCAGCAATAAGATGAACGCCTTGTGCTGGCTCAGAGAACTCATGAAGATTCCGACTCGAAAGGACATGTGCACTAAGCATAGCGTCCCTGACGCACGGACGTTCAGTAGAGAATGTGGCAACCGTCTTTTTCCCGGCACTCGCTGCGAAACGCTCGAGCAAAAGCGGAGTCCCGCTCGGTGAATTCGAGCCAACGGGACGCGCCCGCCCTAGACATAAAAAAAGCGCCAAGCCTCACGGCTGAGCGCTGGTCCGACGCTTCGTCCCTGATGCTGAGCCGAGCTTCCCGCTCTGCGCGTCCCTGTCGTGACGACGCCTTCCTGGCATCGCACCACCAGTATGAGGCCGCTAGATGACAGAACGTTAACAGCGGCCGATATCACTGCCGAGAGCGCCTTCGGTCAGGTCTCCAGACGACGTAATTGCAGTGTACAAATTAAAGTTACAAAAACTTTCAAAATAAAAAATAAGGTTTTAACCAATAAATTCAGTCACTTAAACGTTAACACTTAACCTGGAATAGAGTTGTCCAAATATCCGATTCGTACAATGCTTGTACAGCACTAGGGGCTATGCCAGCATGAATTCGTCAGCCGGCAAGGAAAGCCGGGCAGTACCGGGCAAGGATGCCCCAGCAGTATGCGGCAAGGATTGCCACTAATTGGTGAGTCAGAAACCAACCCCAGGCCAAGGAGGGCTGATCGTGAAAGACGCCATTTCATGCACCCGCTGCGGTAACGCTCAATCGGTTCCCCTCGAGATTCATGAAGAGTGGGACGAAATCAGCTGTACGGAATGCGGAGAGTTTCTCGACACCGTGGGTCACTGGGCGGATTCCCAGGCGCCCAACTATTCGGTGCAGATCCTCAACCAGTGTCGCAGTCTGACGCTCAAGATGGCACGCGAGAGCCGCCCGCTCAATGATCATCACTTGAGGGCTACGGCATGATCAGAGTGACGCTGGATCTCAGCTGTTCGATTTGCGGTCATGAGCAGTTCTATCTGCGATCAATAATCAGGAAGGTACCAACGTGCGCTGCGCCAATTGCAGCGCATTCAAGTGCAAGACACTGGATCTGGAGAAGGCGCTGAGCGCAATACAGAGAACGCGGTCGATCGATCGCCCGGTCGCAGCCTGATCTGCACTTCCGCTTTTCAAAACCGCCTGCATTCAGGCGGTTTTTTGTTTCCGGCCAACTATCATGAATCGAATCCGCACGAGCTCGAGGTGGGAGGCAAGCCATGGTCGACATCACACAGCTAAAGCACCATATCAACGAGGAAATTCGCAACTGCCAGCAGCGATTGGCGGATTTCGAGCAGGAGCTGGACACCTACAAGGAACAGCTACGCGTACTGCAGAGCCATATCGAGGGCTGGGTAGCCGCGCTGGAGATCGACGGCGTCAAGATTCATTACGACGATACCGCGCATACGCTCGAGAAATTCGACGAGACGTTCCAGATAACGCTTCAGGAGCAGACCGTTTCGTTCGGCAGTTGCAAGCTGCATGTCGAGCCGGAAGAGCAGTACCTCCACGGCAATCGGATACTCCTGTTTGCCTCCTCGGACGAGGACGACATCAAGGAGATCATCGAATCCGAGGGCGAGTACTACTTCACTGACCTGCAGTTCGGTCAGAAACGTGATCTGTCCAAGTACGTGCCGTTGACCGAGGAAACCTTCTACAAGCTGCTCTACGCCTGGCTCCGAGCATGAGTCTGGCGGCTGAAGGCCCGCCTGGCTTCCAAAAACAGGCTTCCAAAAAACGGCTTCCAAAAAAAGGCCCCGAACAGTGTCGGGGCCAAGTGTGTTTCGCAGGAATCGAAACCGGGCACAGTCTAGCCCGTTGCCTGCCCGATAAAGTGACGACAAAAGCGTGCTTTAGCCTTTAATTCGTTGTTGCTAAAGTCCCATCTCGGTATGGATAAAACCCCGACTCGCTGTGGCTAAAGCCTTGTCGCCCCTCGAAAACCGCTCACCACGCTTTCCTGGGCCGGCCTTGCGGAGCGATGGGGAGTACCAGAGCGACTTCGATCGCCCGCTCTCTGGCGACACCGCTATCGACCAGCTTTCTGATTCGAGTCTTGAGCGTACCGACAGGTACGTGACTCAGCGCCGCCTTGGCGTTGAGACTCCCCTCCCTGGGGGCGTTCTTTCTTTTGGGGACGAGCAACCGCTGTTCGTAAGACGTGATCTTCATCGCAACTTCCTTGGAGACAAGGTCTCCCGTGTTCTAGCGAGAGGAAAACGACATCAATGAGGCTATCCGGGTCGCCGCGCGGCAGCCCCAGCGTATGGGAAGCTAGTCGCTTTTATCGCCTTTGGCTAATATCTTTATCGCCACCATCCGATAGCCGAGGGCATATCCATAGGCCCGGCGTGAAGGTGAAGTGGAGGTAAAGCGGAATTGAAATGAAAGAAAGGCCGATAGGAGCGAGGCTCACTCGGCCGTGGGGTGAGAAATCCCTCTTTCGCCGATGAAAATTCCTCTCTCGCCGATGAAACCGGCATTCGCTAATTCACCGCTCAGCGCCCATACTCGAGAGCACGGTCTGCCCGGCTCATCGCCAGACGCATGCCGATCATCATGGGTCGATCATGCCATCCCGCGACGCCCCCACCTCGTAGAACGCCGTGTCATCATTCATGGCGCTTTTCATCTTTCAGTACGACACGTTTCGACACTCGACGAACGCTTCGAGTGACACCGCCTAACGTCAGCAGGCGTGCTTCGTTTTTCACCATGGCATGCATTATCGTCGCGACACGAGCCCCGCTCCGCCCGGTCGTCGGCAGGAGATCACCCATGCATCGATGCGACAGGTTACCGATCATCCAGCCCCGCCATTTTCCCGCCAGGCATGAACAATGAACGCCTGGTGGCGTCGAGGAAACGCCAGCACAAACCTCTCTCCCCTGTGGGACGCCAAGGTCCCGGTGCGCGAAGAACTGTTCGGCCCCGAACGGCTCGAGCAACATGCCCAGAGCCTGGCCTTGGCGCAGCCGATCACCTCGCGCCCGCCCGACGTGCTGCCGCTGCACCAGCGCCTGCACGACAACACGGTCGCACTGGAGAAGGCGTACCGCAGTATCGCCAATGAAGTGGCGCATCGCCGTAGTGTCGTGCCCGCGGCCGAATGGCTGCTCGATCACTATCATCATGTCGAAAAGCACGTCAGCGATATCGTCGAAGACCTGCCGCCCGGCTACTATCGCCAGTTGCCGAAACTCGCCGATGGCCCCTTTGCCGGCTACCCGCGCGTCTTCGGGCTGACCTGGGCCTACGTCGCGCATACCGACAGCCACTTCGATCCGCACACGTTGACCCGCTTCATCGAGGCCTACCAGCGCGTCGAGCCGTTGACCATCGGCGAGCTGTGGGCCATCGCGATCAGTTTGCGGCTGGTACTGGTGGAGAACCTGCGTCGCCTTTCCGATCAGATCGTGCGGGCTCGCGAAGCCCGTACCGAAGCCGATGCGCTGTGTGAACAGCTGCTTCATCCCGGCGCCAGCAACGCGCTGCTGCAGGCCTACGCCCATCTGGATATCGACGATCCCTTCGCCGCGCAATTCTATGCTCAGCTGGCCAAGCGGCTGCGGGATCAGGATCCCGGCAAGACGCCGGCGCTGGCGTGGCTGGAGCAGGAATTCACCCGCCTCGGGACATCCGCCTCGGCGGTGGTGCAGAACGCCCACCAACGTCAGGGCGCCTCGAACGTCAGCGTACGCAACACCATCACCAGCTTGCGCCTCATTGCCGATTTCGACTGGGCGACACAGGTCGAGCAGGTCAGTCTGGTCGATCAACGGTTGCGCGCGGGTAGCCGCTTTGCCGAGATGGACTTCGCTACCCGGGACCGCTACCGCAACGCCATCGAGCAGTTGGCGCGCGGATCGCAGCGGGACGAACTGTTCGTGACCGAGCAGGCGCTCTCGGCCGCTCGAGCCCAGCCGCCGGCGAACTGCCCGCCTGCCGAGGCACAGCGCCGAGCTGATCCGGGCTATTACCTGATCGCCGATGGCCGCCGCGACCTGGAACGGACCCTCGCCTTCCATCCACCCCTGAGGCTGCGCATCCATCGTGCCGTACTGGCGACCGGGCTAACCGGCTACGCCGGGGCGACCGTTGTACTGACACTACTATTGCTGGGGCTCGCTGAGTGGTCGCTGAGCGCTACCGGGTTGCCGCTCCTCTGGCAGCTCCCCTGGCTGCTGACGATTCTGCTGCCCGCCTACGAGGTCGCGACGACGCTGGTCAATCGCGCGCTGGGATCGAGGCTCGGCGGGGAAGCGCTGCCCGGCCTGGCACTCGAGGACGGCGTGCCGACCGCCCAGCGAACCCTGGTCGCGGTACCGGCGATGCTGACCGAGGCGGTGGCGCTGCGCGAGCTGATCGAACGTCTCGAGGTGCACTATCTCTCCGGTAGCGACGGTCTCTCCGGCAGTGACGGCTTTTCCGGTCACGATCTTGCAAGTCACGATGGTCTTTCCGGTCACGGCGGTCTTTCCGCTAACGACAGCGACCTGACCTTTGCCCTGCTGCTGGACGGCCGCGACGCCGACACCGCCGAACTGGCCAGCGACGACATTCTGCTGTCCGTCGCCATCGATGCCATGGCGAGTCTCAATCGTCGCCATGGCCCCGGACCTGCCGGCCCGCGCTTCCTGCTGCTCTACCGCCACCGGATCTACAACGCCAGCGAAGGCTGCTGGATGGGCTGGGAGCGCAAGCGCGGCAAGTTGACCGAGCTCAATCGTCTGCTGCGGGGTGCCGACGATACCTCCTATATCGCCATCGACGGCCACGCCCCTTGGGTGCCGTCCGACGTGCGCTACGTGGTCACGCTGGACAGCGATACGCGTCTGCCCCGGGACACGATCGCCAGACTGGTCGGCAAGATGGCCCATCCGCTCAACCAGCCGGTCTTCGGCGACAACGACCGGGTGGTCCGCGGGCACGCCATTCTCCAGCCCCGCGTGACGCCCTCGCTGCCCATCGGCCGCCAGGGCTCGCGCTACCAGCGCCTGTTTTCCGCCCCCGGCGGCATGGATGTCTACACCGCTGCGGTGTCGGATCTCTATCAGGACCTGTTCGGCGAGGGCTCCTTCGCGGGCAAGGGCATCTATGCCGTGGATGCCTACGAGCGTGCGCTGCACGGTCGCATCCCCGAGAACAGCCTGCTCAGCCACGACCTGCTGGAAGGGATCTTCGCCCGCGCCGGCCTGGCCTCGGATGTCGAGGTCGTTGAGGCGTATCCGGAACGCTACGATGTCGCCGCCAGACGCCAGCACCGTTGGACGCGCGGGGATTGGCAGCTGCTGCCCTGGTTCTGGGGGCGGCGCGCCGATCGACAGGCGCTGACCGTCGTCGGTTGCTGGAAGATCGCCGACAACCTGCGCCGCTCACTGCTGGCGCCGAGCCTGTTCGGTGCGCTGATGATCTGCGCCTGGCTACCGATTCCCGCCGCGCTCACGGCCATGGGCCTGACGCTGGCATGCCTGATCGTGCCCGCGCTGATCCCCGTCGCGTTCGCACTCAAGCCGCATCGCCGCGATGGTAACTGGCGCCATCACTGGCGAACCCTGGGTCGGGACCTGCGAACCGAGATGGGGCGTTGTTTGCTGAGCCTGACACTGTTGGCGGATCAGGCCTGGCAGATGGGCGACGCCATCGTGCGCACGCTCTATCGCGTCCACGTTTCCCATCGTCATCTGCTGGAGTGGACGACGGCATCGCAACTGGCCGGCAACGAGCGTCTGGGCGTTGCCGGATTCGGCCGCGAAATGGCCGGCGGCAGCCTGCTGAGCCTGACGCTGGCGCTGATCCTGGCGATCGTCGAACCACCGGCATGGCCCATCGCCCTGCCGCTATTGCTGCTCTGGCTGGTCGCCCCGCTGATCGCGCTATGGACCAGTCGCGCCCCCGCCGACACGACCGACAACCTGCGCCTGTCGCCGCCACAGGCTCAGGCGCTGCGCCGTATCGCCCGGCGCACCTGGCAGTTCTTCGATACCTTCGTGACGCCGGACTCCCACGCGCTGCCACCGGACAATTTCCAGCTGGAGCCCAGACCGGTCATCGCCCAGCGCACGTCGCCCACCAACATCGGCCTTTATCTGCTGGCGTGCATCGCGGCGCGGGACTTCGCCTGGATCGGCACGCACCGCGCCGTCGAACGGCTGGAAGCCACACTGGCCACGCTGCTCGGGATGGAACGCTGCAAGGGCCACTTCTACAACTGGTACGACACCCGAACCCTGGCGCCGCTCGAGCCGCTCTACGTCTCCACGGTGGATAGCGGTAACCTGGCCGGCCACCTGATCACTTTGGCCAAGGCCTGCGAGGCGTGGATCGCCCACCCGCATGTTCTGGATCCCCGCGAGGGGCTTGGCGACACGCTGCTGCTGTGTCGCGAGGATATCGCCGCCACGGCAA
This sequence comes from Salinicola sp. 4072, assembly GCF_036663415.1. Lineage (NCBI taxonomy): Bacteria > Pseudomonadati > Pseudomonadota > Gammaproteobacteria > Oceanospirillales > Halomonadaceae > Salinicola > Salinicola sp. 4072. Next base: position 7,490 of record NZ_JAXOVV010000044.1, on the reverse strand, counting down.
CGCTGGATGCCGCAACGCGCACGGCACTGCTGAACGAGTTGGATACGCTATCGGCCCATCTCGACGCGACCCCTTACGGTATCGAGTACTGCGACTTCCTGCGTCAGTCGATCGACGCCTGCCAGCATCAACTCGGGCCGCCATCGCCCGATGCGACGGACCTCGACGAGGCGACCGGCGAAGTTTCACCGCACGGCTGGCTGCGCAGACTGCTGCGCTGTCTCGACGAGCATCGCCGCGATGCCGAAGACACCGCCCCGCTCTCTCGATCCGTCGTTCGTCATCACACCTCTCCCGACGCCGACGGCGCCGCCCGGGAGGCGCCTCTGGAACAGCGGCTTCTGCGCCTGGCGGACGAGGCGCGCCGGCTGGCACTGGGGATGGATTTCCATTTCCTGCTGGTGCCGGAACGCAAGCTGATGTCGATCGGCTACGCCCCGCGAGAGGACCGGGTCGACGACGGCTGCTATGACCTGCTCGCTTCCGAGGCTCGCCTGGCAAGCCTGCTGGCGATCGCCAAGGGCGACCTGCCCACCCGCCACTGGTTCCGCCTGGGGCGGGCGGTAACGCCGTTGAAGGATGGCGTCGCGCTGATCTCCTGGTCGGGCTCGATGTTCGAATATCTGATGCCCTCGCTGATCATGCGTGCCCCGCTGGGGAGCCTGCTCGAGCAGACCAACCGCCTGGTCGTCGCCAGCCAGCGCCAGCATGCCAGGCGCCACGATATCCCCTGGGGCATCTCGGAATCCGCCTATAACGCCCGGGACATCGACTTCACCTACCAGTATTCCAACTTCGGCGTGCCGGAGCTGGGGCTCAAGCGCGGGCTGGGCGACAACCTCGTCATCGCACCCTATGCCACGGCGCTGGCGACCATGGTCGCGCCCCGCGCCGCGCTGGATAACTTCGCCCGCCTGCGATCGATGGAGGCCGAGAGCCACTTCGGGTTCTTCGAGGCGATCGATTTCACCCTCACGCGATTGCCCGTCGATCGCACCTTCGTCATCGTGCGCAACGTCATGGCGCATCATCAGGGGATGACCATCGCCGCCATCGCCAACACTCTGATGGCGGGAAGACTGCGTAGCCACTTCCACAGCGAACCGATGATCCAGGCCAGCGAACTGCTGCTGCAGGAACGCCTGCCGCGAGAAGTCGCGACGCTGCCGTCCCCCAACGATGCCGATCACGCGGCGCCTTCGAGCATCATCGCGCCCGCGGCGGCCGTACGCCGGCTCGAAGGCGAGCCCACCGCGCCGCCGGTGACCCATCTCCTTTCCAACGGCCGCTACAGCGTGATGCTGACCGCGGCCGGCGCCGGCTACAGCCGCTGGCAGCAGCAGGCAATCACGCGCTGGCGCGAAGATGCCACCTGCGACGACTGGGGCAGCTTCATCCTGCTTCGCGATCTCGACCGCGGGACGCGCTGGTCCGCCGGCGCTCATCCGATCGACGATCCGGCCGACTTCCGGGAAGTGGTGTTCGCCGAGGATCACGCCCGTTTCACCCGCCGCGACGGCGACCTCACCACCACGCTCGAAGTGCTGGTATCCGGCGAGGACGACGGCGAAGTCCGCCGCGTCTCGGTGACCAACGGCGGCCGTCATGCGGTAACGATCGAGGTGACCTCCTACGCCGAGATCGTGCTGACCCAACCCGCCACCGACGACGCCCACCCGGCATTCGCCAAGCTGTTCGTCGAGACGGATTTCGTCGCCGACTACGCCGCGCTGGCCGCCACCCGGCGTCGACGCCAGGCACAGGAGGCGCCGATCTGGGCGGCACATTTCGCGCTGGTCAAAGGGGAAAGCGTCGGCGAACCCGCGTACGAAACGGACCGGGCGCGCTTTCTGGGCCGGGGCCGCCAGATCGGCGATGCGGTGGCGCTGGACGGCCAGCCGCTGTCGAACACCACCGGCACCGTGCTGGACCCGATCTTCGCGCTGCGCCACGTCCTGCGCATTGCGCCGGGACACGTCGCCCACATCGACTTCTGGACGGTGGTTGCCGAGCGTCGCGAAACGCTGCTGGCGCTGATCGACAAGCACCACGACACCAGCGCCTTCGAACGCGCGCGCACGCTCGCCTGGACCCAGGCGCAGGTGCAGTTGCGCCATCTCGACATCGACCTGGAGGAAGCCGCCGATTTCCAGCGGCTGGCGGCGCCGATCCTGTACAGCAACGCCCGCTTCCGCCCGCCCTCGGAAGCGCTGAAGCGCGGGCTGTCGGTACAGTCCAATCTCTGGCCAATGGGCATTTCCGGCGACCTGCCGATCGTGCTGCTGCGGCTCGGCGATCTGGAGGAGATGGCCTGGCTGAAGACCATGCTGCGCGCCCACGAATACTGGCGCGCCAAAGGCCTGGGCGTCGACCTGGTGATTCTCAACGATCGCGCCCACTCCTATCTGCAGGAACTGCAGGACGCGATCGACACGGCCGTGCGTTCCAACCGGCCCCCAGCGCATGTCGATGGGCATCTCCCGATGGGCTCGGTCTACACCTTGCGTGCCAACCAGTTGAGTCTGGCCAGTCACGAACTGCTGCTGGCAGTCGCCCGTGTCGTACTGACCGCGCGCAAGGGTTCGCTCCCCGCCCAGCTCGACGCCCTGCTGGCGAAGCCGCCCGCCGACCCGCAGGACGATGCGTCCTCCCGGCCCCGCCACGACCGGCCCGACCCCGTCGTGCTCGACGACGATGGCGAAATGCCGGTGTCGCCCCATCGCCCTACAGTCGCCCCCTCCAGCCGGCCACCGCTGGGTGGCCTGACGTTCTTCAACGGCTCGGGCGGCTTCGATCGTGACGGCCGCGAATATGTCTGCGTGCTCGACGATGGCGCGACCACGCCACAGCCCTGGATCAACGTCATCGCCAATGCCGGCTTCGGATTTCAGGTATCGGCGGAGGGCAGCGGCTATACCTGGGCCGACAACAGCCGTGAAAACCAGCTGACGCCGTGGTCCAATGACCCGGTCAGCGATCTTCCCGGCGAGGTGATCTACGTGCAGGACGCCGACAGCGGCGCCCTGACCACCGTCACCGCTCACCCCCGCCGCGCGGATACCCGTCTCGACGACCCCGAGCATCAGACTCGCCATATCGCTCGTCACGGCTTCGGCTACACCCGCTTCGAGCACGATACTCCCGAACTCTCCATGACGCTGTTGCAGTACGTGCCGCTGAACGATCCGATCAAGATCTCGCGGCTCACGCTGGAAAACCGCACCGCCCAGCCGCGCCGGCTGATCGTCACCGCCTATACCGCCTGGGTGATGGGCACGTCACGGGCTCGAACCGCGCCGTTTCTGGTGTCGCAGCACGACGCGGCCACCGGGGCGCTGCTGATGCGCAATCCCTGGAATCAGGCCTTCCCGGGCCGCGTTGGCTTCGCTGACCTGGATGGCCGCCAGCGCGGCTGGACCGCCGACCGCCGCGAGTTCCTCGGCCGGGGGTCGCTGGCCGCCCCCGAGGCCCTGACCGAAAGGCGTCCGCTGGCTGCCAGCGATGGCGCCGGGCATGACCCGTGCACGGTACAGCAGTGCGAGCTGACGCTGGCGCCCGGCGAGGCGGTCGAGATCGTGGCGTTTCTGGGGCAGGCCAGCGACGACGCGGCAGCGCGGGAACTGATCGAGCGCTACCGGCGCAGCGATCTCGACGCCAAGCTGAGCGAGGTCGAGGCCTACTGGCAGACGCTGCACGGCACACTGCAGGTCAATACGCCGGACCCGGCCATGAACCTGATGCTCAATGGCTGGTTGACGTACCAGACCCTGGCCTGCCGGGTCGTGGCACGCTCGGCGTTCTACCAGGCCAGCGGTGCCTACGGCTTTCGCGACCAGTTGCAGGATGGCATGGCACTCACCTTCGCCATGCCGGCGCTGGCGCGGCATCATCTGCTGCGCGCTGCCGGTCGCCAGTTCGTCGAGGGCGATGTCCAGCACTGGTGGCTGCCGCACTCCGGCCAGGGCGTTCGTACCCACATCTCCGACGACCGGGTCTGGCTCGCCTTCGCCACTGCTACCTACATTAAAACGACGGACGACCCCGAGGTGCTGGAGGAGCAGGTCGGCTTCCTGGAAGGTGCGCCGCTCGACCCCGAGGCGCACGACGATTTCGCCCAGCCGCTGGTCGCGGACGAGACGGCGTCGCTGTTCGAGCACTGCGCCCGCGCGCTGGATCAGGCGCTCGAGCAATTCGGCGAGCACGGTCTGCCGTTGATCGGCACCGGAGACTGGAACGATGGCTTCAACCGCATCGGCGAGACAGGACGCGGCGAGAGCGTGTGGTTGGGCTGGCTGCTGCTGCGCACGCTGGCGCTGTTCGCCCCGCTGGCCGAAGCCCGCGACGCACCGGAGGCGCGCGCCCGTGCCGAACGCTGGCGGGAGCGCGCCGAGGCGCTACGCCTGGCGCTGGAAAGCGAAGCCTGGGATGGCGAGTGGTATCGCCGCGCCACCTTCGACGACGGCCAGTGGCTCGGCACCCGAGACAACGACGCCTGCCGAATCGACGCCATCGCCCAGTCCTGGGCGGTGCTCTCGGAAGGCGCCGATCCCGAACGCGCCGCGCAGGCCATGGCCTCGGTGGAGCGCCACTTGATCCGGCCACAGGAACGGCTGGCACTGCTGTTCACGCCGGCGTTCGACCAGACCGCGCTGGAGCCGGGCTACATCAAGGGTTATCCGCCGGGACTGCGCGAAAACGGCGGGCAATACACCCACGCGGCGATGTGGTCGATCCTCGCTTTCGTCAAGCTGGGCCAGGCCGACCGGGCCTATCGCCTGTTTTCGCTGCTCAACCCGATCAATCACGCCCTGACGCCGGACGCCGTCGAACGCTATCGCGTCGAGCCCTACGTGATCGCCGCCGATGTCTACTCCGAGCCGCCCCATGTCGGGCGCGGCGGCTGGACCTGGTACACCGGCTCCGCCGGCTGGATGTATCAGGCCGGCGTGAGCGGCATCCTGGGGATTCGTCGCGAAGGCCACCAGCTGATCGTCTCGCCCTGCATTCCCGATGCCTGGCCGAGCTTTTCGGCTACCGTCAATCTGGAGGGCAGCGCCTGCATGATCCGGGTCGAACGGGCCAGCGACGACCAGCCGGCCGGCGCCAACCTGGATGGCGAACCGCTGCCGAATAGCACTACCGAAGCGCGGCTGACGCTGGACGGCCAGCCGCACGTATTGACCATGCATCTCGCGATGCGAGGGAACGAGGGCTCGTCGCCCGAACCTCCGAACGTCTCGTCGCCACGAACGCCGCTTGCCGATACCGTGGGCGACGCGTGAGGGAAGCCGCCAATCTCGCCGCTGCGGTCACGTCTCGTTTTTGCGCGTCCGGCGCCTTGCCCGACTCGCACGGCGTCAGAACGCGCTCCACTCTTCGACGGCCTCTTCCCGACCACGTGCACTGGAAGCTGGCCGTTGCCGCGCGACCGGCCGATTCGCGCCTCGATCGGCCGGCGATGGCGCCGAAGCCAACGGAGCGATCCGGGCAGTAGCGGCAGCGGCGCCCTTGAAGAACGACATCTCTTTCAACAGGGCGGCGGCCTGACTCTGCAGCGAACGCCCCGCCGCGCTGGATTCTTCCACCAGGTTCGCGTTCTGCTGGGTCACGCTATCCATCTGCGACACCGCGGTATTGATCTGCTCGATACCCTGAGACTGCTCGCGACTGGCTACCGCGATCTCCCCGACCAGGGCGGTCACGCGTTCGACGCCCCCGACGATCTCTTCCAGCGCCCGACCCGCCCGGTTGACCAGTTCACTGCCGGCATCCACCTGGCCGATGCTCTCTTCCACCAGCTGCTTGATCTCCCTGGCGGCCTCGGCACTGCGCCCGGCAAGGTTGCGCACTTCGCTGGCCACCACGGCGAAGCCGCGGCCCTGCTCACCGGCACGCGCCGCTTCCACCGCCGCATTCAGCGCCAGCAGATTGGTCTGGAAGGCGATCTCGTCGATCAAGCCGACGATACCGGCGATCTTGCGACTCGACGCATTGATCCCTTCCATCGCCTTGATCGCCTGCCCGGCGACCTCGCCCCCGACATTGGCCCGGTGGCTGACATCATGCACGAGCCTATCGGCTCCGGCGGCGTTCTCCGCATTCAGGCGCACGGTCGAGGTGATCTCGTCCATCGAGGCCGCCGTCTGCTCGAGGCTGGCCGCCTGCTCCTGGGTGCGACGGCTGAGATCGTCGGTGCCCTGGGCAATTTCGTCCGCCGCGACGCTGACGGATTCGGCGTTGTCACGCACGCTCATGACGATCCTGGAGAACTGACTCTCCATGGCCTGGAGCGAGCGCAGCATCACGCCGAATTCATCCTTGCTGGTGATCTCGATGTCGTTGTCGAGCCTGCCGCGAGCCATGGCATTGGCGAGTGCCTGCGCCTTGCCCAGCGGCGCCATGATGCCGCGGATCAGCCACAGGGCCATCGCCACGCTTAGCACAAGCGATCCGAGCATGGTGCCGATGATGATATTGCGCCCCCATTCGTATTCGGCGACCGCGCTCTCGTACGCCTCGGCCGCCTGCGCGCTGTTGCGGTCGATCAGCGTCTGGATGGCGTCCAGCGCCTCGGGGTACTGCTGGCGCAGCGTCGTCGTCGCGATGACGCGGGCTCGGTCGAAGTCGTTGCCGATCATCGCCGTGTTGAGCTCGGCGATGGTAGCCCGCAAGCGGGTCAGCGCGGTGATGAAGGCGTCCGCCATCTCCCGCTCCTGCGGGCCGTTGAGACGTTGGGGATAGTAGTCTTCCCAGGCGGCATCGATGACGGCGTCGTTATCCGCGACCTCCTGCTGCGTCACGCGGGCGGACTCCGGGTTTCGGTCACGCTGCTCCGCGGTGATCTTGACCCGATTGCCGAGCAGGGCTCGATCGATGCGGCTGAGATCCTTCAGGGTCAACACGTTCCCTTCATAGGTCCGTTCGAGGGCGGCATTGTTGTCGCTCAGACAGAGCAGCCCGACGACCCCGATGATGAACAGCATGACGATACAGGCGCCCAGGCTCGCGGCCAGGCGGAGTTTGACGCTTCGATTCAGTAGCAGCATGGCGAAGTCCGATGAGTGCCCTTGGCTCGATGCGTTCGGGCAAGTGGAACGGGTCTCGGCAAACGGAATTCCCTCAATAAGGATTCGCTTATTGCCGCCAGAGGCACTATCGGCGCTGTACAAATAAACTTAATTTTATTGTAACTATTCAGGTCACGCTGCCTGATCCAGGCCGTCCCGACGCATGAATTCGGGCACTTCACCGGCAAACAACTGTTCCAGTGCGGTGTGCGCTGCCAGGCCCTGCTTGACCGCCGTCGAGAGGAAGCTGCGCATCCGGCAGAAGATCTCGGCACCTTCCCAGGAGCGGAAACAGCCTGAAATCTTCTGCTGGACCTTGGTCATCCGCAGGTCACGCTCCCCTTGGTTATTGGTGAAGGGCGCGGCGGGGTCGTCGAGGAAACGCAGCACGTCGTCCTCGTACGCCTGGAGACGTTCGAGCAG
>NZ_JAXOVV010000043.1:0-16400 GCF_036663415.1 Salinicola sp. 4072 | reverse complement strand
GCATCAAGGGGTTTAGAAAGCTGGAGCTGGTCGTGAACAACGTCCGGTTCCAGGATGGGGAGCAGGTAACCGATCAGTCAGACAGGACTGCCGCCTGACTGCCATCCACCAGATTTGACTATAACTCACTGCGTCGGGTCCACCCCGGCGCTCTTCTTAATACGCGATAAAAGAGGCTCTCCATGCCCCCTCCTAACCCGGTCGAGGTGATCCGCCACGACGATGCTATCGTCGAGATTCGTCTAGTTCGTCCTGAGGTACGAAACGCCTTGAACGAGGCTACAGCCATGGCGTTAGCCGATGCTCTGCAAGCGGCAGCCGAGGACGTCAATGTGCACTGTGTATTGCTGTATGGCGATGGCGCCAGCTTCTGTGCCGGCGCTGATATCGCCGAGTTCGAAGCGAACCCAACTGCGCTCGCTAGCGAACGCCTCGCCACGCTATTCACACCGGCGCTACGGTGCATGGTCGAGATGCCAAAGCCAGTCATCACTGCGGTCAACGGCGCTGCTGCGGGCATCGGTATCGCCTATGTCCTGTCCAGCGATCTGGTGTTGATGGCGCGCTCAGCCTATCTCAAGCTGGCATTCATCGACGTCGGCCTGATTCCCGATGGAGGCATTACCTGGCACCTGGTGCGCCGTCTCGGCCATGTCCGCGCCTTCGAACTGGCAGCCACCGCCGCACCGATTGACGCTCCAACCTGCCGCGCGCTCGGGCTCGCCAATCATGTGGTACACGACGAGTCATTGCATGACGAGGCGTTGCGCTGGGCGCGGGTGCTTGTTTCTCAACCCCGCCAGGCCGTCGCTCACGTCAAGAACGCCCTACGTGCTTCGGCCCTGAACGATTTGGACACATCCTTGGAGTTAGAGGGACAGCTGCAAGATGCCTGCAAGGCTTCGCCGGAGTTCGCTGAAAGAATTGCTGCTTTTCGCGCCGCACGCCGGCGCTGAGCAATAAGCCAATGAAAAGCCCCGCGAGCGGGGCCAGGGCAGTGATGAACTCGGAGGAGCTAGAAGTTGTATTGCGCCGAGAAATGTACCCGGTCGAGATCATAGGTATCACCATCAACTTCCTCAAGATCGAACCGCTGTTACTCGATGCCATAGGTAGTATTTGCCATCGGCGACCACATTAGATTCACGAAGGTAGTGTCATAATTATCTGTCATGTCACCCGAGCCCGTCTCATCCAGCCCGGTCCGCGAGTATGCTAGCGAGCTGCGCCATTCATCGTTCCAGTAGTGGCGATAAATCGCCGAAGCCCCCCAGGCGTCGACGCCCCCGATCTCTCCATTCTCGATCTGAGCGTCCGGATAGGGGCGCAGGCCCATGTAACGCCCTAAATTTCCATAGTTAACTTGCAGGCGGATGTCGTCTTGCCCGATGGTTGGGAAGCGGCCAGTCACGCTGTAGGCATCGCCCCATTCGCTATCATCCTCTTCACCATTGTCGACTCTTAGCTGGCGTGCCAAGGCAGCCACTGAGGCATGTCCCCAGTCGCCATCAAAATTTACTCGCCCAATGACAGATATCCGGGATGGACTGATCATCCCCCCCATCTTCTGGGTTCTCCAGGGCGAACTGTAGGCTACCGCCCCCAAAGGGTTGGGTGTAGCGCAACTGTGCCTGACGTACAAAGATCACACTGGCATGCTGGCCGAAGGCGTCGACTTCACCCAACCCGTTAAGGTCCATAAAAGTTGACCACGTCTGACCGGCTAACCAATTGCCCCAACTGCCATAAGCATGACGTAGACGCGGCGCGTATGAATTGCTGACGAACTCGTTGGCCTCATCCTCAGCACCGTAGAAATCGATCTCGACAAAGGTCTTGAGTGTATCGCCTGCCAATGGTGTATTGGTGCCAACATTCACGCGACTCTGACGCGCACTGAAACTGTTTCGGCTGCCCAGGTCCTCATCGACGCGGCGCAGTGAGCTGGGCGTAACGATCTCACTGGCCTTATTATCGCCATATCCATTGTTGGCTAGCGTGGCTTGCGCCTTGATATAACCGCCGATCGATAGCGTGGTTTCACCGATCTGCAGGTCTCCCTTCGGCGTGCGGGTGACAGCCTTGTCGCTGGCCGTGGCGACCTCTTCCTGGGTTGCCCTTTGTTGTGACTTGAGTTCATCGATTTGTGCTTGAAGCGCCTGCATCTGTGTTTGAAGGGCCTCAATTTGGGAGGGGTTGGCCTGTGCGTTTGCCACTCCCAACGGCAGCATAAGGGAGACACTCATGGCCGTGAGCTTTGTTATTCGTCTAGCGGGTTTAAACATACTGATCCTCATTATTTTTTTAAGCGCACGGTGCCCTTCCGCTGCCGATTCGGCAGCGGAGTAGGTATGAAGGCATCATGCTGGGGATGACTTGCGCAGGAGCCCAAGTCGTTGGGGCAGGAAACGTATCCTGCTACCGCGCCATGTCGGCGCTTGCTCGTTTGTTATTAGCTATCGGAGAGCAGGTAGCGATCATCTCTATAGCGATCTCTCCAGCTCGGGCAAAATCTGGAACAGATCGCCCACCAGACCGTAATCGGCAATCTGGAAGATCGGTGCTTCCTCGTCCTTGTTGATCGCCACGATCACCTTGGAGTCCTTCATCCCCGCCAGGTGCTGGATCGCCCCGCTGATTCCCACCGCGATGTACAGTTCAGGGGCGACGATCTTGCCGGTCTGCCCCACCTGCATGTCGTTGGGCACGAAACCGGCATCCACCGCCGCGCGCGAGGCCCCGATTGCTGCACCCAGCTTGTCGGCGATACCGTCGAGCAGCTTGAAGTTCTCGCCATTGCCCATGCCGCGACCGCCGGAGATGACTACCCGTGCCGCACTCAATTCAGGGCGCTCACTCTGCTCGAGCCGCTCGTCGACAAAGCTCGACAGGCTATTGTCGACCGTGGCATCGACCGCTTCGATGGCGGCACTGCCAGTCTCGCCAGCGGCATCGAAGGCGGTGCTGCGCACAGTAAGCACCTTGAGCGGATCGGCGCTCTGCACGGTAGCAATGGCATTACCGGCATAGATGGGTCGCTTGAAGGTATCGGCGCTCACCACATCGAGGATGTCGGAAATGGCGGCGACGTCCTTGAGCGCGGCGAGCCGCGGCAGCACGTTCTTGCCGGTGGTGGAGGAGCTGGCCAGCACGTGGCTATAGTCATCGGCGAGACGCACCAGCAGATCGGCCAGCGGCTCGGCAAGCTGATGAGCATAGACCGCATGGTCGACGATGCGCACACGGTTCACGCCGTCAAGCTTCGCGGCCTGCTCGGCCACGCTCTGCACCTCCTGACCCGCTACCAGCAGGTCGATGTCGCCACCGCTGTCCTTGACAATCTGTTGTGCGGCCGCCACCACATGAGCCGTGGTGCCGGCGAGTTGACCGTCATGATGGTCGGCGAGAATCAATACGCTCATGAGATCACCTTGGCTTCATTCTTGAGTTTATCGACGAGCTCGTCCACCGAGCCGACCTTGATGCCGCCCTTGCGCTCGGCTGGGGTTTCGACCTGCAACTGGGTGACCTGCGAGGCAATAGCGACACCGAGCTCCTCGGGGGTTCTAGTGTCGAGCGGCTTCTTCTTGGCCTTCATGATATCGGGCAGCTTGGCGTAGCGCGGCTCGTTGAGGCGCAGGTCAGTGGTGACCACGGCGGGCAGCTTGAGCGCCACGGTCTGCAGGCCGCCGTCGATCTCGCGGGTCACGTTGACGGTGCCGTCCTGGATATCCACCTTCGACGCGTAGGTACCCTGCCCCCAGCCGGTCAGGGCGGCAAGCATCTGCCCGGTCTGGTTATTGTCGGTATCGATGGCCTGCTTGCCGAGGATCACCAGTTGCGGTTGCTCCTCGTCGACCACTCGCTTGAGCAGCTTGGCGACCGCCAGTGACTCGACGCGCTCGTCGGTAGACACGTGAACAGCCCGGTCGGCCCCCAGCGCCAGCGCGGTGCGCAACTGCTCCTGGGCGGCCTTGGGCCCGATGGTCACAGCGACGACTTCCGTCGCTATGCCCTTCTCCTTTAGGCGAACCGCTTCTTCCACCGCGATCTCGCAGAACGGATTCATGGCCATCTTGACGTTGGTAAGGTCGACGTCGGAGTGATCCGCCTTGACGCGGACCTTGACGTTGTAGTCGATGACGCGTTTGACCGCGACGAGGATTTTCATGAACGACTCCCACTACAGCTGTTTCTCTATGCGAAATTACATTTCGTACTTTGAAAAAACGATAGAATCGTTAGCACAATGGCGTCAAGCACTGCGGTTGCTGCCTATACCAAAGGACTACAATCGGATTGCCTGTACTCTGGAAGGCAGATAAGCATTATTTGTTCTGTATAGTGGAATTCATGAGTGCTTATTCAGAATTGATTGGTGAGCAAAAACCAGGCGGCCATCACCGGAACCACGCCGAGCATGAAGGCGCCATTCCAGCGATAACCGATACGCCACGACGATACGCCGGAGAAACGCGAAAGGATTAACATTGACGCGGTGAGTGGCGATGACATTAATGCCAGACACCAGCCCACCATCAGCGACACGCCGATCAAGGGCGGAGGTAACCCGGGAATATTTAGCGCGGGGAGCAACCCGGCCAGCAAAGTAACGCTCACGATGGGGTTAAGCCCTACCTGGGCGGTAATAAGCACCAAGAGCATGGCGATGACAGCATTCCAGGCACCCAGCGGTGCCAGCCAGCCCAGTGGATCCACCAATGTTTGTGGGTCGATCAGCGCCACACACAGGTGGCCGACATAACCCGCCGAGCCCAATACAACCACCTCACTACCCAATGGCCCCAGCAGCCACGGCAGTTGGCGATGAAAAGTGATGGCGGCCGGCACTAACCCCCACCCCTTCATCCCTCGACGCTGCCAGGCCAGCCATAACCATGAGGCCAAGGGAGCACCGACCAGGGTTGCGATGGGTAGACGTACATCGAGCAGATAAGCTAGCGAGAAAACCAGCAACACAATGCCCAGCAGTAGCACGCAAAAGCGCCGCAGCGGGGACAGCGAAGGGGCTGAGGAGGATGGAGAGCGACGCGGCGGATGTGGTCCCGTGAGCTGGTCGACCAACCAGCCCCCTAGGAAGATGACTATGGCTGCGCCATATGAGTAAGGTGCCAATTCCCGCCACTGCACCGATGGCATGCTAGCAAGAATCACCGCGACACCGATTCCCATCGGCGAGATCAGCGGCGCCAGCGAAAAACCACGCAGCAATGCCATCAACATGCGTCGCTGACGAGCTTTTTGGACCCACTCCCTGCCATCGGCCGCGGCTAAGGTATTGCTCTTCTCGATCATTCCAGCGAATAGATTGAGAACACCAATATTAAGAATCACACCGAACAACCCTGAGCCGAGCGACAGGATAGGGTAACGCCGCGCCGGCGGCTGATGCAGCATCGCCTGGCTACATTGTCGCACCAGGCGCGAGCGATAGGCTGGTAAGCGTAGCAGGCTCAGGGCGGCAACAAAGGTAGCAAAAAAGGCAAAACGTCCCATCGCTTCGCTGAGCAATGGCCAAACGTCATCAACACGCCATAACGCAACCAATGTGATCATGGCAGCGAATAACAGCAGCCCCATCGCCATGCGCGATAGGCGCCCCCACTGAGATATCAAATAACCGATCAGCAGCAGCCCAGCTAGCCCGTGCGCCCAAGCATTATTTAGCACCAAGCCAACCAATGTGGCCAACATTACTGTGCCGAGCAGACGGGCACCGGTGCGCAGAGTCACGAAGGCTCCATTATATTACTCAGCCTAGCCAGCGCGGTGTCTGCTTCGGCTTCGAGCTCGGCGACAATATCAGCAAGTGGTGCACTACGTGCCGTTAGCCCAACACCCTGGCCAACCGATAGCGCGCCCTGCCGCCAATCACCGCTGGCATAGGCGGCCTTACCCAGGCTGCCACGCACATACGGCATTAATTGCTGGATATCAATGATGCCTTGCCCCTCGAGCGCCTCTACCATCGCGGTAGTGTCGTTGCGCAGCACTCGCATCGAGTTGCGCAACGACGCCATGATCAGAGTTGTATCCCCTGGCTGGGCTTCGACTAGGCGGCACTTGTACTTAGCATGGGCAGGGATCTCATCAGAAACCAGAAAGTGCGTACCGATGGCCACCCCCGAGGCGCCCAACGCCAGTGCCGCGACGATTTGCTCGCCAGTGGCGATACCCCCGCCCAAGGCAAAGGGTATCGTCAAGGCGCGCGCGGCCAGCGCCCCTTGCACCATGGTCCCGACCGGCGATTCGCCGGGATGGCCACCACACTCGGCTCCCACCAGGATTACGGCGTCAACACCTGCAGCCTCGGCCTTCAGTGCGTGTCGTAGCTGGGGCACCTTGTGTACTACGCTGCACCCGCCGGCCTTGAGAGCGGCGACGTAGGGCGATGGATCGCGCCCCGAAGTTTCGACGACGGCGATGCGCTCCTCAACAATCAACGACATGATCTCATCAGTGCGATCGCCGGGTAACAGCTTGGGGAGCATCGATACGTTGACGCCGAAAGCGCGTCCATTAAGAAGCTCACGGCAGCGCTGGATCTCATCACGTAGGGCACTGGTATCGGAGAACGTCGCCGCTGAAATGAAGCCCATCATACCGGCATCCACCGCCGCGGCGACATACTCGGCATTGGCCAGCCACTGTAACCCGGTTGCCATGATCGGTAGCCGAGTGCCTAACTGCCGGGATAGCAGCGTGTCACGCCAGTTATAGTGAGGTTTGGGAATCGGCGTAGCGCCGGTCATGCCGGCTCACCTGTTTGCGACTGACTGGCGCGGCGTACACGAAAAGTGCCCTCACCCATGGCTACTACGTTTCCCTCGGCGTCTAGCACTTCGCCGCTGGACATGAAGGTTGACCGGCCACCCCCGCGACGGCGTCCGATAGCACGCAATACACCACTGCGCGCCGGGGCGATGAAGGTACTGGTCAGCGAAAGCGTCATACCCTTTCGCACTTGCCCCGGCTCAGGACAGTAGAGACCAGCGAGGCTCAGAGCAGTATCCAAAAGTGAGGTGAGCACGCCGCCGTGAACAATGCCGCTGCGGTTAAGATGTTGCTCACCAATAACGAGTTCAATGACGGCATAGTCTTCTTGCCATTCAGTGATGCGCATGCCCAGCAAACGCTGGTACCCGAACGGCTCGCCGGCATCGGGCACATCGGACGATAGCAATTCGGTTGCTGTTGGCTCAGCCATGGGAACGATCCTCCTGCGCCTGCTGGCGAAGACGCCCCTTCAAGATCTTACCGGTAGCGGTTGCCGGGAGTGCATCGACTAAGAAAATTTCACATGGACGCTTGTAAGGCGCCACGCGCTCGGCGATGAAGGCTCGTAATTCATCCTCGCTCAGCGCAGCGCCAGGCTCACACTGAACGAATGCGATTACTTCTTCATTGCCGGCCACTTGGCGACCGACCACTGCCGACAGCGTAACTTCGGGATGCTCATTGATTACCGCCTCGACATCTGGTGGATAGATATTGAAGCCGGAGCGAATGATCAACTCTTTGCTACGCCCAACAATATGCAACTCACCGCTAGCATCAACACGCGCGATGTCGCCAGTGTTTAGCCAGCCCTCATTATCAAGGCAAGCGCGGGTAGCCTCCGGCTGTCGAAAATAGCCACGCATCACGTTAGGGCCACGCACCCATAGCTCGCCGGTCTCCGGAGCCTCGGCATCGGTACTTCCCAGCGGCTCGAGGCGGTACTCGAGCAGGGGTAATACGCGTCCTACGGTCGTGTTGGTTGGCGTGTCGTCAATGCGTGTCTGGCTAATTGTCGGGCTGGCCTCGGTAAGACCATAGCCGTTGTGCAGCGTCTGCCCAAAGGCTGCCTCCACGCGGCGCTTAAGATCGCCATCCAATGGCGATCCGCCAGCTGAGATGTAAATGAGAGCCGGGGCTTCCAGTGCCATGCCTTCCTGTTTGAGATACTCGAGCACGCGTGCGTACATTGCCGGTACCCCTTGAAGCACGGTAATACGCTCTGTAACCAGCGCTTTCAGTAGCGCGGGTGTTTCGAAGCGCGGTACCGGATAGAGGCAGGCCCCGTTGTATAATGAGCCCACGCACACTGAGGCTAGGCCAAATACATGAGACATAGGCAGCACGCCGTAGACGCGTTGTCCTTGAGAGAGGTGGCGCATGCCACCTGAGATCGAAGCGATGTAGAGAATGCCTCGGTGGGTCAACATCACGCCCTTAGGCGTGCCAGTGGTGCCCGAGGTATAGATCATCGCCGCGACCTGTTTGGCACCGCTGGGATGTACCGGCTCGGTGACCGTATCGGCAAGCGGGCTGATCATCAATTCGCCGAGACTGGTGTGCTGGAAGGTCTCTGCACCATGTCTCACGCCATGTGCGGCAGCGTCGCGCGATGCGGCAGTGGTATAAAAGATGCGCCTTGGTTCGCAATTGTTGCGGATCTGATCGATCTCCTTGGCCGACAAGCGAGAATTGACGATCGCCAGCCAAGCATTCATCTCGCTCGCTGCCAGTAGTAGCACCACTAGCGCGCGGCAGTTCTCACTCACTGTCATCAGGCGGTCGCCTGGACGCACACCCAGGGAGTCCAACCAGACGGTAGCGGAACGTACCTCCTCTGCCAGTTCGGCATAGCTCCAGCGCACCTCACCATCGACGATGGCTTCCTGCTGCGGCTGACGTTCGGCCAATTCGAGCACCCGGGTGCTTAACCGTTCAGGCAATTCTGCTATCAGCTCACTGGCCCAACGACCATTGATCCGTTCGTCTGCAGCCTGGTAGGGGTGAGATAGCTGCATTATTGCGCCTCCCGTACCATATTGCGCGCAACTACCAGCTGCTGGATCTGGGTAGTCCCTTCGTATATGCGAAACAGCCGTACGTCGCGATAGAAGCGCTCGACAGCATACTCAGCCATGTAACCTGAACCACCATGGACCTGTACTGCGCGGTCAGCGACACGGCCAACCATCTCGGCGCAGAACAGTTTGGCGCACGATGCTAGCGTCGAAACATTCTCGCCTGCATCCTTGCGCCGCGCGGCATCCATGACCATGGCACGTCCGGCGTAGGCTTCGGTCTTACTGTCAGCGAGCATCGCTTGGATCAGTTGATGCTCGGATAGGGGAACCCCGAACTGTTTGCGCTCCATGGCGAAGTTCAACGACTCCTCTACCAGGCGCTCGGCCACTCCCACGCATACCGCTGAGATATGCAAACGGCCTCGATCTAACACTTTCATCGCGGTCTTGAAGCCTTGGCCCTCTCGCCCGCCGATAATGTTCTCAGCCGGCACGCGGCAGTTGTCGAAGATGATGTCGCAAGTATGTGCTCCCTTCTGGCCCATCTTCATATCAGCCGGGCCACGCTGAATGCCAGGGGTGTCTCCCTCAACAATGAAGGCACTAATGCCTCCCGCACCTTTATTATCTGGATCGGTGCGAGCCATCACAGTGAAAAGATCGGCCTCGGGGCCATTCGTGATGAAGCGCTTGGTGCCGTTGAGTATGTAGTGATCTCCGTCACGAATTGCGGTGGTGCGCAAGCTGGCTGCGTCGGAACCAGAGTCAGGTTCGGTAAGACAGAATGAACTGATAATTTCGCCGGTGGCTAAGCGCGGTACATACTTAGCCTTTTGCTCTGGCGTACCATCGATCAAGATTCCTTGGGCACCGATACCATTATTGGTGCCAAAAACTGAGCGAAATGCCGGAGACGTTTTGCCAATCTCCATCGCTACCAGCGCCTCTTCCTCCATGGTCAGGCCGAGGCCGCCGAACTCTTCAGGAATCGACAAGCCAAACAGCCCCATTTCCTTCATTTGCTCGAGAATCTCGGCGGGGACCGCATCGTCCTCGGCCAGGCGGGCCTCATTGGGAATCAGACGCTCACGTACGAAGCGTGAAATCGTATCCAATAACTGATCCAGCAGTTCCTGATCTCGAATCATGGCGGGTCCTCGCTGTTTTCTTGTCTGGTCTCTTAAAGCTTAAAGAAGCATTTGCGCTGGTGGTCTTCGACTTTAGTTTTGCTTTGCGAAACCGTCTTTCGCATATCTTGCGATGCACTGTTGCACAGCCTATGATGACCGTCAATATTCAGAATCAAGTTTTGCAATGCGAAACAAACAGGAGGCACGCTAGGTCATGAGCAAGCCCATCACCACCATTGGGATTATTGGCACCGGCGCCATGGGACGCGGTATTGCGCAGATTGCTGCTGAAGCGGGCCTGCGAGTCAAGATGCACGACACGCGTGAAGCCGCAGTTAGTGAAGCCCAGGCATTCATAAGCAAACTCTGGTCACGCGCCGTTGAGAAACAGCGCTTCAGCCAGGCCCGTGCCGACGAAATGATCAGCTTGCTCGAGGAAGCAAGAACACTGGAAACCATGGCCGAGTGTGATCTAGTCATTGAGGCCATCGTGGAGCGCGTGGACGCCAAGCAGGCCCTATTCAAGCAACTCGAACAAATTCTCGCTGAGCACGCCATTCTGGCTACTAACACATCATCACTGTCAGTCACCGAGATAGCCTCAGCCTGCGCACGTCCAGAGCGAGTAATTGGCCTTCACTTCTTCAATCCCGTCCCTTTAATGAAAATCGTTGAGGTCATTCCAGGGGTGAAAACTGATCCTGAGGTGACCGAGGCGGCCGAAGCCTTAGGTCAACGATTCGGGCACTTCACTGCAAAGACCACTGATACCCCAGGGTTCTTGGTTAATCATGCCGGACGTGCATTCGGTACTGAGGCCTTACGAATACTTTCGGAAGGTGTTACAGACCATGTCACTATCGACCGCCTGCTGAAGGATCAGGGTGACTTCCGGATGGGCCCATTCACACTGCTTGACTTAACTGGCCTGGACGTCTCGCACTCAGTGATGGAATCGATTTACCACCAATACTACCAAGAGCCGCGCTTTCGCCCTTCACCACTGACAGGACAACGTCTAGCTGCTGGCCTGCTGGGCCGCAAGAGTGGAGAAGGATTCTATCGCTACGATAATGGACAAGCGGTGTTGCCCGAGGAGCCTACAGCTCCGAGCGCCAAGCCGATTCCAGTGTGGATTAGTGCCGAGGACACAAATGCTAACCGGGCGCTGGTCCGTATGGTCGAAGCGGCTGGCTGGGAACTAGAAGCAGGCAATGTTCCCAGTGATAAGGCACTTTGTTTGTTGACACCTTATGGCGAAGACACCACTGACTGTGCCCTGCGTCAGCAACTCGACCCGTCACGTTGCGTTGCTGTAGATATGCTTGCTGGTCTCAATAAGCGTCGCTGCCTCATGACCAGCCCCGCGACCCTCGCTGTGGTACGCGATGCAGCTCATGCACTGTTTTCCTATGATGGAGAGCCCGTCAGCGTGATCAATGACAGCACCGGGTTTGTGCTACAGCGTGTGGTGGCATGCATTGTCAATGTTGGTGCCGATATCGCTCAGCAGCGTGTTGCCGAGCCAGAGATCATTGACCGTGCAGTCGAGCTAGGCCTGGGTTATCCCAGGGGCCCGCTGGCCATGGGGGAGCATTACGGCTCTCAGCGCATCTTAACCATTTTGGAAAATTTGCTAGCCGCTACTGGTGACCCACGTTACCGGCCTAGCCCTTGGCTACGCCGTCGTGCTCGTCTGGGTATCCCATTGAACGTTACCAGCGCCTAATAGTTCGTTAAAACACGGAGCTTATCATGCAAGACGCTTACCTTTATGACGGTATTCGCACTCCTTTCGGTCGCCATGGCGGCGCGCTCGCAGGGGTACGTCCAGATGACCTGCTGGGTTTAACTCTGAAGCATTTGATTGATCGTAATGCGTTCGCCGCCGATGCTTATGAAGAGGTCCTTGCTGGTTGCACCAATCAGGCAGGAGAGGATTCACGTAACGTTGCTCGCCACGCGGCGCTTCTGGCGGGCCTACCGGTCGAGGTAGCTGGCCAGACTATCAACCGTCTGTGCGGTAGCGGCTTGGCAGCGATCCTTGATGCCGTTCGAGCCATCCGCTGTGATGAGGGTGCGCTGTTTCTGGCCGGTGGTGTCGAGAGCATGAGCCGCGCACCTTATGTGCTGGGAAAAGCCGACTCTGCCTATGCGCGAAATCAGCCTCTGTACGATACGGTGATTGGTTCACGCTTTCCTAACCCATGGATCACCAAAGAATATGGTAGCCACAGCATGCCGGAGACTGCGGACAACGTGGCGCATGATCTAAGCATCAGTCGAGATGCTGCCGATGCCTATGCCGCACGCTCACAGGCACGCTACGCCGAAGCATTGGCAAAAGGCTTCTATAATGAGGAACTGTTAACGGTCGAGGTTGCCCAAGGCCGCAAGCAGCCGCCCAGGCTAGTAGAAGAGGATGAGCATCCACGACCCGGCAGCGATGTCGAAAAGCTTGGCCGCTTGCCGGCGTTATTCGAGAATGGTGTGGTCTCAGCAGGAAACGCGTCTGGGCTCAATGATGGTGCTGCAGCGATGATCGTAGGCAGTCTTGCAGCTGGCGAGAAGGCAGGTATGGCGCCGCGTGGACGCATTCTATCGGGGGCCGTTGCGGGGGTTCCCCCACGAGTGATGGGGTTGGGGCCAGTGCCGGCCAGTGAGAAGGCCCTTGCACGTGCAGGTCTGTCGCTGGACCAGATGGACCTGATCGAAATCAATGAAGCATTTGCGGTACAGGTGCTGGGCTGTGTTAACCAACTGGGTATGTCTCCCGAGGATAGCCGCCTGAACCCTAACGGGGGAGCCATTGCAATTGGCCATCCTCTGGGCGCCTCAGGGGCTCGCCTAGCGCTAACTGCACTGCGCCAATTAGAAGCAACTGGTGGTCGCTACGCTCTGGTGACTATGTGTATTGGTGTTGGTCAAGGCATTGCCGCGGTGATAGAGCGTTGCGAGTAAATTTGAAGCCATCAATAAAAAACGCCCGTCGAAGCGGGCGTTTTTCATTTGCTCTCCACAGTAGCACTTGTGCGATACTTGATTTCATTCTGCAAGTTACTATTTTATTTAGCTCTTGGGAGCGCATATGAATAAATCTATGTCTTTTGAGGAGGAGCAGGACGCCGCTGCCAAGGACCGGAATTTCGTCACAGCACTCTCGCGTGGACTCGAATTGCTTAGGGCCTTCGGTGCCGGTGAGGAGTATCTAGGTAACGCAGAGCTTTCCAGCCGGACCGGTATTCCACGCCCTACCGTCTCGCGTCTCACTTATACACTCAAACAGCTCGGCTATCTGCAGCACAATGAACGTTTAGAAAAATACCGTTTAGGGGCAGGTGTGCTCGCGTTAGGCTATCGGTACTTGGCCAGCATGGGGATTCGCGAAATAGCACGACCACATATGCAACGCTTAGCCGATGCTACCGATTGTGCTATCGCCTTGGGCACTGCAGACCGCCTGTCGATGACCTATATCGAAGTGTGTCAGGGTAGCGGGCCGCTATTGATGCGCCTCGAGACGGGTTCACGTATCCCAATGGCTACTACAGCCATCGGTCGCGCTTGGCTTTGTGGTATCCCCTCCGAACGACGCATGCAGCTGATGAATGAGATGCGACAACGCGATCCCGATAATTGGCCGGCCATTGAGGAGTCAATTCAGAGATCGCTTGGCGACTATGCTACGTACGGGTTCTGTCTTTCGCAGGGCGATTGGGAAAGCGAGATCAGCGCAGTCGCTATGCCCCTGATACTTGAGGAAGGTGCCGAGGTAATGGCCATCAACTGCGGTGGCTCGTCATTGCGCCTAAGCCATCGTATTCTGATAGAAAATCTAGGCCCGCGCCTCAAAGAACTCGTCGAACAGATCAAGCAGACGCTAGAGCCGCCTCGTATCGGATGATCCCTAGGCTGCCATGCCGGCGCTATGGATAGATTCGGCATGGCAGACACTAACCATTCTAGCTGTCCTCCAACTGTGCCTTCACCTGTGCGACGATATGCGCGCCGATGGGAATCGCCGAGGTCGCCGCCGGCGAGGGCGCGTTACATACATTGACCGTGCGCCGGGTGTTCACGAACAGGAAATCATCGACCAGCTTGCCGTCGTTGGACACCGCCTGGGCGCGGACTCCGGCAGGGTAAGGCTTGAGATCGTCCAGCGTCAGGCTTGGGCAGTACTTGCGGACTTCTTCTAGGTAACCCTTC
Organism: Salinicola sp. 4072; assembly: GCF_036663415.1. Lineage (NCBI taxonomy): Bacteria > Pseudomonadati > Pseudomonadota > Gammaproteobacteria > Oceanospirillales > Halomonadaceae > Salinicola > Salinicola sp. 4072. The sequence goes on along the minus strand of NZ_JAXOVV010000043.1, from coordinate 2,242 downwards.
TTGTACAACGAATTTTTCAGCTCGATCAGGCCTGGCCGCAGGTTGGTCTTGAGCACCTTGCGTATGCCCGGATTGGTCAGCATGGCCATGGTGTCGGACAAAGAGAAATCGTTCTTGCGATAGCCTTCGCGTTTCCAGGCGAGCACGGCATTGGGACCGACCGTGACGGTGCCATCGATCATACGCGTCAGATGCACACCGAGAAACGGCATTGACGGATCGGGGATTGGGTAGATCAGATGATTGACGATGCGGTTATGCTCGGGGGGCAATAGATAGTACTCACCGCGGAACGGACAGATGGTAAAGTCCGGCTCGATACCCAGCATGCGCACCACACGGTCGGCCATCAGGCCCGAGCAGGACACCAGATGGCGGGTAGTGAACTCGCCCTGACCGGTCTTCACGATGACCTCACCGCTACGCTCCTCCAGGCCCGCCACCGGGGTGGAGAAGCGAATCTCACCACCCGCCGCCTCGAACTCGCGTCCCATCGCGGCGGCGACTTCTGCATAACTGACGATGCCGCTCGAGGGGACGAAGATGCCGCCCAGGCCGGTAATGTTGGGTTCGCGCTCACGCAACTCATCCGCACTTAACCAGTAGCGCTCCAGCCCATTAGCCTCGGTGCGCTCCCAGAGCGCCTGCATGCGCTGCATCTCGAGATCACTGGTGGCGACCAGCAGCTTGCCGCACTCATCATAGGCAACGCCGTGTTCGTCGCAAAATGCCTTGGTGGCACGGTTGCCTTCCAGGCAGAAACGCGCCTTGAGACTGCCCGGCGTGTAGTACACCCCGGCATGAATCACACCGCTATTGTGACCGGTCTGGTGCTGGGCCGGCCCGCTCTCCTTCTCGACGAGGAGCATCTTATGGTCGGGATAGGCCCGGATGAGTTGCATGGCGGTAGACATGCCGAGGATGCCTCCGCCGATGATGATGAAGTCGTACACCGAGCCCCCGCTTCAGATTGCCTAAATCGATACGTCAATGCGTCACACAACCGACAAGCAAGGCGGCCTGCCGGTCTTCTTTGGCGACACGTGAGTTCCTAAAGTGCTTTAAAAATAGCCTCTCAGGTATGCTTAGGATTGGCTAACGTCTGCTTATGAGTGAAGTAACCACGTTGGCGCATCAGTTCTCGGCGCAGGTCAGGGTGTGGGGTGAAGCGATCCCGGCCGTGCAACCAAAAGTGATTATTAATGAGCAGGAAGCTCCCCACTGGTACTGGCACTGAAAGGCGTGCCTCGCTGCTTTCTAGGGATTCCGACATTTCAGTCAACCAATTCCCCTCTTCAAAGTCGCGGGGCTGCACGAATTGATCGATATAAGACATCACCGGCCGACCTTCTGCATCTATATCAAAAACCGAATGATAGACATCGTGACCAACATTTTTGCTAGGAGGCGAAGACCAACGCATCTCTCGGCGGGCCATAGGATGACTGAAAAAGCGATTCAGGTCCTTCCAATCGTCTAGATGAAGCAGAAGCGAGTTACCGCCCTCCATATTTTGCTCATCAATCTTCATCATCAGCACATAATCAGTGTCCTGCTCAACAAAAGTTCCATCATTATGCAGCTCCATAACGCGGTGCGGCTGGCGCAAGTAACTGTCTGAGTTATCGACGTTTTGAACCACGAAACGCGCATAATACTGACCGCTCATGGCATCGAAATTGGAGCGTCCGAAGCAGTGCGCTACAGCAGTAGCAAATTTAACCATCTCATCGGCCTGCTCAACTCGATCGAGCCCCTCCGGGGTCACCAGTAGACCCCCTGTGGATCGATCAACCATCACACTGACCAATAACGGCTGAAGCGTATTGTTACATAGATCATCCAATAGCTTGGCCACGCGGAATCGCAGCATCGACTTATATTCCAATGCTTGGATCGGCCACTGGGCTACAGCTTCGAGGAATGCGCTGACGGTCTTTTCCTCAAAGGTCAAGGTCATCAAGCGTGGGGACTGTTGAGAGCGGGTCAGGGTGAAGCCATCTGTAACAAATTGGGAGATTGGGGTCAGAGCAGTCATTGCAAACCTCTTGGCTGGCTAGAAAGTCGTGTCGAGCTTCATCTAAAAATATCTACATTTTTATTTTTTGTCAAAGTAGGCGGTCTCAAGTTCCAAGCGCAACGCTATTGAAGGGTGCTCGGTCCAGCGACCGATTTCTTGAGCACCTCGGCGTAGACTTCCAGCGGCGTGCGCCAGTCGAGCGTCTTGCGCGGCCGCGTGTTC
>NZ_JAXOVV010000042.1:0-16888 GCF_036663415.1 Salinicola sp. 4072 | reverse complement strand
CGCGTTACGACAAGCTCAAGCGAAACTACGAAAGCATGGTGGCCTTAGCTTGTGGTTTTTTATGGCTGCCCATGTGAAACGTCAACAGACCCTAGTTCACCGACATCGTTTTCCACTAAAGGCGAATAGGCGCATTCCTATGGCACGACTAACCTGCTGACAGCTTTTTGGATCGATCCAAAACGGAATGCAGCATGCCCGAAAACGTCAGGAACTCATCCCGCCCTCGCGTCACGCTGAGGGATATCGCGGCCCATGCCGGCGTCTCCCGCTCGACCGTGTCGCTGGTGATGCAAGGTAGCGAGCTGGTTGCCGAATCGACTCGCGCTCGGGTTCGGGAGGCGATGACGGAACTGGGCTATGTCTACAATCGCGGCGCGGCGACCTTGAGAAGCGCTCGCACGGCAACGCTCGGCGTCGTCGTCCACGATATCGCCAACCCGTTCTTCGGTGCCCTGATGGCGGGCATCGACGAGACACTGCAGGACGCCGATTACGTTCCCTTTCTGGCCAGCAGCGGCGACAGCCTGGCCCGCCAGGCGCGCTTCCTGGCACGCATGCGGGAACATCGGGTCGATGCGCTGCTGTTGTGCCCCGCAGAGGAGACGCCTGCGTCGTTGATCGAAACGATCGCCGACTGGGGCATGCCCTGCATCGAGGTCATGCGGCACGTCGGCCCGTCACCGCTCGGCGACTATGTCGGCGCGGACCTTCGGGCCGGCGTCGCCAACGCCGTTCGTCATCTGGTCGCCCTGAGGCATCGTCGTATCACCCTGCTCGCGGGAACCGCCGATCATTCCGCCGACCGCGAACGTCTCGCGGGCTACCGACAGGCCATGCACGAGGCCGGACTCGATGACCTGTCGCGCATCGTTCGCGGCCCGCTGACCCGTTGCGCAGGGCGCGAAATCACCCTCGAGCTGATGCGTGGCGACGACGCGCCCACGGCCCTGATCTGCCACAACGACCTGGTCGCGCTGGGAGCGCTGCTGGCGCTTTCCCATCTTGGCCTGCGCGCGGGGCAGGACTGCGCGGTGGTCGGCGTCGACGACATCGATGAAGCCGCCCTCACCGACCCCGCATTGACCAGTATCGCGACCCACCCGCGGTCGATCGGCCGCCGCGCCGCCGAACTGGCCCTGAAGCGGATACGGACGCCCGACGGCGAACGCGAACGCATCGTCCTCGAGGCACCGTTGATGGTTCGCGCCAGCTCCCAACCCTCGCTCGATCGCCCCCAGGAGTCACCATGAGATTTCACGAGGTTCCACGCTATCTGTCCGGCTGGCGGCTCATCGTCGCCACGGGCCTTCTTTTCGCCGCGCTCGCCACGCCGGCCGAAGCCCGCGAGCTGATCTTCGGCCACGGCGCCACGGAGGATACCGCCTACCACCTGAGCGCGGAGCGCTTCAAACAGTTGCTGGAAGAGAAAACCGACGGCGAACTCACGGTGAACCTCTACAGCAATTCGGTGCTCGGTCATGAAACCGAGATGTTCGAGCAGCAGACCGCGGGTGCGCTGGATTTCTCGATCATCAATCCCGGCTTGATCTCGGAGTTCTCGCATACCGCCAGCATCTTCTCGATTCCGTTTCTGTATCGCGATCTCGATCATTGGCGGCACGTGCTGGATGGCGAGGCCGGCCAGGAGATCGCCCAGCGCATCGAGGCGGAAACCGGCGTCAAGGTGCTCGCCTACTACGGCGGCAGCACCCGTCAGATCGTCAGTACCCGCCCGCTGGAAACGCTCGACGATCTCGAAGGCATGAAGCTGCGCACCAATCCGACCCGGCCGGTGATCACGGCCTGGGCAGCGCTGGGCACCCAGCCCACGGTCATGGCCTACAAGGAGATCTACACCGGGCTGCAGCTGGGCGCCATCGACGGCCTGCTCAACGAGGCGGAGTGGATCTACCGCATGCGCTTCCATGAAGTCGCGCCCCATATCGGGCTTTCCGAACACGACATCACCGTGCGCTTGCTGACCATTTCCGACGATACCTGGGAGTCGCTCACGCCCTCCGAGCAGCAGGCGGTACAGGCCGCTGCCGACGAGAGCGAGCAGTACGCGCGGAACCTGCAGATCCGTCTCGACAAGGAGTCCCGCGACAAGCTCAAGGCCGAAGGCGCCACCTTCTACCCGATGGATCGCGAGCGCATGCAGCAGATCGTCGCCGGCCCGCTGGGCCAGGTGATCGACGACATGGGGCTGCGCGATCTCTATGAACTCATCATCAATACCCAGTAAAGGAGTCGTGTCATGGCATTCGCAACGGCCCTGGGCCGCGTCAACCGCCAGCTGGAACGCCTCCTTCACGGGGTGTTGCTGTTCTTGCTGGCCAGTTTCATCGTGCTGATCGTCTATCAGATCGTCAGCCGCAACCTGGGCTTCCTGCCGAGGCTCTACTGGACCGAGGAGATGAGCCGTTTCGCCTTCCAGTGGATGATCATGCTGGGCACCGCGATCGGCGTGCTGCATGCCGATCACTTCGTGCTCGAGGCTTTCCCCCGCGGTTCCCGCCCCGACCGGATGACCCGAGTGATCCGCGATGTCGCCTGCCTGACCGTCGGGCTGATCTTCGTCGTCTTCGGCCAGGCCTTCGCCCTTTCCGGTTTCAACCGGATTGCCAGCGCCTCGCAGTTGCCGATGGTCGTGACCTATTCGACCTTCCTCGTCAGCGGCGTGCTGATCGTGCTGTTCAGCCTGCAGCGCCTGCTGATGACCGCCAGCCGAGGCGTCGATGCCATGGAAAGCGAGCTCGATACGCCTTCCGAGATCGACGAGCTCATCGATCCGGCCCATCCGAGCGCCCCGCCCACGCAAGACTTCGATTTGCCCTCGTCACACGAGAAGGAGACCCCGCGATGATGCCTGCCGACTGGCTCTACCTGCTGCCGTGGCTGCTGTTCGCGCTGCTCGGCGTCCTCATCGTGCTGGGCGTGCCGATCGCGATGTCGCTGGTGCTCACCTCGTTTGGCATCATCGTGCTCGATCCGCGCCTGACGCCGTGGATTCTGTTCCAGCGCATGTACTACGGCATGGACTCCTTCGTGCTGCTGGCGGTGCCGCTGTTCCTGCTCGCCGGCAATCTGATGAATGCCGCCCGCATCACCGACCGCCTGATCACGCTGTGCCTCAATCTGGTCGGGCATGTCAAAGGGGCACTGGCCCACGTCAACGTGCTGGTCAGCATGCTGTTCGCCGGCGTTTCGGGGTCGTCGACGGCCGACAGTGCGGGTATCGGTACGGTATTGATCCCGGCCATGAAAAAGGAAGGTTACCCGACCCACTTCAGCGTCGCGGTGACGGCCGCCTCTTCGGTGATGGGGATCATCATTCCGCCGTCGATCAACATGATCGTGTGGGGCGCGCTCACCAGCACCTCGATCGCCGGGCTGTTTCTCGGCGGCATCGTGCCGGGGATTCTGATCGCCGCCGCGCAGTTGCTGCTCAACCTCGGCTACGTGCGCCGCTATGACGTGCCGACACGAAAGCGCGCCACGCTCAGGCAGCTGGCAAGTTCGGGCAAGGATGGCCTGCTCGCCGCCGGCATTCCGGTACTGATCATCGGCGGCATCACGCTGGGTATCGTCACGCCCACCGAGGCTGCGGTGATGGCCGTGCTCTACGCGCTGATTCTGGGTTTCGTGGTCTATCGCGAACTGACCTTCAGGAGCGTGCTGGATGCCTCCACCGATACCGTGCGGCTCTGCTCGCTGTCGCTGTTCAGCCTGGTCGGCGCGGCGATCTTCGGCTATCTGATCAGCTTCTATCGGATTCCGCCGCAGTTGATGGCCGGCGTGGAAATCAGCGATCCGACCACGCTTTTGATCATCGCGACCATCGTCATGCTGCTGGTGGGCACCTTCATGGATTCGCTACCAGCGATGGCGATCCTGGCGCCGATCTTCCAGCCCCTGGCGGCCCAGGCCGGCGTCGACCCGCTGCAATTCGGCGTGATCAGCGTCATGGCACTCGGCTTGGGGCTGATCACCCCGCCCTACGGGCTCTGCCTCATGATCTCGGCCAAGATCGGCGGCATCCCCCTGCTCAAGGCGCTGGGCACGACGATGATCTACCTGCTGGTGATGCTGGTGGTGATCGGTGTGCTGATCGCCTTCCCCGAGCTGACGCTTTATCTGCCGCAGACCTTCGGCCCCGATAGCGGCTAGGGCCGTTTTTCGACACGGCGCGCTTGAATTTCTGTCGACAGTCCCTATAACCCGTTTCGTTTCGGCCTGGCTGGTGGCGTTGGCGTGCCCCGCCAGCGCCGCGTTCATTCTGTGGCTGCGTTTTTCCGTTTAGCGATCGGAGGAATATCAGGATGAGAATCGCCCAAGTCGCTCCCCTCAACGAATCCGTTCCACCCAAGCAGTACGGCGGTACCGAACGCGTCGTTTCCTATCTCACCGAAGCGTTGGTCGCCCAGGGCCATGAAGTGACGCTTTTCGCCAGCGGCGATTCGCGAACCGCCGCGGAACTGGTGCCGATGTGCGAGCGCGCCATGCGCGGCGACGAGCTGGTGGTCGACAGGATCTCGCCCCTGCTCGCCCAGATCGACAGCGTGCTCGAACGCGCCGACGATTTCGACGTGATCCACTTCCATACCGACTATCACGCTCACTTCCTGCCATTGCGTTATCTGTCCGTGCCGCATCTCACCACCTTGCACGGCAGGCTCGACATCAGCGACGCCTATCCGCTGTTCGCGCGTTTCCCCCACGAGCCGCTGGTATCGATCTCCAATCATCAGCGCCAGCCGCTGCGTGGCGTCAACTGGCTCGATACCGTCTACAACGGCGTGCCCGAGTCGCTCTACCGTCTCAATCCCGACGGTGGCGACTATCTCGCCTTCATCGGCCGTTTCTCGCCGGAGAAGGCGCCGCATACGGCGATCGAAATCGCCCTGCGCGCCGGGTTGCCGATCAAGCTGGCCGCCAAGCCCGCCGACGTCCAGGGCGACAAGGACTATTTCGATAGCTGCATCAAACCGCTGCTCTCCCATCCGCAGGTGGAATACATCGGCGAGATCGGCGAAAGAGAAAAGAACGATTTCCTCGGCAATGCCCGCGCGCTGCTGTTCCCGATCGCCTGGCCCGAACCGTTCGGCCTGGTGATGATCGAGGCCATGGCCTGCGGCACTCCGGTCGTCGCCTTCCGGCGGGGCTCGGTGCCCGAAGTCATGCGCGATGGCGTCAGCGGCCGGGTGGTCGACAACGTCGATCAGGCAGTCGCCGCGCTGGCGCATATCGAGAAGATCGACCGCCGGGCATGTCGGCGCTACTTCGAGCGGCACTTCTCGGTCTCGGCGATGACCGAAGGTTACCTGAGCTGCTATCAGCGCCTGCTCGACTCCGGGAACGGCCCGCATGGCCCCCGCCAGCGTATTCCCCTGCATGCCGCCGTCGCTTGAGGAGTCGGTCATGAACGATACGATTCGCGTCAACGATCAGTGGTACGTCAACGCCAGTTCGGCACGCGCGGATTCACCCACCCAGGTGCTCAAACAGGGCGAGACCTTCGCCCTTTTCGATCGGCTGGGAGACATCCAGCCGGTCGGCCTCGGCGAACAGGGGCTCTACCATGAGGGAACCCGCTATCTGTCGCGGCTCGAGCTGGATGTCGATGGCCAGCGGCCGTTGCTGCTCAATTCGGCGGTCAACCGCGACAACCAGGGATTCAGCGTGGACCTCACCGTGCCGGCCAGCGCCGAGGTAGCCAAGGATACGGTGCATCTGCGCCGCACCAAGGTGCTCTGGGACGGGGTGCTGCACGAGCGTATCCGCATCACCAACTACGGCACTGCCACCGCCAGGTTGCGGCTCGGTGTGCTGGTGGCCGCCGACTACGCCGATATCTTCGAAATCCGCGGACGCCAGCGCGCCCAGCGCGGGGAGCGGCTCGCGCCGACCCGGGACGGACAGGCCGTGCTCTTCCGTTACCGTGGTCTCGATGGCCGAACGAGTCAGACGCGCATTCGATGCGACCGCCCGGTGCGTGTCGATGAGGCGGAAAACGGCCAGTATCTGGTTCATGAGCTGGAATTGGCCTCCCAGCAGACGGTCACGCTCGAACTCAGTGTCGCCTGCGAGGAAGGGAAAGCACCGGAACAGGCACTGGACTTCGACACCGCCGTGCATCGGATCGGCGCCCGGCGGGCCCACGATCGCGCCCTGGTCGGCTCGCTCTACTCCGACAACGAGCAGTTCAACGAGTGGATGACACGCTCCGCCGCCGATCTGCAGATGCTGGTCAGCGATACGCCGCATGGGCCCTATCCCTACGCCGGGGTGCCCTGGTTCAGTACGGCGTTCGGGCGCGATGGACTGATCACCGCGCTGCAGACCCTGTGGCTGGCTCCCGATCTGGCGCGCGGCGTGCTGGGGTTTCTCGCCGCCACCCAGGCCGAGGACCAAAATGCCCAGTCCGACGCCTCCCCCGGCAAGATCCTGCACGAAACCCGCGACGGCGAAATGGCGCGGCTCGGCGAGGTTCCCTTCGGACGCTACTACGGCAGCGTCGATTCGACGCCGCTGTTCGTGGTATTGGCCGACGCCTATCAGGCGCGTAGCGGGGACACGGCGTTCATCCGCCAGCTGTGGCCGGCGCTGGAACAGGCACTGCACTGGATCGATCGATATGGCGATCTCGATGGCGACGGCTTCGTCGAATACGAGGCCAGCCGTCATGGCGGACTGACACAGCAGGGCTGGAAGGACTCCGCCGATTCCGTGTTTCATGCCGACGGCCGTAGTGCCGAGGGTCCCATCGCCTTGTGCGAGGTTCAGGGCTACGTGTTCGCCGCCAAGCGTGGTGCCGCCAGGCTGGCACGGCTGCTGGAAAAGCCGGAGATGGCCACGCGCCTGGAGCGGGAAGCCGATACGTTGCAGCAGCGCTTCGATGCCGCCTTCTGGCGCGACGACATCGCCAGCTACGCCCTGGCACTGGATGGCGACAAGACCCCGTGCGCCGTTCGCGCCTCCAACGCCGGCCACGCCTTGTGGAGTGGGATCGCGCTACCGGAGCGGGCCAGCACGCTGGCGCGAACACTGCTTTCCACAGAAGGTTTCAACGGCTTCGGCATTCGTACCCTGGCCGAAGGCGAGGCTCGCTTCAACCCGATGTCCTACCACAATGGCTCGGTATGGCCGCACGACAATGCCATGATCGCCCAGGGGCTGGCCCGCTACGGCTACCAGGAGGCCGCTATCCGCATCATGACCGGGCTGTTCGAGGCCGCCATGCACATGGAGGATTACCGCTTGCCCGAACTCTTCTGCGGCTTCGCGCGCGAACCCTCGCAAGGGCCGACGCGCTATCCCGTGGCCTGCTCGCCCCAGGCGTGGGCGGCGGGCAGCGTATTCCAGATGCTGCAGGCGTGTCTCGGTCTGACCTTCAGCGCCGAATCTCCGCATCTGCGCTTCGACTATCCCCGCCTGCCGGTGTGGATCAACCACCTGTCGATCCAGCGGCTGCGCGTCGGCGACGCCACCCTCGATCTCTCGTTGGCCCGGCACGCCAACGATGTCAGCGTCAACGTCACCCACCGCGAAGGCGACGTGAAGGTCAGCGTGCTGGTCTAGCGGCTCGAACGCATGAGGAGAAGCCATTGGCGAGGACGTTGAAAGGCTTCAGCGGGATATAACTCAACCTGCAGCGGGAGCGCGACTGAATCGAAGGCATTCATCGGAAAATGATGGGTTTCAGCAGGAATGTGCAGCGAGTGAGCATTTTCCCCATCCCGGCTTGTCAAGGTGAATCGGGACGACTAAAGTTGAAATCGAGATTGAAAACAGTGTTCCGTAATCCTATGTTCAAGGTTTCCGGTTACGGCGCCGATAATCGGGACACTGGGAAGCTCTGATTTACGTCGCGAGCGATGGGAGATTGGTCGCTGCCGGTGCGCAAGAACCGGAGTTTACGCGGTGTTAAATGAGGATTCTGAGCACCGCCAGCGATCAAGCTATCGAGCGCAGTAGTTAATCAGTGTTTCCCTAGAGCGATTTTCAGCGACAGGCGGGCCCCACTCGCTTGCCAATTCGAACTCACCGACTGCGCCCTCGAGGCGACCCATCATGCCCGATCCGCTCTGTTTGCTATTCGATTGCGACGGCACCCTGGTCGACAGCGAACCGCTGCTGGCCGAAATCATGGCCAAATGCCTGACCCAGGCCGGGCTCCCTTTTCAGGCCAGCGACTACATGCGCGATTTCCGTGGCACTCGCTTTGCCAACATCGTCGCGCACCTGGAGCGTGTCTACGGACGCCTGGAAGATGGGGTCCGCGAGCAGGCCGAGACCGCCATGCGCCAGGAAATGCACGAACGCATGGCCACCGAGCTTCAGCCCCTCGATGGCGTGGCACAAGCACTGGACGCTCTCGGTGCGCTGCCGCGCTGCGTCGCCTCCAACGGCCCCGAGCACAAGATCCGCCGGGCGCTGGACAGCACCGGGCTGAGCGGTTTCTTCGGCGACAACATCTATAGCGCCTATACCGTGGGCAGCTGGAAACCGGAGCCGGGCCTGTTCCTCCACGCCGGGCGGGACATGGGTTTCGCGCCCGCCGACTGCGTGGTCATCGATGACGCTCAGGTCGGTGTACGCGCGGCATTGGCAGCCGGCATGCGGGTCGTCCACATCAACCGCTTCCCCGAGCGCGAGGCGACACCCGCCGGTGCCATCGGCATCCGTCAGATGGATGAACTGCCGGCCGCCATCGACAGGCTGATCCCCGCCCTCGCCGCCAGCAATCTCTGACCCCCTTGGCATGAATCTCGACTCGCGGCCCGAGCCAACCGCTCGGGCCGCGGTCATTTCGGAATCGGTCGTTTTCGCGCGAACGGCCGCGTTATCATGCGCCTTTCATGTCTTGATTCGGAGTTCTCATGCCTTCGTTACAGGATCAGCTACGCGGCCTGGTCTACTCCACCGAACACGGCGAGACCTGCCCCGACTGCCGCCGGCCACGGGCCGACTGCCTTTGCCACGAACGCGAGGAGGCCGAGCGCATCGCCGCCTTGGACGGCATCGTGCGCATCCGCCGCGAAACCAGCGGTCGCAAGGGCAAGGGCGTGACCACGATCCAGGGCGTCCCGCTGACCCATGACGAGCTGAAAACCCTGGCCAAGGCACTGAAGAAGCGCTGCGGCACCGGCGGCGCGGTCAAGGATGGCGTGATCGAAATCCAGGGCGATCATCGCGAAGTGCTCAAGCGCGAGCTGGAGTCGCGCGGTTTCAAGGTCAAGCTCGCCGGCGGCTGATCGGCCCTCGTCGCTGTTCCGATCAGCGGGAATTTCCCACACGCTGGCTTGTCATAACCGCACGGTCGTCGTGCCGCACGCTTCGATGCCAGACTTTCCCAAGTTCCATCCACCATTTCACCGTTCCACCTCGAGGGGTTCCGATGCTTTTGCCCAGGGTTCCGCGACCTTTGCGTCTCGTCACCATCCTGTCTGCGCTCGTCGTGCTGGCGGGCTGCGCCGGCGGGCCCCAGTTCGACACGCTGGCCGCCCGCGTGGTCTCCGAAAAGCCGATCACGCTGCCCGACTCCGCCACGCTGGAAGTCCAGTTGAAGGACATCTCCACGGGCGACGTGCTGGCCAGCAGCCGCTACGAACAGCTGGGCCAACTTCCGATTCCCATCACCCTGCAGTATGCCGCCGAGGCGATCGACCCCGACGATCTCTACCGTCTCAGCGCACAGATTCGCGACGGCGATCGCATCCTCTACCTGAATCCCGAGCCAGTATCGGTCTTCGCCGATGGCGACCCCACCGAACCGGACATTCCAGTAACGACCACCGGCGCCGATACGAGTCGCTGAAAAACCGAACCCTTGAAGACACGACGCGCCAAAGGTCCGGCTTGCCGAAGACGACATGCCCCGCCACTCTGTAGGGACTCGATTCATCGTCAAATGAGGACAAGATGGAAACATTGACATTACCGGGTACGGATATCGTCACATCACGCATTGGCCTCGGCACCTGGGCCATGGGCGGCCGCCAGTGGGGCGGCACCGACGACGCCAATGCCATCCGCACCATTCATGCCGCCATCGACCAGGGCGTCAACCTGATCGACACCGCCCCGGCCTATGGCTTCGGCCACTCGGAAGAGGTCGTCGGCAAGGCCGTCGCCCAGGCCGGCCAGCGTGACAAGCTGGTGCTGGCGACCAAAGCCGGCCTCGAGTGGTACGACGATGCAAGCGTGGCCCGCAACGCCACGGCGAAGCGGCTGGAGAAGGAGCTCGACGACTCTCTGCGCCGGCTGAACACCGACCATATCGATCTTTACCAGATCCACTGGCCGGACCCGCTGGTCGACATTCAGGAGACCGCCGAGGCGATGGCGCGCTTCCATCGCGCGGGCAAGATCCGGGCGATCGGCGTCAGCAACTTCTCCCCCGAGCAGTGCGACACCTTCCGCCAGGCGGCGCCGCTCCACACTCTGCAGCCGCCCTACAACCTGTTCGAGCGCGACATCGACAACGAGATTCTGCCCTACGCCGAGAACAACGACCTGACGTTGTTGACCTACGGCGCGCTGTGCCGCGGCCTGCTTACCGGCAAGATGCACGAAGGCTATACCTTCAACGGTGACGATCTGCGCAACAGCGATCCCAAGTTCCTGTCACCGCGGTTCGCCCAGTATCTGGCCGCCGTCGATGCGCTGGCCGAACTGGCGCGCACGCGCCATGACAAGAGCGTGCTGGCGCTGGCCGTGCGCTGGATTCTCGATCGCTCTCCCAACATCGTCGCGCTGTGGGGCGCCCGCAAGCCGGAGCAGGTCGAACCGCTGGGCGACATCACCGGCTGGAAGCTGAGCGACGAAGACATGGTCGATATCGATGCGATTCTGACCCGGCACATCAAGGATCCGGTCGGCCCCGAATTCATGGCACCGCCGACGCGCAAGTGACCGTGAAGTGATTCATCGCCAATCTGGAACCCGGCTTCGGCCGGGTTCTGTCGTCTCAGCGTGCCTGGCGTTGCGGCAGTTCCAGCGCGTCGACCAGTGCCGTCAGGGTCGGGCCGATCGGCGCGCTGATCTTGAGATCGAACAGCTCATCCGCCCGCGTCTTGCCGAGATTGACGCAGGCAATCGGCTTGCCGCGTTTGGCTGCCTGGCGGGCGAAGCGAAACCCCGAATAGACCATCAGCGACGAGCCGACCACCAGCATCCCCGAGGCCTCCTCCAGCGCCTGAAAGGCCTGTTCGACGCGGGGCCTGGGCACGTTGTCGCCGAAGAACACCACGTCCGGCTTGAGAATGCCGATGCGACAGCGATGGCAGTTCGGCACTTCGAACGTCGAGAAGTCGTAACCGTCGAGATCGGCGTCACCGTCCGGCCCCACCTCGGCGCTCAATGACAGCCACCGGGGGTTACGCTGCGCCAGTTCATCGTGCAGCGCGTGACGCATCAGGGTCGCGCCACAGCTCATGCACTTCACCACGTCGGCCTGACCGTGCAGATCGATGACGCGGCGGGCGCCGGCGCGTTGGTGCAGGCCATCGACGTTCTGGGTCACCAGCGAGGTGATTCGCGACTGGCGCTCCAGTGCAGTCAACGCCGCGTGTGCCTTCCCCGGATGAGCGGCCGCCAGTGCCCGGAACCCGACCAGACTACGGGCCCAGTAACGTTGCCGCACGCCGTGGCTGCCCATGAAGGCCTGGTGACTGACCGGCGGCGGCCGCTTCCAGTCGCCGCGCGCATCGCGATAGTCGGGAATGCCGCAATCGGTACTCACCCCGGCCCCCGTGAGCACGAACAACCGCGGATGACGCGACACGAACTCGGCCAGCACCCCGATATTCTGACTGATACCTTCGAACCCGGTGTTTTCCATCGAAAAACGTTTCCTGTCGAATCTCATTGCTGGTTTTACCCTAGCCGATCCCGTCATCCGACACCTGCAAGATGCAGGTCTCGCGCACCGACATCGCAGAGGGCGCTCGACCTCGGCTAGAATGGGGCCTCTTCCCGCCCACGCCGCAAGGACACCCGCTCATGGCCTGGTTGGAGTACGTGCTGCCGCTGATCTTCCTCGCCCCCCTGGGTGCCGCCGCTCTGGTGGCCATCACCCTGCGCGACGTGCAGACCGTCGGCCTTCGCTCTCCGCATGACGGCAAGCCTATCCGCGAGATCGCCCAGGCCCATCGCGATCGTCTCGAGAAAGCGCGAATGGTGTTCTTCCTCGATGCCACGCTGGCGCCGACGCTCACCTTGATGCCGTTGGTCTACGGGATGGGCCGCATGCTGTTCGCCGAAAGGCAGAGCTGGCTGGAGTGGTCGCTGTACGGCGTCGCCAGCACCCTGCTGGCCATGCTGTTCTGCTTTCTGATCCTGCGCGACGTGCAGCGCGTGCGCCGCCTAACGCGCAGCTTGGCCTGCGAGCTGGCGGTGGGCCAGGCGCTGGATCATCTGATCCGGCCGCTGGCCAAACCCTACTTCGTCTTCCACGATTTCCCCGCCGACAGCTACAGTATCGACAACGTGCTGGTGACCCCCCAGGGCGTGTTCGTGATCCAGACCGTGGCCCGCGACTTTCCACTCGATCTCGAAGGGCATCCCATCAACACCGTCTCGGTGGAAAACGAACGCCTGCGCTTCCGCGGCTGGAATGAACGCCAGGTGCTGCGCAAGGTGCGACTCTCGACGGTCTGGCTGCGCCAGTGGCTGTCGCGCCACACCAAACTGAGCGTGCCAGTGAGTGGTATCCTCGTGCTGCCGGGCTGGGTCATCGATGACGAAACCGAGCACCTCGGCGACAGCCGCGATGTCCGTGTGGTCGACGGTGCCGATCTCGCCACCCAGCTCGGCACCGCCCAGGTCGAAGTCATCGACGACGCCCAGCGCCAGCGTCTGGTGGATACCCTGAACGCCCGCTATCGACACTTCGAGAGCAAGCGCCAGTCAACCGACGGAGCCTGAAAGCCTCCACCTCGAACTTTCCCCAAGGGATTTTCCAGAGAGCGCTTAAAAAAGACCTTCTCAAAGACGCCCAAAAACTTTCCCACAAGCCAGGAGACGCCATGCCCCGTTCCGATTCCCGCCCCGATTCTCGTCACGATTCCCGCTACGATGTGCTGACCTTCGGTGAAGCCATGGCCCTGTTCGTCGCCGACGACGACGGCCCGCTGGACCAGGTCACGCGATTCCACCGCCGCACGGCCGGTGCCGATACCAACGTGGCGATCGGGCTGTCACGACTGGGCTTCGACGTGCGCTGGCTCAGTCGCGTCGGCGCGGATCACAACGGCACCTTCCTGCAGCGGGCGCTGGAGGCCGAAGGGCTGGACTGCCGCCACGTGCAGCGCGATGACATCCACGCTACCGGCCTGGTCTTCAAGGAGCGCGCCGTCGACGGTGCCGATCCTCACGTCGAGTACGTTCGCCGGGGCAGCGCGGCCAGCTACCTTAACGTAGCCGATAGCGAAGGCGTGGCGCTGGAATCCGCACGTCACCTTCACGCCACCGGAATCCCGCCGGCCATCTCCGAGTCGGCACGAGAGCTGTCGTTCCATCTGTTGCGTCGGGCTCGCGGTGCCGGCCTGTCGATCTCGTTCGATCCCAACCTGCGGCCCAGCCTGTGGCCCAGCGAAAAGGTCATGATCGAGACGCTCAACGCGCTGGCCGCCGAAGCCGACATCGTCATGCCGGGTCTGAGCGAGGGGCGCTTGCTGACCGGTCGCGAAACGGCCTACGACATCGCCGGAGACTATCTCGACCGGGGCGCCAAGGTCGTGGTCATCAAGCTGGGGCCGGAAGGCAGCTACTTCCGCACCGCCGACAGCGAAGGCACCGTCGAGGGTTCGCCGGTCAAGCAGGTTATCGACACCGTCGGCGCCGGCGACGGCTTCGCGGTGGGCATCGTCAGCGCCTATCTGGACGGGCTGGACTGGCGAGCCGCGCTGCATCGCGGCAACCTGATCGGCGCCCGCCAGGTGCAGGTCATCGGCGACATGGAAGGCCTGCCCAGCCGGGAACAGCTGGTTGCCATGGAACGCAGCGGCGAGGCGATCTAACCCGGTACGGGATCGTCGCCGCGAACCTGCCGGCTCGTAGCGTGCGGCTTCGCGTTCAAGCGATCGCGGAGCCCCGTCAGCACCGCAGGCTTGAGCGCTCCCAGCGCTTCGCCGGAGAGCCCGCTGAGAACGATGAGCCGCGTCTGGCGGCGCTGCCGATAGTCCTCTCGCCCTTCAGAATAGCCCGGCCGCCCTTGGGAATAACCCAGCCACAGAGGCAGCTCGACGGCGCGCATCGTCGACGGTTGCACGCGCAGCGACCAGCGGCGTGGCCGAGCCAGCCGCTCCCAGAGCCACCAGCGCTCGAACTGGGAAATCGTCGGTCGCTGGCCACCGCCGAGCGCTAACGCCTTGTCGTCCTCTGCCGGCTGCAAATCCAGCTCCCCCGCCGCCAACAACGCCCGGGGCAGGTTCTCGGCGGCCAGGAGCCAAGCCAGCGGCGTCGTCGCCTCGCGACCGATCGCCACAGCCCACAGCGACAGCCACGCCGGTTCGAATCGCTCGGCGCCAAACCGGCGTAGTCTGGGTTCGGCATCGGCGGCGTTCACGCGCCGCGGCAGCCGCGCCAGCGGCTCCGGCGGCACGGCCTTCAGCTCATCCATTGGCCCAGCCCTGCAATAGCCCTAACACGATCAGCGAGACGAAGAACCACACCACCAAGCCGATGCAGCGACGCCGCGTCAGGCGGGCATCACGGCCGATCTCGGCGGCACCGTCATGGCGGCCCTTGAGCATCGCCTGCATGTCCGGCGCGGTTTCGTCGATCACCACATCCGACAGCTGAGCCGCCGACGGTGCCGGTGCCGTCAGGCTCACCAGGTAGCCGACGACCACCGACACGATCAGCCCGACGAAGTTCTGGTAGAGCCAGGAGATGTCCGTCTGCGAGACGGCCCACACCGCCGCCATGCCGAGGACGATACCGGCGACCGCCCCGCGCCCATTGCTGCGATGGCTGAGCACGGCCAGCAGGAAAGTGCCCAGCAGCGCCCCGTAGAACCAGGAACCGATGCGGTTGACGGCCTCGATGACCGGCCCGAGGTTGCCGGCGAAGAACGCAAACATCGTGGCATAGAGCCCCCAGAAGATGGTGGCCCAGCGCGACGCCTTCAGATAATGCTTCTCGTCGGCATCGGGCTTGACGTAGCGGGCATAGAAATCGCGAACCGTCACCGCGGAGAGCGAATTGAGCGCAGAGTCCAGGCTAGACATTGCCGCGGCGAAGACACCGGCAATCACCAGCCCGGTAATCCCGACGGGGAAAGCGTTGACCACGTAGCGCGGGAACAGCTCGTTCAGGTTGTCCGGTGCGGTCAGGCCATGCTGCTGGTAGTAGGCCGCCAGCATCACGCCGATGAACAGAAACAGCAGCATCTGCGGCACCAGCAGATAGCCGCCGATCAGCAGCGAACGCTGCCCTTCGGCGATCGACGGGCTGGTCAGCACTCGCTGGATCTGACTCTGGTCGGTACCGAAATAAGCGATATGCATCACCACGCCGCCGATCAACCCGGCCCACAGCGAGTAGGTCACGGTGGGGTCGAGCGACAGATCGATGGTGTCGAACATGCCGTTGGCGGCGCCGTAGGCGAACACGTCGCTCCAGCCGCCGGGCAGGCTCGAAACCATCAGCACCATGCTCAGGATCGCCCCCAGCCACAGCACGAACATCTGGATCACGTCGGTCCAGATCACCGCGCTGATCCCGCCGAGCACGGTGTAGCTCACGGCGATCACCGCCATCAGCACGATGGTCAGATTGACATCCCAGCCGGTGACGACCGACAGCACCAGCGCCGGCGCGTACAGCACGACGCCGGTGGCGAGACCGCGGGCGATCAGGAACAGCAGCGCGGCCAGCGACCGAGTCAACGCCCCGAAGCGGCGTTCGAGCAGCTCGTAAATGCTGTAGATCCCGGCACGGTGAAAGATCGGCACCAGAATCACGATCAGCACCGCCATCGCCAGCGGTACGTTGATGAACGTCGCCAGACGCTCCAGCCCGCCTTCGAATCCCCAGCCGGGGGCCCCGATGAACGTGATGGCACTCGCCTGCGTCGCCATCACCGACAGCCCGATCGCCCAGCCGGGAATCTTGCGACCGCCGAGGAAGTAGTCCTGCGTGCTCTCCTGATCCTTGCCGAAGCGGGCGCCCACCCAGGCAATCCCCACCACGTAGACGATCAGAACGACGGTATCCCACCAGGTAAAGGCTCCCACATCCGTGTCCTCGCTTTTTTGTTATCGACAAAATTGAGCGTAGCACGTCGTTTCCGCGATGACCGGCCCCGCTCGCCAGGAGGCGGAAACGAAAAGCCCCAGCCAAGTGGCCGGGGCAAGGGTGAGTCGCACGAGAGCGGATCAGCCTGGCGGCTGCTCGGGGCTGTCGGGCATGTTGATGCTGCCCGGCTCCATCCGGTTGAGATGCAGGAACTGCAGATGGCGCTCGTACTGGTCGAGAATGTCATCGATGACCTGCTCGCGGGTATACCCCTCTTGCGACCGCCGAGGAAGTAGTCCTGCGTGCTCTCCTGATCCTTGCCGAAGCGGGCGCCCACCCAGGCAATCCCCACCACGTAGACGATCAGAACGACGGTATCCCACCAGGTAAAGGCTCCCACATCCGTGTCCTCGCTTTTTTGTTATCGACAAAATTGAGCGTAGCACGTCGTTTCCGCGATGACCGGCCCCGCTCGCCAGGAGGCGGAAACGAAAAGCCCCAGCCAAGTGGCCGGGGCAAGGGTGAGTCGCACGAGAGCGGATCAGCCTGGCGGCTGCTCGGGGCTGTCGGGCATGTTGATGCTGCCCGGCTCCATCCGGTTGAGATGCAGGAACTGCAGATGGCGCTCGTACTGGTCGAG
>NZ_JAXOVV010000041.1:0-17217 GCF_036663415.1 Salinicola sp. 4072 | reverse complement strand
GCATCTGCCGGTCATCGCGGCGTGGGCGTCCACGCCCAGCGGGCGTGCCAGGCGAAACGATATCTTCAATCAATGTCCAACCCTGATCGGAAATCTCGTAACGTCCTGCCATGACAATACCTCCAAGCCTGAGGGAGGAAAGGCTAGCAAGACATCATTTTTCAGACAAAGCGTAGTGCTTTTCCCCTCGAAAGGGAGCTCTGGGTCGGCCACCCCGAATCCCTCAGAACGGCGTGTCAGGCTCTGTGTAGCAATAGGTACGGTTGCAAGCTTTGCTTCCTCGGCCAGCAGACAGAGGAAATAAATGGTTCTTCGTCACTTCATGTGGATTTGGCCTGATCGAGCAGGCGGCCCACCGGACTGCCGATCAGGTAGATCATCGCGATGAAGTTGGCCTCGTTCCGGTAGCCACGTGCGCGTGACCTGGCCGCCTGGAAGAGGCCGTTCATGCCTTCCAGTCGTGCGTTGGTCAGTCCCGAGATCCAGCGCCTGACCACTGCGTCAGCATGGCGCTCCAGCGCCGCCAGGGCCTTCCCCATCGGCTTCAGGAGAGGCTTCTCGGTGACCGCCGCCTTCATGACCTTGAGGTAGTTCGTGATACGCCACCGAGCCGCCCGCGGCGTCGGGGCCTTCTGGATCCAGCTCAGCTTCTCTTTGATCACCCAGGCATCGGCTGTGGCGCTCTGATCGGCCACCAGCTCCTGGAGCGCCGCCAGTTGCTTGGGCGTCAGGTTCTCGTTGTCGAGGCTTTTCAGCAGGGCCCAGCGCAGCGACTTGGGATGCCCCTGCTCCCGGCGTTCCTTCTTGCGCACCTCGTCCAGCCGCTTGGTGAAGGTCTGAACGATATGGAACCAGTCGACCGTGATGTCGGCCTTGGGAAGATGCTCGGCCACGCCGCTGAGGAAGGCTTGTGACATGTCGCACACGACCTCGACCACGTTGTCGGTGTCACCGCCATGCGCTGCCAGAAAGGCGCTGAAGGCCTTGATGGCGTCTTTGCCGTGGCCGGGGACGGCGAAGATCACCGGTTCCTGCTTGCGCTGCATATCGAGGATTCCTTCGTTACTGTTACAATCCATAGCGGACGAGCGAAACTTTCCCACCACGAAAAACGGCGCTTACAAATGAAAATTCTGATTGTTGAAGACAATGCTGTACTTGCCAAAAAAATATCGGGCTGGCTTGCGCAGGCGCACTACACAGTAGATATCGCCAAAACCGGCAAAGAAGCGGACTCGTTGATTGAAACAAGCTCCTACCAGGCCGTTATTCTCGATATCGGACTGCCCGATGAAAATGGACTTTCTTTAATGCAAAGATGGAGAAAAAACGGGAAAAAAGAGGCCATCCTTATTCTGACCGCACGCTCCAACTGGACTGAGAGAGTAGAAGGGTTGAATGCGGGAGCTGATGATTACCTTCCCAAACCGTTTGAGTTTGATGAACTGAAAGCCCGGCTCAGTGCGATTATCCGAAGAAAGGACGGCAGAACGACAGACCAGATCAGTGTTGACGGATTCAGTCTCAACGCCACCTACCGAACGTTTACCACGCCCGACCAGAAAGAGTTCAGACTGACAGCTACGGAATTCCGCCTTTTACAGTGTTTCCTCCGTTCACCGGACCGGGTGTTTTCCCTGGACGAACTGGTTGAATCCCTCTACAACATAGAAAGATGCCCCACCAGAAATGTCGTTCAGGTTTACATAACCCGGCTTAGAAAAATAATAGGGGTCAATAAAATAAAAACATTGCGTGGCCAGGGCTACTACTTCGAAAAAGATCCTAACCGCTGAACGCCCGAGTGAACCAACCAGGTTAAAATATGTCTGCTCCGAAAAGTATCCGCAGAACAGCCATTCAGTATGGTGCTGTTTTCAGCCTCGTATATTTTACTCTGATATTCTTTTCACACACCTACGTGATAAAGCAACTATCGGACGAGTCCAGGAAGCAACACCTGAACAAAGAGCTGGAAAACTTTCAGGCAATCATTGAGGCTGAATCCCCCACAACCGACGACCTCAGCAACATGATCAATCAGTTTGAAATGCTTCTGGGGCATGCCATCGTCATCGAAACGGCTAGCGGAAGCGTCCTGGCGAGCCCGAACTTTGACCAGAGCCAACTGCAGGGCGCTGCAGAGAAGCCCGAGGGTTTCATCCACATAGCGCAGGGTGCGAACACGCTTTTCGGGCTCAAACGCATTTTCTCCGCCAGTGAAAAACTGGCCTCAATCAGCGTTCTTGAAACCGAGGGGGCGCTCTCTGAACGACCGCTGAAGGCCCACCTGACATTGCTCGGCGCCTCGGCCGTTCTTCTCGCGATACTGCTGGCTCTGATTGGAACCACCACACATCTGACGTTAAAGCCCATCAGTAAGATAAAAGAGGATCTGAGACGGCTCCAATCCGGGAAACAAAGTCGTCTGAACCCTCACGTACCGGAAGAGTTTCGTCCGCTGATCCGCCAGCTCAATGATTTGCTTGAGCTGTCAAACCGGCGTCTGGACCGCCACCGCCGCCTGAATTCTGATCTCTCTCACCTGGTCAAAACCTCTATCTCTGCCAATCTTGCCATTTTGTCGGACATCGACACCTTGCCTCCGTCCCGGGAGGATATTGTGTTTATGACCTCTAACTTGCGGGAGCTTGACAAATCCCTGAACTACCGGATGAGCAAGGCAGACATATCAGGCAGACAGATGGGACGAACGTGCATGCCGGTTGAAATCACGGCAAGTGTCATCACCGTCATGGAAAAAATATTCCCTGATACGGTTTTCCGCCTCCACACCACCTTACCCGAAAACTTCAGTTGGCCAATGGAGCGGCAGGATCTTTCAGAGCTGCTTGGCAATTTACTCGAAAATGGTGGAAAGTGGTGCCAGACAACCGTCGACGTTACAATCGTCCGCACGTCATCAGGACTCTCCATAGAAGTAACGGACGATGGCCCCGGAATTTCTCCCGAGGCGGCAGCCACTGTCATGGACAGGGGCACCAGGCTGGATGAAACGGTCGCCGGATTTGGGCTCGGATTGTCCATCGTGTCCGAGATTGTCGAAGACAACCTCGGACACCTGGAAATCGGATCCTCGAAAAACGGAGGAGCCAGGATTATGATTTTACTGCCGTTTCCGGACTAGCGAGACCACTCATCATGACACATCCGGCCTTCAGGCTCTCGGCTCTGCTCCGGAGGTTGCCCGTGAACGAGCTCACCGGACAACATGAACTCATCCACTTACAGACTCCCTGCGGCCTTCCCTATGTTCTACCGCTGAATATCACCCACCTTGGCTCTCGAAAAGCGACCGAACAGAACCGGCAAAACAAACAGCGTCAGGAAAGTTGCGGTGATAAGGCCGCCAACAATCACGCTGGCCAGTGGCTTCTGGATTTCAGCACCCACGCCCGTCGACAACAGCATCGGTATCAAACCGAGCGCCGAGGTTATTGCTGTCATCAAGACAGGACGCAAACGGGAGACGGCACCTTCAAACACCGCGGTATCCACGTTCAATCCATCCTGTATTCGCTGATTGATGCTTTCGACCATAACGACCCCGTTGAGCACCGCCACACCAAACAAAGTGATAAATCCAACGGAACTGGGCACTGAGAGATACTGGCCGGAGATCCAGAGTGAAAAGACGCCACCAATGACAGCAAGCGGCACGTTGACCAGAATTAACAGTGCCTGACCGACCGAACTGAAAGCAAAGTACAGCAGCAGTGCAATCAGGCCCAGAGATACAGGTACCACAATGGTCAATCGTTTCTGAGCTCGCTGCTGGTTTTCGAACTGACCACCAATATCCACCGAATAGCCGGGGGGAAGGTTCACTTCTGACGCGATGGTATCCTGAATATCGGCAACCACACTGCCCATGTCACGACCCTGCACATTGGACTGAATGACCACACGGCGCTGAACGTCGTCGCGGCGCACCTGGGGCGGGCCAGACTCAATAGACACATCGGCCACATCACCGAGTCTCACCCAGGCTCCGGAAGGCGCCTGCAACCTGAGATCAGCAATGGCATCCCGGTCTTCCCGGAAACGTTTGGCCAGGCGCACATAGATATCGTACCGCTCATTTCCGTTGATGATCTGGCCCGCGGCGGCACCACCCAGTCCGTCCCGGACGACACTCATCACATCAGACACGGCGAGTCCGTACCGGGAAAGTGCCTGACGGTCTGGCTGAACCACCAACTGCGCTTCACCGGCAATCTGCTCCATGGCCACATCCTGTGTTCCCTGAACGGTTCGGACCGCCGCTTCAATCTGCTGGCCTTTCTCCGCCAGTACGTCGAGATCCGGGCCAAAGAGTTTGATGGCCAACTGCGCACGAACACCTGACAACAATTCATCAACCCGAGTCCCGATAGGCTGAGAAAAGTTAAACAGTAGTCCCGGGTGCTGTTCGAGCTTCTCCTCAAACAGAGCCTGCAATTCATAGCGATTACTGGCGCTGGTCCACTCCGAAGTTGGTTTTAAGCCAATATAGACCTCTATGTTGTTAACTGGCTCCGGGTCGCCGCCTATTTCTGCTCGGCCAGCCCTGGACAGAGCGTAAGTCACCTCTGGAAACTCCATCAGCATGGCCTCCAGTTTTGGCGCCACTTCAAGCGCCGTATCGAGGCTTGATGAGGGAGCCAGAGTCACCCGGAGGTTAATCGTTCCCTCTTCCAATTCAGGCACGAACTCAGTGCCGAGTCGTGGCACAATCAGCGCCGCCAGCACAACAAGAACAGCCGACGCGCCAACAACCACGCGGCTATGCTTCAGTGACCAGGCAAGCCCCATGCGATAGAGCTTTTCCAGGGGTTTTAGAATGAAGCTTTCCCGCTCCCGGATACCCTTACGGAACATGTATGACGCCAGCGCGGGTACAACCACCAGAGCGACGATCACAGCGGACACAATGGCCAGCATGATGCTGATCGCCATTGGCTGGAAAAGCTTGGCTTCCACACCTTCAAAGCTGAACAGAGGCATGAAAACGACCAGGATAATCGCCGTCGCGAAAAAGATCGGCCGCGCCACTTCCCGGCCCGCTTCCTGCAGTCGAAGTGCAATGCCACGATCATCGTGCGATGCATCCAGCGGATCGGGGTCGCCTTCAGCCAACTCATTCCGGTGGGCGTCATGCTCAGCATCGGGATGCGCCAGATGTTTGAACATGTTCTCGACCATAACAACAGAGCCGTCCACCAGCATGCCAATTGCCACAGCAATGCCGCCCAGAGACATCAAGTTGGCCGAGAGACCGAACCAGGCCATGATCATCAGCGCAATACCGATAGAAATCGGTATAGAAAGCAGCACGAGCGTTGTTGCCCGCAGATTCATCAGGAACAGGGCAAGCACAATCGCAATAAACACAAAAGCCAACAAAAGCGCATTGGTCACCGTCTCTACGGCCTTGGTCACCAGATCCGCCTGGTTGTAATAGGGCTCAAAACGAACCCCACTCGGAAGCGCCTGATTTATGCGATCAATGCGGGCCTCGATGCCGTCGATGGTGGCTTTTGTGTTGGCCCCCATTCGTTTGAGTACAATGCCAGAAACCACTTCACCCAGTTGTTCAACCTGACCGGCTTCATCCTTCCGGGTCATGGTTACCGCACCCTGGCGAATTTCAGTGCCCAGCGCTACCTCGGCGACATCGTTCACTGTCACTGTAATGCCATCACTGGTTTTAACGGGCACCTGACGGATCTGCTCGAGCCCCTGCTCGCCATTACCCAGCCAGCCCATACCGCGAATAACCAACTGCTCCTGCCCGCGGCCCATATACCAGCCCCCAACATTGGAGTTGTTGTTCTCCAGGGCTTCCATGACATCGTTCTGTGATAAGTCATAGGACAGCATTCGCGCCGGGTTCAGGTTAACCTGGTACTGGCGGACCTCTCCGCCAAACGACAGGATTTCCGTAACCCCTTCAGCCGGTATCAGCAACAGTTTGACCAGCCAGTCGTGCAAGCTGCGTAGTTCCATTGCGTCGTACCCCGAATCCGGGTCCGCTATCAGCAGGTACTGGTAGACCTGGCCGAGACCGGACGTATTCGGGCCCATTTCAGGCACACCGACACCATCCGGAATCAGCTCCCGCGCGGCCTGTAACCGTTCGAACACCAACTGGCGCGCGAAATAGATATCCGTGCCCTCTTTAAAGACCACGGTGACACCAGACAACCCGGTTTTGGAGATGGACCGAACCTCCTCAACATCCGGCAACGCATACATCACCGCTTCAATGGGATAGGTGATCAGCTGCTCGACTTCCTCAGCCGCAAGTCCGGGCGCCTCTGTATTAACAGCGACCTGGACGTTTGTAACGTCGGGGAAAGCATCAAGATTCAGTTTTGGTATCTGAAACGCGGCCGTGGCGATAAGCACTGCAAGCGCAATAAGAACCAACAGGCGGTTCTGAACCGCCCAGTCGACTACTCGGTTGAACATAATGGCTCCCGGAATCAGTGGTTGTGCGGATCAAAGCCGCCTTTGGCAATCTCAGAGGCCACAAAAAATGCGCCCCGCAAAACGACTCGTTGGCCCGCAGCCAGGCCGGAAACCTCACGGAGCCCGCCTATTGAGCGGCCCAGTTCCACTTCCACGGGTTCATACTCGCCTTCGGCCTCTTCCACATAGACCGTCCAGTCGCCGTCCGCGCCACGCATCAATGCAGTCTCCGGCACGGCAAGCACCGGCTCGCTGGTCTTAAAACGAAAATACACATCTGCGAACATTCCTGGATGAAAACGATCTTCAGGATTGTCCAGCTCAAGCCTGACAATCCGCGTGCGGGTCACAGGATCAATGGTGTGGGCTTCCTGGGACACCGTTGCCAGGGCCACACGACCCGCTGCCCTGACTTCGGCTTCCGCGCCCTTCTCTAGAACAATGTCGGAGCTTGCTGGCAGATGGGCTTCTACCCAAAGCTCACTCTCATCAGCAAGAGTCACCAGCGGCTGGCCAGCCTCAACTCTTTGTCCTTGCTCAAACTCATCGGTCAGTACTGCACCATCCACGCGAGCCCTGAGCATGTATTCACCGAGACTATCCACCCCGCTGGCCTTCAACGCACCAATGTCATCATCGTTCAGCCCGTAAGCAAGCAGAGTCGCCCTTGCTGCTTCAATGTTGGCTTTCGCTGTATTGAACCGCTGATCGCCAACCACGGAACGACCCAGCCCGCTGATTCGCTTCCATTCAGGAAAAGCTTTCCTGTAATCCGCCTGCGCCTGTGCCACCGTCTCACTGAACAGGGTTACCAGCGGCTGGCCCTTGGTTACGTGCTCACCCAGTTCCACGTGACGCCGCAGCACCACTGAGGCAACCCGGGGGGACACGTGATAGCTGGTATAGCCGTTGGTTAGCAGCTCACCGGGCGCGTATATTTCATAGTCAACGCGCTTGCTTTCGAGCGTTGCCACTTCAATGCCGGCCAGGTCTTTCTGTTTGGCATTGAGGCTCGCGGTGGCTGTTTCTTCATGGCCACCGTTCTCATCTTCGTGGCCGTGCCCCCCTTCCTCTTCATGATCACCTTCCTCTTCATGATCACCTTCCTCCTCATGCTCACCTTCCTCCTCATGCTCACCTTCTTCACCATGATCTTCCTTATACTCGCCCTCCTCACCGGTGACTTCCTGATGATCGTCGCCACTGGCAGCATGATCATGACCGGCTTCCTGATGAGCATCTTCCTCTGCCTGTACAAAAGAAAGTGGGGCTGTAAGCAACGTCAATGCGAATACAGAAATCAGAGTTTTTTTCATAATGAATATCCAGTTTCCAGACTAGTATTGGAAGAGGGTGATCAGTTCGCCAGACTGACTCAAGAGCTCAATCAGACCCAGTTGCGCCAGCTTTTCCAGTTCAATACCGGTTTTCAGGCTCTCCGCGCGCTGGCCCAGCGCCTGGAGATACTCAGAGGTGGAGAGGTCGCCGACCTGCCACTGCTTCTCAAGCAAATCAGCACTTCGCTGTACACGCCCCTGGGAGAGTTCTGTCCATCGACGAAGTTGGGTGTCGTATCGCTTCCAGGCAGCTCGGGCGCCCGCCAGATCATACTGCTGCTTCCGATAAAGTGCCTGAAACCGAGCTTCGGCCTCTAATGATCGTCGGTTGGCAGCTTGGATTTCGGCACGGTAGTTATTACGGACATTCAGAGGGATCGAGAACGTCAGGCCAACCAGATTCTCGCCGCCATCACGCCCTCCGCTAAGCCCGACCGTTGGCGATGCCGCCGCTCTGCGCCTGGCCACCTCGGCTTCGCTCCGCAGCACCTGCCACCTCGCGCGGGCAGCAGCAATTGACGGATGAGCCAGCAGATTGTCATTGTCGACCCTGGATTCAAGAGCCGGCCAAATGTGCCCGGGAATCCCCCCATCCTGAGGCTGCCAATCCGGCAGAAGCTCTCTGACCCGGGCTTGCGCCTGATCAACTGCAGCCTTTGCCTGAGCGAGTTCACTGAGCTGTTGAGAAAGGCTTAAAAAAAGCAGCTCTGCGTCGGTACGCCCCAGATCGCCTGCCTGCTGGCGTTGCTCAACCTGGTCCAGCAAGGCATCCAGACGGTGTTGTTGAGATTCCGCAATTTCTTCGGCACGCGTCGCCGCGCGCCACTCGACAAGCGCAAACAGCGACTCAGACGTTTGTGCCAAAATCGTCTCGTTCAAATCAGCTTGTGCGGAAAGCCTGATCAGCTTTGCCTTATCCTTTAGCGCACCCTGTTGATCAGACCAATCGATCGTTTGTGACAGCCCTGCCTCAAAGTTGTTTTCACTGCCCGTTCTGTCTGCTCCAACAGACAGCTCCGGGTTATACAGCGGTTGTTCGCTTGCCTCTGCATCCGAATTCCGGGCTGCCGCCTGCTCTGTCGCCGCCATGACATCCGGATGCTTGCTTATCTGGCCAGTGAGCCAATTTGTCCAATTCACAGTCTCCGCTTGACCGAACAGAGGAATAGACAATAGTACTGAACACAGCAACGCCCTGGGCGAGTGCTTGCTTGCCTTCATCGACTTTCTCCCGAAGGGGTTGTTAGCCACAATTCATAGGCGCGAGGCGTCCATGATGAGGCAGGAAGAGCCCGAGATAGTAAGTGAAAGGATTGAAATGAACTTGAATTCGAAGCGTCATCCACAAAAGAAACCGCTCTCCGGCTCCAGCAGCATTCCCGGACCGTCCTTTTGACGGACAAAATGAGCACCAAAGGCTTATGTTTCTGCAGCGTTCAGATCAATAGCCTGTCATTCGATGCCCCTTACTTTCCAACACTTTATCAAGGTGATCTATGTCTGGAGCAACGAATAAAGCAGGCGCACCGCGCCACGTATTCAAACTCAAACTGGCTTTCCTGGTTCTGTTATGGCCCCTCACGGTCAAATCAGAGCTCGCAGTCGATGAAATTTACTCCCCCCGGGTAACTGCGGGGGATCTCGAAATCGGAGTGGTTGGGGCGTTTCTGGACAGTGAGGGGAGCGAAATTGACAACCTTCGTGCCGATCAGTGGGAGGTGGGTTACGGGCTATCTGAACGCCTGAGCGCCGAACTTAACTTCAACGCAATCAAGAGACCGGGGCGAGCGTATTCACTTGAGGAATACGAAATCGAACTGATTGGAAACTTTTTTCAAGACACTGAGAGCGCTGCGGGCTTGTTCATTGAACTGTCAAAAGAACATGGCCAAAAAGCCGGTGGAGTGACCCTTGGGTCACTTTACGAGAGACAGCTATACGCGCATTACAGCATCCTGACGAACCTTCTGGTTAGCCGCTCATTTGGCGAAGACGACGAGCAGCTTGAGCCCACTGGCTCATTACAGTTCGCCTACACGAAGTCTGACACGTTTCAGCCAGGGCTGGAGTATTACGGGGCCGAAAACAACCATTTGATGGGACCTGCCATCCTGGCTGAGTTCAGAATGGGCTCCAGTATTCTGGAACTCCAGGCGGGCGTTGCATTTGGCCTCACTACGGACTCAGACGATATGATCTATCGCTGGGAACTGGGGATAGAACTGTGATGGCGGCCCGCAACCAAAAGCCGCAGAACCGCCATCCAGTTTCCGGAGCACTAGCTTGAAGCAGGCTCCAGTGCACTCTCACCGGTTTCGCCGTCCTCGATACGAACAGCCCGAACCAGACGGGATACAAGTACCTTGCCGTCACCCGGGTGCCCATCCTGGGTTCTGCCCGTTCTGACAATGAGTTCCACAACTTCACCAGCGACATCATCGGTCGCTACGTCTACTTCCAGCTTGACCATCTTCACTTTCTCCAGAGGCGACTCATCGCCGACCAGATGACCAAATTCGCTGAGAGGCACGACAGCAATGCTTGTCACGCCCTTGACTCTGGCAAGAGCATCAACCACATGCTCTGCCATCACTTCTCTGACATACGCTTTTATTTCATACATAAACCGTCTCCAGACTTCAGGCTTCAACGTCACGACGTTCGGATGCAAACCACTGATACACGCTGGGCAACACTACCAACGTCAGCAACGTTGACGTGATCAGACCGCCAACCACAACCGTTGCCAGTGGCCGTTGGACATTAGAGCCAATGCCATCGGCCAGCAGCAGGGGAATCAGCCCCAGAATAGCCACAGAGGCAGTCATCAAAACCGGCCGCAAACGGCGTTGAGCGCCCAGCTTGACCGCTTCAATGACTTCGTAGCCTTCGTCCCGCAACTGATTAATGTAGCTCACCATCACCACACCGTTCAGTACGGCTACGCCAAACACCGCAATGAATCCCACGGCAGCCGGCACCGAGAGGTAAAGCCCCGTAACAAATAGCGCGACAATGCCACCGGTAATCGCAAAGGGCACATTCATGAAGATCAGCACCGCGTAGCGCAGACTGCTGAATGCAGAGAACAGAAGCAGGAAAATAAGCGCCAGGGTAATGGGCACAACGATCGCCAGCCGCGCCATGGCCCTTTCCTGATTCTCGAACTGACCGCCGAACTCCACAAAATAACCCGGCGGCATATCCACTTGCTCCTCGATCCGCTTGCGCAAATCCTGAACAACACCGCCCATATCGCGGCCACGAACGTTCATCTGAACATACTGACGACGACTGGCGTTGGAGCGTGAAATTTTCTTGGGGCCGGCGTACATTTCAACATCGGCCACCCGTGAAAGCGGAATAAGCTCGCCGCTGTTCCCTCTGAGTGGAAGCCCTCTTATTTCATCGATGGACCCACGGTAAGATTCTTGCAGCCGGGCAAAAATCTCGAATCGACGGACCCCGTCAAAGATCAGTCCGGCGCCCTGGCCGCCAATGCCGACTTCAACAGTGCTCATTACGTCATCAATACTGATACCGAACTGCGCCAGGGCTTCCCGGTCAGGCCGAATAACGATCTGCTTCTTGCCCGCACTCTGCTGCGCGCGCACGTCCGTTGCACCAGGCACCTCTTTTGCCAGGGCCGCCACTTCCTGACCAATCCGGCCAAGCTCCTTCAGGTCATCGCCGAAAATGCTGGCAACCAATTGTGCCTGGACGCCTGACAGCAGCTCGTCGGTTCTGAGCTGAATCGGCTGGGAAAGGTTATTGGCCAGCCCCGGAACCCGTTGCTCCAATGCCTCTGCAATCTGACTCTGCAGCTCCTCATAGCGCAAATCCTCTCGCCACTGGTCCAGCGGCTTGAGGTTGACCACCGTTGACACCACGTTTACCGGCTCAGGGTCACCGCCGACTTCCGCTCGCCCGATCCTGGCGTAGGTGCCGGTCACCTCCGGAAATTCCTCTATAACAGACTGAACCCGTTTGCCATATTTGATGGCGGATTCCAGGCTGGCACCCGGCGGTAGTGTTGAGCGAACCTGGAAAGTGCCTTCCCTCAGCGTGGGCACGAACTCACTCCCGAGGAAGGGAAATAGCAAGAGGCTACTCGCAAAGGCAATCACTGCAACACCCATCACAATTTTCGGAGCCTTGACGACAGTATCAACCACCGGCTTGTAAAGCCGGTTAAGGAACAGAACCAGCTTCGGCTCTTTGTGTTGTCCACCCATCTTGAATGACAGCGAGGCCAGAACCGGCACCAACGTCAACGCGAGTAACAGCGCACCGATCAACGCAAAACTGATGGTGTAGGCCATGGGCGAAAACAGCTTGCCCTCGACGCCCTGCAGCGTAAATAGCGGCAGAAAGACAATAATAATGATGCCGATGGCAAAGACGATCGGACGAGCCACTTCCCGGGCAGATTCACCTACAAGCCTCAGAACACTGACCTTTTCCTCTGATCGTTCTTCCAGATGTCGGAAGATGTTCTCTATCATCACAACGCCGCCGTCCACCATCATACCGATGCCGATAGCCAGCCCCCCCAGACTCATCAGATTGGCGGACAGGCCCGAAATCCGCATCGCAATGAATGCGAAAAGCACAGACAACGGCAACGTCGCCACCACGATCAGTGTGGAACGAATATTTCCGAGGAACAGATAGAGGAACACCAGCACCAGAACCGAGCCCTCAAGTAACGCTTTCTCGACAGTGCCTATGGCCTTGCCCACCAACTCCGCCTGGGAGTAATACGCTTCGATCTTCAGCCCCTCAGGAAGCGACTTGTTGAGGTCATCGATTTTTGCGTTGACATCCTCGAGTACCTGGCTGGTATTGGTCCCGATCAATTTCATCACGTAGCCGCCCACGGACTCCTCACCCGAGGACACCTGCGCGCCGCGGCGGATCGCCGGTCCAAGGCCAACCTCCGCCACATCCTTGACGTAAATAGGAGATTCGCCCTCACTCTTGGACACAATGATGTTCCGGATATCTTTGATGCCCTCGGTACCTGAATTAACCCAACCGTAGCCCCGAACAATATATTCTTCACCGCCTCGCGTAATGAAAGAGGCGCCTACGTTTCGATTATTCTGGGTGAGAGCGCCGCGGACGTCAGACACTGTCAGGTTCCTAGCCTGAAGCTTCTGCGCATCGATATTGACCTGGTACTGTTTCACTTCGCCGCCGATGGACAGCACACCGGTTACACCCGGCACGGTTCTGAGCTGGGGTTTGACAATCCAGTCCTGGATCGTGCGGATTTCCTGCAAGCTGTACTGGCTCTCGTCCTCAGCTTTCAGGGAATACATCAGGATACGTCCCAAGCCCGTGGTGATGGGTCCTAGTTCGGGTTCCCCCATGCCCTCCGGGATCTGGCGCCTGGCTTCTGAAAGCCGTTCGTTTACCAGCCGCCTGGCGAAGTATATATCGGTGCCATCTTCGAAATAGATGGTCACCCGGGAAAGCCCGAAAATCGACGTACTCTGAACCTTGGTCAGGTTCGGTATGCCGTACATGCTGATTTCGATGGGATAGGAAATCAGAGTTTCAATATCTACCGGCGACAGGCCGGGACTGGCGGTGAATACCTGCACCATTGTCGGTGTGGCGTCCGGAAACGCGTCCACCGGAAGTTTTTTGAACGAAAAGACGCCGGCAACGATCACGGCGATCGCAAAAACAATCGTCATGAGGCGATTGTTCAGCGCATAATTCACAATTGCGTTGATCATGCTCCCCCCAAAAATTAGTGATCGGCGCTACGGCCGCTGGCAGTAATGGCCGACATCAGATCAAAAGCGCCTACTGAAACCACTTCCGTGCCCGCGCTGATGCCGGACTTGATCTCGATCCAGCCGTTCGCTTCCTTGCCCAGCGTTACCGTAACCGCCTCGTAGGCTCCCGCCTCATCACCTGGCACGAACACAACGTTATCGTCGCCGATGGTCTGAACTGCATCATCCGGAACCAGTGGCAGTGAGGCCTCCGATTCCGTCATGATTCTGGCCGTGGCATAGGTATTCGGGCGAAGGTCGCCCCTCGGAGACTCCAGCACAACGCGAACCGGGATGGTGCGGGTCTTTTCATCGAGCATGCTCGACACCCAGGATACCTGCCCACTGTGAAACCGGTCAGAACTTGAATCCCTGGAGGAAATCTGAACCTCGTCTCCCGTTGAAATCTGGTCAATATCGGATTCGGACACCTGAAGAATGGCCCACAACACCGAGGCATCCGCCACGATGAAAGGCGTATCCGACGGACTCAGCGTTTGCCCCAGACGAACATGCATCTGCTCGACACGCCCCTCAATGGGTGAGCGGAGCGCGTATTGCGCCAGCCCCCCACTGTCACCTGACGACTCGCTGCCGTAAACCGCCAGTTGTTCCCGCACGGAATCGTACTCCGCTTTTGTTTCAAGAAAGGCAGCCTTGGCATCCAGGAACTCTTCTTCACTGGAAATACCCTGTCCCTGCAACTCCCTTTCACGATTGTAGTCAGACTCGGCCGCTTCTTTGCGGGCCTCCAGCGAGATTAACCGGGAGCGAATCCGGGCTAGCTCCACACTGTTCAGGGTTGCCAGTAACTGCCCCTTATTGACACGATCCCCCAGATCAACCGCCAACCCTGTCAGTTTTCCCTCCAGCAGCGGACCAACCTCGGCCACGCGGTCCGGCACATACTGAATCTCGGCAGGTGCCGTAACAATTGCGCCAGCGCGCCCCTTGGCAGCCGCCACAGTCTGAATCGACAGTAACTCTGTCTGCTCCGGCGTCAAATGAATTCTGCGGGACTGGCTTTCCTCTCCAGCATGCCCGGCTTCTTCATTTGCGTGCTGGTCACCCTCGGCTTCTCCGGCAGCGTATACCTGCGGCATACCCAGAACGCTGACAACGATTAAAAATATCTTCAGATTGCGAATCATTCATTCACCCTCAATATTTAGAGAACGGTACTAAGAGAACGGTCAATTTTGAGTTTCATACCCTCAGGAACCGGCTGACATCGACAGAGCACCTCCTGTGCTTATCTCCAGCGCCCGGACGGCATCGATATAATCATTCTGCGCCTGAACGTATTCCTGCCTTACCGACAGGAGATTGTCCTGTGCTGCCAGAACATCCGAGGCACCGACCTTGCCCGCCCGAAATGCTTTCTGCATCAGTTGTAATGTTTCCTCTGAACGCTCCAGGATCGACTCGTTCATCTGGCGCAGCCGAACGGCGGTGGATTCATACCGGGCCACAGCTGACACAACCTGACGCTCTGTAGCCAGGCGCAAGGCCTCTGCCTCAAGCTCGGAGGTTTTCAGCCGCGCAGCAGCTTGTCTCTGCTCACCGGAATAATCATGAAAAACGGTCAAAGGCATCGACACCCCTGCACCGAAAAGGTTGGAGCCTCCCTCACGATCATAGGATCCGAAGACTTTCAGATTTGGAATCGTCAGGCTTTTCGCAATTTCAAGGCTAGATTCATCCGCTGCAATTCTGGCGGCCGCCGCTTTCAGGTCCGCTCTCTGACTCTGTGCCATCTCGACAAGCTGGCTGGTCGGAGGCAGGTCTTCGGGCGTCACATCAAGCTCGCCGGTCACCCCAACGGCATCGGAGGGGGACACCCCGAGCACTTCGGTAAGGTCAATTTTTGATTGCTCGAGCTTTTGTTCCGCCGAGGCTTTCTGATTCCGGGCCCTGGCAAGCCCAATGACTGCGGTATTGAGATCAATCCGGGTTTGTTTACCCTGTTTTACGGACATTTCAACCAGGTCTTTGGTGCGTTGCATCAGGTCAACGGCACGGGTTGCGGTTTCCAACTCTTTCTGAGCCAGCAGTATCCGGAAATAGGCGGCCCGTACGCGCGCCTTGGTGGCCACCTTCAGGTATTCAAGCTCCTGTTGCCAGGACGTGAGATTGCTCCGGGCACGCGACTGGCCAAGGTCGCCGCGGTTACCCATCCAGATCTCCTGAGTAACCCTAACCCCGTATTCCAGGGACTCATCAGCCTGCTCCGGGGCCTGACGCCCCCCCACCTCAAACTCTGGATTGCTGGGCGCCCAGCGGCTGGCATGGTCAAGCTGGCCCTGCTGCATCGAGACCGCGGCCCGCCTCAAAGCCAATACCGGGCTATTCTCGAAAGCCATCACCATGGCCTGGTTCAGGGAAACAGCCTGGCTGGCTTTGGCCTGCTGATATTCTTTCAGCGACACACTCTCTTTTGCCTGGGCCGACACCATAGGAGAGACGGCCAAGGCTCCCGGAACTATCATCGCGCACAACAACAATCGTTTGTTCATTCAGTATCATCCTGGCTGTTTGACTGAGGTCAGTGAGTCAGCATTTTTGCGTGGGAATCTGGAACGACCTTACAGACAAACCTTTAATACAGTTTGAAATTCAGACACCAGATAATATGTGAGTTTTGGCAGCAGGAGGCAGAGGTAAGGGCGAGGATGTCGAGTCACCCGGCGTTGAGGCGGGCGCCAATGTAGTGCAAGCGGAGCCTGCGAGTGGGTGCGCTCTTTCGCCAGGTGATAGCGCTTTGGGTTCGGACCCAAGGAGAGTCCAAAGGGACCAACTGATGACCGTCAGTTGGCAACGGGGTGCTTGACCATTATCAGCTAGTCACCTCACTTCATCAAGCCAGCATACTGTTCGTCAGCACAGCTACGATCACAGGTATCAGTCTTCTTCCCGCACGACCCACCCTTCGACGGTATCCGCACCGTGCTCGTCTTTCCAAGACTTAAGCACCTTGTGGTTCCCACCCCGGGTTTCGATGACCTCACCGGTGTTAGGGTTTTTGTAGATTTTGAGTTTTCTTTTCCGCCGACGACTCGCGGTCGAGACATTCGAAGCGTTGCTCGAATCGCTGGGCGAAAGCAGCTCGATAACATCCTTGGCCTTCTTGCCGTACTCATTCATCAGAGCTTCAAGCTTGGTTTTAAATTCGATCTCGCTTTGTAGGCGCTGGTCACTCTCCAATGCCTTGAGCTCTTCGGAGAGCTGCTTCAGGAGTTGCTCTTTCTTTGCGTATTCACTTAGCAATGACACAGATTAAATCTTCGCTTTTTAAGCTATGGTCAGCAGAACATTATAACGGCAAAGGCAGATTTTATCTGCAAGGTTGAAATTCCTTAAGTGGCTCAGGAAATTACTTCAAGGTTTCGGTTTACGGCTTCCGCCTGTTTTATTCGAACTTCGAGAAGTCCTTTTCGCGATTGGTTTGGAGATGGCCCTAGCCCCAGTGCAATCCGGATAGCGGGAGCAAGACCAGAAGGGGCCATTGCTGCTCTTGCGCTTGCGCATTTTCGCCTGACACTTGGGACAGGTTTCGCTGAGTGCCTCGGGCAGATTCAACTGAGGCTGCTGGAGCGCGATCTCAATAAGCTTATCGA
>NZ_JAXOVV010000040.1:0-20599 GCF_036663415.1 Salinicola sp. 4072 | reverse complement strand
GCCTCGTCGACGTTGATATCGCTGATGGTCATGTCACCGCATAGACGTGCCGAAGGATCAGGCACACTATGCCAAAAAAATCAGGTGGTTGGCGACATGCCATCCGCAGCCACCTGAATAGTTACAAAATTCTTAGCTTTATCAATTCGACACACCGTAAAAGCAGGCTTATTCTGCGCGTTGAGTTACAATAAATTTGAAATTTGCCTTAGCACTGGGACTCGAATCGCTCGAGTGCTCTTGGGAACCAAGCAAGAGGCAGTGATGCAAACTTTTATTTGACGTTCTCTTTGACGACGGACCGCATCCGCTTTTAGTGACCCATGCCCAACGATTCGACAGTCCTGCGACCGTCCTCCCCCCGTGTGGCCGGCTATCTCTCCAAAGGCTTGGCACGCTGGAATATCATCCGCTGCCTGCTACCGGAATATTCGCGCCAGGTCCGCCTCAGACCGGGTAGCCGACAGCCCGTCGATGCGATTCTCGGCTGGGGCTTGAAGCCCACCTCGACACAGGCAAGACGGTTGGCCGCGCGGCGCGGCGTGCCTTACGTCGCCATCGAGGATGGCTTCCTGCGATCGCTGGGTCTGGGCGTCAACTATTCCCAGCCGCACAGCCTGGTCGTGGACTGCAGCGGCATCTATTACGACGCGACCCGCCCGTCCGATCTGGAGCGGCTGCTCGCCGAGGCCAATTTCGAAGCAGACGAACTGGCACGTGCCAACCTGGCCATGCAGCGTCTGCGCCAGCTGCGGCTGTCGAAATACAATCACGCGCCGGATCGGCCGCTGCCCCCCGCCGATCGACCGCGAGTGCTGATCGTCGACCAGACCCGCGACGACGCCTCCATCACTTACGGCATGGCCGATGCCAGCTCTTTCCAGCACATGCTGGAGTGCGCGATCGCCGACCATCCGGATGCCGAGATCCTGATCAAGACTCATCCCGACGTCATTGCCGGACGCAAGCAGGGTTATCTGACCCAGGCATCAAAGCACCCCCGTTGCCGGCTGATCGGTGACGACCTCAATCCATGGGCGTTATTTGACGCCGTCGGCTCGGTCTACGTGGTCACCAGCCAGTTGGGGCTCGAGGCGCTGATGGCAGAAAAGCCGGTGCACTGTTTCGGCATGCCGTTCTATGCCGGCTGGGGGCTGACCCGGGATGCGCTACGCTGCGAGCGCCGCCAGCGTCAACGCACACTGCCGGAACTGTTCGCCGCGGCCTATCTGCGCTACTGCCGCTACGCCAACCCCTATACCGGGCAAGCGTCGACGCTGGAGGCCACCATTGACCTGATCGCCGACCAGAAGCGTCAGCGTGACCGACTTGCCGGGCGTTGGCTGGCTGTCGGCTTTTCCAGCTGGAAACGCGCCTTCATTACCGATTTCCTCGGCCCGGCGTCGAGCGTGCGCTTTCTCCAGGGCGATCGTCCTCAGCCGCTCGAACTGGAAGGACGGGACAGCCTGGTGGTGTGGGGGCAGAAAGCCACCGACGAGATCAAGGCGCTATGCCGTCAGCACGGCCTGAAATTATGGCGAATGGAGGATGGCTTCGTGCGTTCGGTCGGGCTCGGGGTCGACCTGACCCGGCCGCTGTCATTGGCCTTCGACTCTCGCGGACTCTATTACGACGCCAATAGCCCCAGCGATCTCGAGCACCTGCTGGCGAAGACCGATTTCGAACCTGCGCTGCTGGCACGTGCCAACCGCCTGCGCCAGCGCCTGATCGAGCTGAAGCTGTCGAAGTACAACGTGCGTGGCAAGACGCGGCCCTCGCTCCCGACGGAGGTCATCGGCGCCCGCCCGATCGTGCTGGTGCCCGGCCAGGTCGAGAGCGACGCCTCGATCGCCCATGGTTCACCCGAGATCAAGACCAATCAGGCGTTGCTCGAGGCCGTCCGACAGAATCGGCCCGACGCATTCGTCGTCTACAAGCCGCATCCGGACGTCGTCTCGGGGGCACGGATCGGCCTGTTCGACAACACCGCACGCAAGCTCTACGACCTTGAACTGGTCGACTACGACATCGTCGATCTGATCGCACTTGCCGACGAGATCCACACCATGTGCTCGTTGACGGGCTTCGAAGGGCTGTTGCGGGGTGTGGAAGTGCATACCTACGGGCTGCCGTTCTATGCCGGCTGGGGGCTGACCCACGATCGGCTACATGCCTCGCGTCGCCAACGACGGCTGACGCTGGACGCGCTGATCGCTGGCGCGCTGTTGATGTATCCAACCTACGTCGACCCTGCCACTGGCGAGCTTTGCAACGCCGATACCGCCGTCGAACTGATGCGGCAGCAGCGCGACCAACGCTCGGGACTTCCTCTGCGCGTCCGCCTGTATCGGCTATACCGCAACCTGTTTTCCAGAAGGCGATGACTTGAGTGCTTTGACTTTGAGCAACATGCGCAAACACTTTTTGCTGCTACAAGGTGTCTGCTCCCCGTTCTTCGACCGGCTGGGCGAGCGGTTGCGGGCGGCGGGCCATGCGGTGACCAAGGTCAATTTCACCGTGGGTGACAGCGTCTACTGGCGCCAGGGAAACACCTACGTCTATCGTGGCCAGGCCAAGGACATTCCCGAGTTCCTTTGCGGGATCTGGGAGCGTCACGGCATCACCGACCAGGTGGTCTTCGGCGACCGTCGCCCGGTGCATCGTCGTGCGATTCTGGCCGCGCGTCGTCGCGGCATCCGCAATCATGTCTTCGAAGAGGGCTATTTCCGGCCTTACTGGGTGACGCTGGAGCGCGAGGGCGTCAACGCCCATTCGCTGCTGCCACGCGACCCCGCCTGGTATCGGGAAGCCGGCAAGCGCCTGCCCAGTGTCGGACGCCCTCAAGCCTTTCCCAACCAGTTCCACACCCGTGCGAGGCACGACGTGCTCTATCACCTGGCCGGCGCCGCGAACCCGTTTCTGCATCCGCACTACCGCAATCACGCCCTGGTCACGGCGCCGGTGGAGTACGCCGGCTTCCTGCTGCGCAAGCTCCGCAAGCCACATTGGAAACGTAGCGACAATGAGCGCTTGCAGGCGTTGATGGAATCCCGGCGCCCGTTCTACCTGCTGCCGCTGCAGTTGAAGAACGACGCCCAGATCCGTTACCACTCCGACTACAAGAACATGCAGGAAGTGATCGGCAAGGTGGCCGCTTCGTTCGCCTACCATGCACCAAGCGATGCATTTCTGGTGATCAAGAACCACCCGCTCGACATGGGGCTGGCCCAGTACGCACGGCTGATCAAGGTATTGGCCCATGAATACGACCTGGGCGACCGCCTGGTCTACCTCGAAGGCGGCAACCTCGAGGCCCTGCTCAAACGAGCCAACGGCCTGATCACGGTCAACAGCACCGCCGGCAACGTGGCGCTGGGATTCGGGTGCCCGACCCACACCCTGGCCTCACCGATCTACGACATCGCAGGTTTGACTCATCAGGGCACGCTGGATGATTTCTGGCTCGATACCCCGGCCCCGGACGCGACACTCTTCCGAGCC
This sequence comes from Salinicola sp. 4072, assembly GCF_036663415.1. Classification (NCBI taxonomy): domain Bacteria; kingdom Pseudomonadati; phylum Pseudomonadota; class Gammaproteobacteria; order Oceanospirillales; family Halomonadaceae; genus Salinicola; species Salinicola sp. 4072. The sequence continues at coordinate 17,098 of NZ_JAXOVV010000040.1, read as the reverse complement.
TACCGCCGAACGGTCGCCCAGACGGTTCAGATCAATGGCGGGTTCTACTGCCGTCCCGGCATTGACCTGGCCGCGGGAAATGCCCTGCAAGCGCTGCAAAGAGAGCGCTCTCCATTAAAACAGCTCATGGATGAGATCGCGTCATGACCCGAATCGTCATCACTGGCGCTACCGGTGCCATCGGCCAGGCGCTGGCCGCCGTTTATGCCAGGCCCGGCAACCAGTTGATCCTGCATGGCCGGCAGCGCGACGTGCTCGAGGCGCTGGCCGATACCTGCCGCGACGCCGGTGCCGAGGTCGAGCTGAGCCAGGTCGAACTGGGTCAGACCGAACCGGGCCAGTTCGAACAGGATAAGGACGAAGCGCTGTTCGGCTGGCTGGAATCGCTGTGTGACCCCTCAGTGCCGGACATCGTCATCATCAACGCCGGCATGAACATCAACATCGGCGAGGACGGTAGTGGCGAGCCGTGGGAAGACGCCAGCCGTCTGCTCGAGATCAACCTGCGCGTGCCGATGGCGATGGGCAACTTCCTCGGCAAGCGTATGCGCGCCGCCGGCCACGGCCAACTCGTGCTAATGAGCTCGCTGGCGGCCTATCACGGCCTGCCGGTCACGCCGAGCTACAGCGCCAGCAAGGCCGGCGTCAAGGCCTATGGCGAAGCACTGCGCGGCTGGCTGGCGCCTTACGGCGTCGGCGTCAACGTGGTCATGCCGGGCTACGTCAGCTCGAAGATGTGCCACGAGATGCCTGGCCCCAAGCCGTTTCTGTGGCAACCCGAACGCGCCGCCAAGGTCATTGCCCGGGGCATCGAGCGCAACCGTGCCCGGATCAGCTTCCCGTTCCCGCTCAATTTCGGCTGCTGGTGGCTGGCCGTGCTGCCGGCGGCGATCTCCCAGCGCCTGCTCAATTGGCTCGGCTATGATCCCGACCATGGCGACGGAGCGCATCGATGATTCAGGGCTTCTGGAACGAGTTCTGGGCCACGATCGCCACGCTGGTCGTCACCAGCCTGTTCGAACTACTGCTGAAACCTCGCCCCCAGCCGCTGTGGCAACGTGCTCCGGCCGCGATCGCCGTACATCTGGCGACTGCGGTGCTGCATTTCGCCTTCTGGCTGCTGGTGGTGCAGCGCCCCTGGTTCGCGCTGGTGATCGCCGCCTCGCTGCAGATGGTGGTCATCCAGGTCAACAACACCAAGTCGACCTCCCTGCGGGAACCCTTCCTGTGTCAGGACTTCGAGTACTTCGTCGATGCGGTGCGCCATCCTCGGCTTTACATTCCATTTTTCGGTATCGGCCTGACCATTGCCGCCAGCGCGGCCGGCGCCATCGCGATCGGCATCGGCTTCTGGCTCGAGCCCTCGCTTTACGGTCACGCCAATGCGCCCTGGTCGCTGCTGGGGACGCTGGTGCTGGTCGCGGCGAGCGTTGCCGCATTGGCCCGGCAACTGCCCCGCCTGCCCGATTGCACGCTGGAGCCCAACGAAGACCTGGTCAGGCTCGGCCTCTACCCCTATCTCTGGGCCTACGGTCGGCTGACACGCCACCCCATCGACCGCCAGGATAATGACGCCGCCTTCGCAGCGCCGGCCGATCCTGACGCGATCGATGCCGCCAGGCTGCCGAACGTGGTACTGGTTCAGAGCGAATCCTTCTTCGATCCGCGCGACTGGCACCCGGCCATTCGCCGCGAACTGCTCGGCGAGTACGACGCGCTAATGACTGAAGCGTTGCAGAGCGGGCGTTTCGACGTGCCCGCCTGGGGCGCCAATACCGTGCGCACAGAGTGCGCGGTGCTCACCGGGTTCACGCCGTCCCGGCTCGGCGTGCATCGCTTCAACCCCTACCATCAGCTATCGAAACTGCCGGCCAACAGCCTGGCCGGCGCGCTCAAGCGCCTGGGTTATCGCACCGTCTGCATTCACCCGTATCCAGCCAGCTTCTATCTGCGTGACAAGGTCTACCCCAGGCTGGGCTTCGATACCTTCCTGGACATCGCCGACTTCGACATCAGCGAGCGCGACGGCCAGTACATCGGCGATCTCGCATTGGCGGAGAGGGTTCAGCAGCAATTGGCAGCGGCCGACGGGAAGCCACTGTTTATTTTTGTGATCAGCATGGAGACCCACGGCCCGCTCCATCTGGAAGTGGCAGACCCGACCGTCGCCGAACGGTGGCTCGAAGGCCGCGTTACCCGCGGTTGCGAAGCGCTAACGGTTTATCTAAGGCATCTGCGCAATACCGATTGTATGCTTGGACGACTCAGGGATTCTCTTCGGAGAAATGAACGGCCCGGCATTCTGGGTTTCTACGGAGACCATGTGCCGATCATGCCGAAAGTCTACGCACTGCATGGCGAGCCGGATGGTTTAACGAACTATTTCATCTGGCAGACCGCACCCCATTCGAGCGATAACGTACGAATGACGCTCCCAGCCGATAAATTAGGCACAACGATCTACGACAGAATCATCGAACATGCCGGCGAGTTTGGTGCGAATTGAGAAAGGCGTAGCCAATGCTACGAAGCAAGGAGTCCCAATGACCAAACGCGTTGCCATCATCGGCGCAGCTCACCGGTTCCCGAGTGCCCCGACATCACAACGTTTCTGGCAAGCGCTCAAGGCTGGTGAAGACCTCGTCACCACAGTCGCCGACGACCGCTGGGGTATGGAGGCCTATCGCCATCCCGACAAGCAGCACCCTGGCACCAGCTACACTTTTGCCGCCGGCAGTCTCGGCGACATTGCCGGCTTCGACGCCAGCTTCTTCGGCATCTCGCCGCGTGAAGCCGCCCAGATGGACCCGCAGCAGCGCATCCTGCTGGAAATGGCCTGGGAAGCGATGGAAGACGCCGGCATCCCGCCGCAGACGCTGCGCGGCAGTCAATGTGGCGTGTTCCTGGGTATCGCCAGTCTCGACTATTCGTACCGCATGGCCGACGACATGTCGGTGATCGACACCTCGACCGCGACCGGCAACACATCGAGCATCGCCTCGAACCGCATCTCCTATGTGTTCGACCTGCACGGCCCGAGCATGTCGATGGATACCGCCTGTTCCTCGTCGCTGGTCGCCTTTCACCAGGCGTGCCAGTCGATCCGCAGCGGCGAAACGGAAATGGCGCTGGCCGGCGGCATGAGCCTGCATCTGCACCCGTTCGGCTTCATCATCTTCTCCAAGGCGAGCATGCTCTCGCCCACCGGACGTTGCCAGGTCTTCGACGAATCCGGAGACGGCTACGTGCGCTCCGAGGGCGGCGGCATCTTCCTGCTCAAGGACTACGACAAGGCCGTCGCCGACGGCGACCGTATCCTGGCCATCGTCGCCGGTAGCGGCGTCAATACCGATGGTTTCAAGAAAGGCCTGACCGTGCCCAACACCGATGCCCAGGTCGCGCTGATGAGCCAGACCCTGGCGCGTGCGGGGCTGACGCCGGACGACATCGACTATCTGGAAGCCCACGGCACCGGCACTGCCGTCGGCGACCCGCTGGAAACCCGCGCCATTGGCGCGGCGATCGGCCAGAAGCGCAAGACGCCGCTGCCGATCGGTTCGGTCAAGAGCAACCTCGGCCATCTGGAGACCGCCTCTGGCGTCGCGGGGCTGGCCAAGGCGCTTTATGCCCTGCGTGAACGTGAAGTACCCGCCACCATCGGTATTCGCAAGGTCAACCCGAGGATCGACCTGGAAGGCTGGAATCTCGACATCGTCGACAAGCCGCGCAAGCTGAAAGCCGAAGGCCAGTTGACCATCGGCATCAACTCGTTCGGTTTCGGCGGCGCCAACGCCCACGTCATTCTGCAGTCGCCGAGCGAGACGCCGCAGCCCGAGGCAGCCGGCCAACCCAAGGCACCCGTCCGCAAACTGCCGCTATGCCTGAGCGCCCGCAGCCCGGAAGCGCTGCGCGAGTTCGCCGCCCGCCTGAGCGACAACCTGACCGCGGGCAACGTGTCGTTCTACGACACCGCCTACAGCTTGGCCTTCCGCCGCGAACGCCATCCGCACGCGGCGGTACTGCTCAGCAACAACGCCGCCGATGCGATCACCCGGCTGGATGCCCTGGCCGCCGCCGAGAGCGTTCCCGGCGCCGCCGTTGGCGAACGGGTCGACAACGGTTTCGGCCCAGTATTCGTCTACGACGGCAACGGCTGCCAGTGGGAGGCGATGGGCCGCACGCTGCTGAACGAATCCCCGGTCTTCGCTGCCGCCGTCGACGAGGTCGACGCGCTGTTCGCCAGCCACGCCGGCTTCTCGCTGCGTGCCGAACTCGATGGCACCAATCAACAGGCGGATAATCAACGGACGGGCAATCAACAGAACGCCGCCAAGGGCGAAGATCGCCTGGCGCGGACGGAAATCGCCCAGCCGGCGCTGTTCGCGCTCCAGGTCGGCGTGACCCGACTGCTCGAATCCGAAGGCGTGCGCCCTGCAGCCGTCACCGGCCACAGCGTAGGTGAAGTCGCCGCGGCCTGGGCCTGCGGCGCGCTGAGCCTGGCCGATGCGGTCAGCGTCATCTACCACCGCAGCGCCGGCCAGGGTCGCACCCGGGGCAGCGGCGAAATGACCGCCGTCGGCCTCGGTGCAGATGCCATGCAGCGCTGGCTGGACGATCCCGCCGATTCCAAGGACGGTTCCAAGGACGGTTCCAAGGGCTATGGGGACATCGTGATCGCCGGGGACAACAGCCCCAAGGGCGTGACGCTGGCCGGCCCCGCACAAGCGCTCGAGCGCCTGGAAGCGGCGCTCTCCGCCGAGCGGGTCTTCGCCAAGCGCCTGGCGCTGGATTACGCCTTCCATAGCCCGGCCATGGACCCGATCCGCCAGGACGTGATCGACGCGCTGAGACACATCACGCCTCGTGCCGGTCGCGTGCCATTCATCTCCACCGTTGCCGGCAAGGTACTGGAAGGCGGCGAACTGGGTGCCGAATACTGGTGGCTCAACATCCGGGAACCGGTGCAGTTCGGACCGGCGGTCGACTCGCTGATCGAGTCCGGTGCCCGTGCGTTCATCGAGATCGGTGCCCAGCCCATCCTGCGCCGCTACCTGACCGATGCCTTCACCGCCCGGTCGGTAACCGGCAGCGCCATCGGCACGCTGAGCCGCGATCATGACGGCGCCAGTGCCATGGAAGCCAGCCTCGCCGCCCTGCTGGTCAGCGGTGCCGTTTCTCCCGAGGCGTGGTTCCCGGTTGCCGGTCGCTTCGTAGACTTGCCGCACTACCCTTGGCAGCGCGAGCGCTACTGGATCAAGACGACCGGTGACTCCCAGGGCCTGATGGGACGCCACTACGAACACCCGCTGCTGGGCTACCGCTTGGCGCGTCAGGGCATGGTGTGGGAAAGCCAGCTCGATACCCGCCGCCTCCCCTGGCTGGCCGACCATCGTGTCGGTGACGCCACGGTATTCCCCGGCGCCGGTTTCGCGGAATTGGCGCTCGCCGCCGCCGCGGCTGCCAAGGCATCGCCGGTGCTGGACATCGAAGCGCTGGAAATTCTCAGCCCGCTGCTGCTGGACGCCACCCATGGCAAGAAGCTGCAGCTGGAGATTCAGGATGCCGACGGCACCCTGACCATGAAGACCCGCGAGCCGGCCAGCGAGGATGCCTGGACGCTCAATGCCCGCGCCCGCATCGCGGCGCAGACGCGCGGCCTGCTGCTGACGCGTCGTGGCACGCCGCTGCCGGACCGGCCGGCGGATTATACCCACGAGCAGCATCTGGCGATGGCCGCGCACGTGGGGCTTGAGTACGGCCCCGGCTTCCAGGCGATCAGCGACGTGTGGGTCGAGGGCGACCGTGCCGTGGGTCGCGTCGAGCTGCCCGCTGCCATCGCCGAGGATCAGCGCGACTGCCTGCTGGCACCGGGGATTCTCGACAGCGCCTTCCAGCTCTTCATTCCGCTGCTGGCAAATGAACTCGCCAAGGCCGGCGGCCTGGCTTTCGTACCGGTGCGCCTGGAGCGACTCCAGCTCCAGGTCGATGCCGCGCCGCCGGCGTCGATGGAAGTACGCCTGACCAGTCGCGCACCGCACTCGCTGTGCGCCGACGTCGCGCTGTTCGATGCCGCCGGCAACGCCGTGGCGGTGGTCGAAGGCGCGCGTTTCAAGGCCGCCCGCCTGCGTCACGCCGTACAGCACCGGCTCAGCTATCTGGACCATCGCCTGGTACCGGCGCCGCGTGAAGCCGCCGCGCTGCCGCTCGACGACGCCACCGCCGAGCTGGCGCTGGGTCAGCTGATCGAGAACTACCGCAGCGTGACCGATGGCCGCTACGGCGACGAAGTCGAACCGCTGCTCGAGACGCTGGTCTCCGCGTTTCTCGACGAGGCGCTGCGCGGCTATGCCGACAGCGACGGCCAGCTCTTTGCCGATCAACTGCTCACCGACCCACTGTTCGCCGACCCGCTGCTCGTCGACCCACTGCTCGCCAAGAATCCCGAGACCGGCACGACCGAGACCCGCCAGCGCCGCCAGGCGGTCATCGAACTCGCGCTCGCCATCGGCATCGCGGCGGAAACGCCGACCGGCTGGCAGTTGCAGGAAGCGCCGGAGATCGACGCGGCAACGATATGGAACCTGCTGATTCGGGACTACCCGGACTACGCCGCGCTGACCCACAGCATCGGCCGCTTCGGCCTGCACCTGACGGACTGGCTCGAAGGGCGTCTCGACGATCATCTTGATAGCCGGGCCACGCTGGGCTTGGATGCCCCGCGTCTGACACGGCTGGTACAGGCTGCCGTCAGTGAACGCGGCTGGTACGCGCTGGCAGATACCTGGCTTTCGCAATATGCCATGTCGCTGGAGCTGCTGCCGCCCCACCAGCGGCTGGTGATGCTCGAGGCCTCGGCGCTGCGTCCGCAGCTCGGCGAACGGCTGATGAGCGGCCTGACCGGCGATCGCGCCCAATATCGCTTCGTCGCCCTGAGAGACAGCGCATCGAGCGAAGCACAACCCCTGGCGGAACACGACGCCAGAGTCGATCTGCTGACGCTCGATGCCGACGCTCCCGCGATCGGTGCCAACGTCGCGCTGGTGACGCTGGATGGCACGCAGAACGAAATCGACAAGCTGCTGCGCTGGCTGCCGGCGCAGTTGGCGGACGACGCCCAGATCGCGTTTTTGGTACTGGGAGACACCGATTGGCAGTCGTTCCTGTCGATGGCGATGGAACCGGACACCCGCCCTGCCGATCTCCAGGCCACGCTGCAGCAACTGGAAGCGCTGGGATATCGTCAGATCGAACGCCACGCGCTGGAAAGCGAGCAAGGCGGCCTGCAGCTGTTGACCGCCCAGGCGCCGATGACGGCGCGCTCGACGGAAACCGAATCCGAGCGACTCCGTGGCGATGCGGCCCATCCCGCCGAGCAGTGGCTTATCATCAGCAACGACGCTGCCCAGTGGCTGGCGTCGAAACTGGTCAAGCGCTTCGAGACACTGGGCCAGACCGTGCACCACCTGGTCGGCAGCGAACTGGCGCCCCAGGACCTGCTCCCGCTGGCGCTCGAGTCCTTCGACCCGAGCCAGATCGTTGACCTGCGCGGCCTGGCAACCGCCGCCGAAGATCGCTGCGTACTGGCGGCTCAGTGGCTGCAGACACTGGAGGCTCACGAGAGCCCTGCCGCGCTCTGGTGGCTGACGCTGGGTGTGGGTGCGCATTTCTTCATCGCGCCCGAAGCCGCGCTTTCCAAGCGGTCCGACGCCACCGCGCTTTCTACACAGTCCGACGCCACCGCGCTTTCCAAGCGGTCCGACGCCACCGCGCTTTCTACGCAGTCCGACGCCACCGCGCTTTCCAAGCTGCCCGAAGCCGCAGCAAGCGCGCCGCACGGTTCCATGTCGTCTGATCTTTCCAAGCTAGCTGAAGACGCCGCCTTGTGGGGCTTCGGACGTTCGCTGCAGAACGAGGCCGGGAGCCGTCAGGTGCGGCTGCTGGATCTGCCGCTGTCGAGCCGGGACACGCTGTCCAACGAGCTGCTGGATGCGTTGCTGTTCGAACTCAGCGTGCCGGACGCGGAGACCGAGATCGTGCTCGACGCCGATGGCCAGCGCTGGGTGCCGAGGCTGGGTCTGGCGCCGGCGCCCGGCACGCAAGTCGGCGGCGAGGAAGCCTCCGCCAGCGATCGTGCCGTCAGCCTGGGCTTCGAGCTGCCGGGTCAGCTGCGCCATCTGCGCTGGCAGCCGCATGATCTGCCCGCGCCGCAAGCCGGCCAGGTCGAGATCGCAGTCAAGGCCACCGGGCTCAACTTCCGCGACGTGATGTACGCGCTCGGCCTGCTCTCCGACGAAGCGATCGAAAACGGCTTCGCCGGCCCCACCCTGGGCCTGGAGTTCGCCGGTGAAGTGATCAGCGTCGGCGATCCCGATGGCTCGCTGCGCCCCGGTGACGCGGTGGTCGGCTTCGGCCCCGCCAGCTTCAGCGATCGGCTGGTCGCCGATGTCAACGCGGTGGCCAGGATCCCCGCCGACATCGGCTACGCTGCGGCGGCGACGATCCCGACGACCTTCTTCACCGTCTACTACTCGCTCAAGCATCTGGCTCGCGTACAGCCCGGCGAACGACTGCTGATCCACGGCGCGGCCGGCGGCGTCGGCCTCGCCGCGATCCAGGTCGGCCGCTGGCTGGGGGCGGAAATCATCGCCACGGTCGGCTCACCGGAGAAGCAGGACTTCCTGCGGCTGATGGGCGTCGATCGTATCTACGATTCGCGCAGCCTGACCTTTGCCGAAGAGATTCTTCACGACAACTTTCTGAAACGTCAGACCCGGGAAGGCAACGGCAACGGCAACGGCAACGGCAACGGCAACGGCAACGGCAACGGCCAGCGTGTCGGCGCCGATGGCGTCGATGTAGTGCTGAACTCTCTGGCCGGTGAAGCGATCAACCAGAACCTGCGGGTGCTCAAGCCGTTCGGCCGCTTCATCGAACTCGGCAAGCGCGACTTCTACGAGAACACCAAGGTCGGCCTGCGCCCGTTCCGTAACAACCTGAGTTACTTCGGCGTCGACTCCGATCAGTTGATGAGCGAGTTGCCGGAACTCACCGGCGAGCTGTTTACCGAGATGATGGCGCTGTTCGCCGACGGCACGCTGTCGCCGCTGCCGTACATCGCATTCGGCAGCGACCGCGTGGTCGAGGCGTTCCGCTACATGCAGCAGGCTCGCCAGATCGGCAAGGTCGTCGTTACCTACGAACGCCCGCCGCAGATGGCACCAGCCCCCGCGAAGGACATTCCGCTGACGCTGGATGCCGCCGGCACCTATGTCGTGACCGGCGGCCTCGGCGGCTTCGGTCTGGCCACCGCCGAATGGCTGGCCGCCAAGGGCGCGCGCCAGCTGTTGCTGCTGAGCCGTCGCGGCCCCACCACCGAGGAAGCCGAAACCGGCATCGCACGGCTGGAAGCCCTCGGGGTGACGGTGGCGGCCCGCGCCTGCGACGTGACCGATGCCGAGGCGCTCGAACGCGTGCTGGACGAAGCGCGCCAGAGCCTCGCCCCGATTCACGGCATCGTCCACGCCGCAACCGTCATCGACGACGGTCTGATCCGCAATCTCGACGAAGCGCGTATCCGCCACGCCATGGCGCCGAAGCTCGAAGGCGCGCGCCATCTGGATTCGCTCACCGCCGACGACGAACTCGAATTCTTCGTGGTCTACTCCTCGGCGACCACGCTGTTCGGCAACCCCGGCCAGGCGAGCTACGTGGCCGCCAACCACTGGCTGGAAGCCTTCACCGCCCACCGGCGCGCCAACGGGCGCCCGGCGACGGTGGTGCGCTGGGGCGCGATCGAGGACGTGGGCTTCCTGGCCCGCAACACCCAGACCCGCGACAGCCTGCAGGAACGTCTCGGCGGCCAGGCGCTGACCTCCGCCGATGCCCTGGCGGTGCTCGAGCGCATGCTGGTGGCCGATGTCGCCTCGCTCGGCGTGCTCGAACTCGACTGGCGTGCGCTGGCGCGCTTCCTGCCCACGGCGGAAGCGCCGCGCTACCGGGAAATCGCCCGCACCGCCGAGGACGACGGCAGCCAGGAAGGCGACGACGACCTGCAGAAGCTGCTGGCCAGCCTGGCGCCGGAAGCGCTCTATACCACCCTGATCGATGTCCTCAGCAAGGAACTCGCCAAGATCCTGCTGATCGACGAGGAGAAGATCGATATTCACAAATCCGTCTACGACATGGGCTTCGACTCGCTGATGGGCGTCGAGCTGGTAACCGCGCTGGAAGCCCGCCTGGGCGTCCAGGTCCCGGTCATGGTGCTCAGCGAGGCCGGCACACTGGCCAAGCTGTGCGACTACCTGATGCTCAAGCTGCGTGGCGACGAAGCCCCGTCAGACAGCGATGAAGACGCGCTCAGCGGGCTGGCCGCCCAGCACGGCGTCGAGGTGCTGCAAAATGGCGGTGAATCACAGGGCGACGCCGGGGAGGCCAAATCATGAGCCAATCCCGCGACGTGCTGAAACAGCGCCTGCTGCAGGAAGCCCGCCAGCGCCGCCAGCAACGCCCGGAGGGCGATACCGCCCCCAGGCCGGCCGCGACCAGCGTCGACGAGCGCTTCATCCGCTTCGATCGTCATCCGGGCTATCAACAGCTCAAGATGATGCGCGAAGGCGGCAAGCGGTTGGGCATTCCCGATCCATTCTTCAAGGTCCACGAGAGCACTGCCGGGGCGACCACAGTGATCGGCGGGCGCGAGTGCATCAATTTCGCCAGCTACAACTACCTCGGCCTGGCTCATCACCCCAAGGTGATCCAGGCCGGCATCGACGCGCTGGAACGCTATGGCAGCTCGGTCTCGGCCAGCCGCCCGGTCTCCGGCGAACGGCCGATCCACCACGAGCTGGAACGGGCGATCGCCGAGACGTATGAAGTCGAAGACGCCGTGGCATTCGTCAGCGGCCATGCCACCAACGTCTCGACGCTGGGCTATCTGCTCGGCCCCAAGGATCTGATCCTTCACGACGAGTACATCCACAACAGCACCGTGGTCGGCGCGCAGCTCTCCGGCGCGCGCCGCATGAGCTTCGCGCACAACGATCCGGCCGCGCTCGAGGCGCTGCTGACGCGCCATCGCCGCCAGTTCGAGCGTGTGGTGGTGGTGATCGAAGGGCTTTACAGCATGGATGGAGACGCCCCGGATCTGAAACGCTTCGTCGAGATCAAGCAGCGCCACCAGGCGTGGCTGATGGTGGATGAAGCCCACTCCTTCGCCGTGATGGGCGACCGGGGGCTGGGGCTGCGAGAATACTGCGGCGTGCCGGCTCTCGATGTCGATATCTGGATGGGCACGCTCTCCAAGACACTCTCCGGCTGCGGTGGCTATATCGCCGGCTGTCGTGAACTGGTCGAGATGCTGCGCTACTTCGCGCCGGGGTTCCTCTACAGCGTAGGCATGCCCGCCCAGGTGGCCGGGCCGTCGCTGGCCGCCCTGCAGATCATGAAGGAAGAACCCGAGCGCCTGAAGCGCTTGCACGATATCTCGCGCTACTTCCTGCAGCAGGCGCGGCTCAAGGGGTTCGATATCGGCGAGAGCATCGGTGTCGCCGTCGTGCCGGTGATCGTCGGCAGCTCCGTGCTGGCCGCCGGGCTATCGGACGCCCTGCTCAAGGACGACATCAACGTACAGCCGATCCTTCACCCGGCCGTGCCCGAGAAGAGCGCGCGCCTGCGCTTCTTCCTCAACTGCGACCACACCCGCGAACAGATCGACCGGACCCTCGACATGCTCGAGACAGAGTGGAAAGCGCGTACCGCCTAGGACCGCAACGAGCTGTATCGATCGCCATCTCTGATGAATAAGTGACGAATAAGCGCGAATAAGCGCGAATAAGCGACGAATGAACGACGAAGGCCTGCCGTACTGGCAGGCCTTCGGATATTTTCGTACGAGCTTTCGTACGAGCTTTCGTACGAGCGATAGTCGACAGGATTCGAGACCGCGCATTTTCAGCGGCGATCGTACTCACTAGCCGGACGGGTGGCCCCTTGAGAGGCATCCCGGGAGGAAAACCCGAACCGACCGAGCATCACCGTGAACCACGAACGGGGCCTTGCCGGCTGGGTCGACGGAAGATTCGTTTCCGGCGCCCCGACACGTTGGTCGACCGAGGCCTGGATTGGCTCGGCGGCGGCTGGCGAATCGACCGAAGGAGCCGGCGGTTGCTCGGCCTCCCCTACGTCATGATTCGTTTCGCTCGAGGGCGCCGTTGCCTGGGCAGGATCCGGGGTATCGAGCTTCGGCTCGACGGCTGGCGACTCGGCCGAGGGAGCCGGTGGCTTCTCGGCTTCGACAACGGCATGGCGCGTCCCTCTCAAGAACGCTATGGCCTGGGTACGCTCCGGCGTCTCGAGCCTCTCTTGTACCATTCGCACTGCGCGGCGAGCCCTTGCGAGAATATCGGCCTTATCCTGGGTAATGAGGCTTTCGATATCGAGCGCTGCCAGAAAGCGCTCTCGCTGAAGCGCGTAATCACGGAATTCATCTTCCGGCCAGAAGAAGCGGTGGCGTATCGATACATTCCGATGGGACCGATAACCAGGGCGATTCATCTTCAACCGACGGCGTTGGGAAGGCCGACCGCGAAGCGACAACGCCATGTACTCCTGTTCCGAGCGGTACATTCGATGAATGATGTAAGCGCTTTTCGGCTTCATGACGCTGTGAGATGCCAATTCCGATTGCTGCTCATCGAACGTCATCGGCGCGCCATCGGCATCCAGCGGCGTCACCTCTGCTCCGAAAATGGGGTGATGCACTCGTACGTGTTTAATGTCGATGCCGTCGAGCGGAAACAAGGTCTTCAAATGAGAAGAGAGTTCGTAACCGGCACCACGCTGTAACGGCGTGAACGGCGCATGCTGGCCCAGCTCGCAATGCCATAAATGACAGATAGGCTGAGGCTGCCCGTCAATGCAGCTTTTGGTCACGAAACGGTCAACGGAGGTGGCAAAGTCGTTGGGCGTCCAGAATTCATCGACATCCAGAAACAAGAGCCAATCCACGCCCTGCTGGCGAGACTGCTCGAGCTCCTTGGCATAGGCGACCGTCTGCAGTTTGGCGCTGACGCCCGGATCGCAAAGGTCGATCCAGTCGAGAAACTCGAAGGTGACCTGAGGGTAAGATTGGCCTATCCGTTCCAGCACGGCGACCGAGGAGTCCGAAGTGCGGTTGATATAGACGTGAATGAGGTCGAAACCAAAGTGCAGATGGTGAAAGACCCACTCGGCCAGATACGGCCCTTCGTCCTTGGCCACGGCACAGATTTTGAACAACGGCTTCATACCTGGACTCCTTGAAACGCCATAGGGCAGGTTGTTATTGGGAACAGTGAATAGCCGTGCAAAGTCTGCGATCTGGCGCTGTCGACACAGCCTGTGCAGCATCGGGCAACACCAGATAACGGACAAGATGGTTTATCTCACACTCAGGACTTCAGTCGGCGTGCTCGCCGTTCGTCATGCGACAGTTGGCATAGGCGCAATTGGTGAGGCGGGCTCAGGATATTCGCAACGCCTGAGGAGCCTAAAACGTGAAAAGCAGCCCGAAGGCTGCTTTTCACTGAAACGAAGAGTGATGCGGTGAGAAGCCTAGAGGCGTCTTTGCTCGATCACATGCCAGGATGATCGCTTACCCTTGGCAGCGGATCTGGCGTCCTCCTGCCGACGCATGCGCTGGAGCACACGATACTGCAAGCGGTTGAAGTATTCGAATCCCAGCCCCGGCAATGGCAGGAAGGGGTTGGTCCGGCTCATGCCCCATAATGCCAAGCGGGAGCTGCCCGGCTCGGCATTGCCCCGGGCATGGACACCGAAGGTATTGGCGATGAGCAGCGTGTTAGCCGCGACCCGGAATGGCCGTGGGCCGCCCTCGCCCAACCTCTCGGCCTCTTCCTGGCTTACCCGGAACGAACCACGGGCCGTATAGCGATCCGCATGCTCCCTGGCTCGCAGGCTCATCTGATATTCCCACTTCAAGCGCTCGCGATGCGGACGATTGGAGCCAGGCACGAACACGAACGGGCCATTCTCGTCGGTCACGTCCTCCAGATAGAGCCAGAACTTCATGGTGGGCTGGAACGTATCGACATGCAGATTCTTCTGCGGATCCCGCACCGTGTCATTTTTCCGGCTGCCGTTATGCACGTTCTCGATATGGCAGATCGGCAAGCGGGCATGCCCGGCACAATAGCGGAACAGCCGCTTCAGCGCGGCATCTTCCAGCACCGCCTTGACCTGGGGCAGCTGCTCCAGCACTTCCGGCGCCAGCAGAATCCGGTGGGTATTGGTATCGCCCTGGCAGCACTCGCGGATTTCACCCTCGTATTCCCGCACCGCCTTCACCAATGCCAGGAACTGCGACTCGGGCAGGTAGCTTTCCTTGAGCACGTAACCGTACTGCTGGAACTGCTCGCGATCCGCCCTGGGCACGCCCGGCGCCAGCATCGCCATGCGCAGACGAGACATCCAGTACGCCAACCAGACGCGCCCCACGTGAAGACCGTAGCGATTGAGATAATCGTTCCCTATGAGAGGGTTGGCCTTGAAAGACTTGGCGCCGGTGAACAGCTCACCCAGCCAGATCGGATATTGAAAAACCCGTTTCATAACGGTTCCCTCCGGTTCATCTCACTATCCCCGCCCGCCATCGCTCAGGCCTTCATTGCGCCATCGAATGCATGACACGACTATAGCCTTCCACCGACTGGAACACATCGGCCTTCCCCTGAGCTTCGAGGATCTTGTCGCTGAGATAGCGCAGCGCGCCCGCCCCACCCGAGACAGGCAGCACGCCGGTAGCCGCACTGGCGATATACTCGGGTGCATCATTCACCGTAAAGCTCAGCCCGCAAGCGCCAAAAGCGGGAAGATCTATCGAGTCGTCCCCCAGGCACACCGTCTGTTCCTTGGTAACCGCCGCCTGTTCCTGAAGGAGACGGCAGGCTTCCGCCTTGTCTTTCACGCCATAGAGAACGTGTCGAATACCCAGGTCCGCAGCCCGCTTTCTCAAGGTCGGCGAATCACGTCCCGACAGCAGGGCCACCTGCACACCACACGCCATCAGCATCTTGATACCCAGACCATCGCGAACATGGAACGTCTTCGTCGTTTCCCCCGCTTCCGTATAGTGCAGGCGGCCATCAGTCAAAATGCCATCCACGTCAGCAATGACCAGCTTGACGTTGGCTAGCGGATCAGCGGGGGCGTATTCCTGCCCGAGGAAACGCGCACGGACCCGTTCGAGACACTCAGGCGTATCGACGCCGGGCCCCGTCGGCTCGACCTCGACGGCGCGGATCGTCATGCCCGCGTATAACAGCCGCAGTTGTTCCAGTACCTCGGAGCGTTCCAGCATCGGCGAGCCAAGGCGGCCATACTGCTCGAGAATCTCTCGGCGGTAAGCATAGACACCGACGTGCTTCAAAAAGCTCGCCTCGGAAGGCTCCCGGGGAAAAGGAATCGGAGAGCGGCTGAAATAGAGCGCGTCACCGTTTTCCTTGAGTACGACCTTGACGCTATTGGGGCTTTTCGCTTCCTCGAACGAGATCGGATGGCAAAGCGTACCGACATGAACCTCGGAAGAGACGGTCTCCATCTCTCGTACCAGACTTTCCAGATCGGTGGACCGGATGAGGGGTTCATCGCCTTGCACATTGATGTAGAGATCGGCCTCGACCTTCTGCATTACCTCAACCAGCCGGTCGGTGCCGGAAACTTGATCGGGCGAAGTCATGACCGCATTCCCGCCAAAGCCGGCGACGCAATCCATGACGCGCTGGTCGTCAGTGGCTACCCAGACAGCCTCGACGTTACGCACGGCACTGGCAAGCTCGTAAACATGCTGGATCATCGGTTTGCCGACGATATCCGCCAGCGGCTTACCCGGAAGACGGCTGGAGCCATATCGGGCAGGAATCACAATGACTGTTTTCATGGAAGACAACCGGTTCAGTCGATCTTGAGTTCAGGCAATGACTTGACCGTGTCATCGATCGCCTTGATATGCGTCAGGAACGGTTCGAGCAGATGCAGCGGCAATGCGCTCGGCCCATCACACTTGGCGTTATCGGGGTCGGGGTGGGATTCCAGGAACAGCCCGGCCAAGCCGGTGGCCATGCCTGCGCTGGCCAACTCGACGACCTGCTGCCGACGACCGCCTGATGCGGCACCGCCCGGATCGCGCTGTTGCAGCGCGTGGGTCACGTCGAAGATGATCGGCAGATCGCCGGAAACCTTCTTCATGACACCGAAGCCCAGCATATCGACCACGAGGTTGTCGTAACCGAAGCATGTCCCCCGGTCGCACAGCATCAGCTGCGAGTTGCCCGCCTCGTTGAACTTCTCGACGATGTTCAGCATCTGTGCCGGGCTCAGGAACTGCGGCTTCTTGATATTGACCGGCTTGCCGGTCTTGGCCATGGCAACGACCAGGTCCGTCTGTCGCGCCAGGAAGGCGGGCAACTGGATGATATCCGCCACTTCGGCCACTGGCGCAGCCTGCCATGTTTCATGGACATCGGTAATGACGGGAACGCCGAATTCGGACTTGATGGCCTCGAATATCTTCAGCCCCTCTTCCATCCCCGGACCACGATAGGAATGAATGGAAGAGCGATTGGCCTTGTCGAAGCTTGCCTTGAACACATAGGGGATGGAGAGCTTGTTGGTGACCTCGACGTAATGCTCACAGGCCTTCAGCGCCATATCGCGAGACTCAAGAACATTGATACCGCCGAACAGGGTGAAGGGTGAATGGTTGCTCAACCCTTTCATGTCGAAAATATTACTCACTGGAGATTCCTATAAAGAAGAATTGCGCCATCGCCGGCTCGAACCACGATCGATCTATGCGTCGAAGCTTTTCACCACGCCCAGCGGCTCTTGCCCTTCGGCGACAATCAGCGATGTCAGCTTTCGTTCCCGCATCAACTGTTCGCAGTCGTATAGATTGGCGTCGGGAGAGATCGTGATGTGTAGTGGTCAAGTGCTTTTGGCCACCGAGCTTTGAGCATTCCAGTAGTTCTTTTCTGCCAAATTCGGCGGTATCCCATCGTTATGCTTGTGCGGCCGGAGGCTGCTGTAGTAACCGATCATATAA
>NZ_JAXOVV010000039.1:0-23356 GCF_036663415.1 Salinicola sp. 4072 | reverse complement strand
GAGCTGGGCCGCTTCCAAGCGAAATTCCGGGCTAAACGTTCTCTTCTTCGTCATCATCTGCACCTGATTGTCTCTGTGAGCCATCATACACTCAAAGTCAGGTGGCCAGATTCACTGTGCCACTACATTCCGTACGGCAGGAAGCACTAACTAGCGCTTGGCCTCTGAAACCTCCGTGCCGCTGTATTTGACCTTCTGGGGTAGAGGGGCTGCCCGGACACGCCGTCCTGCCGGGCCAGCTCGGTAATCGATACGCCACACTACTTCGGTATGTCAGTTTCTGGGAAAGGTTACAGAATTCTTCTCAGCGCCCACCGTGATGGGACTAGTTTTGAGCAGGGGCTTCGCGAGGGAAATTACCACTATCGTCTAAGAGGCATCGCCATTTTCGGCCAATAAGAGCCTTGACAGGCATATGGGCAAATACTTTAATGGACATTAGTCCGTAAGGCGGACTTACATTCACCTAGGGGCCAGTAAAGGCTTCCTCTGGAACAATAGGTATAATAGGGTGAAGCAATGAAATTAAATAAGATTCTAGCTGCAACAGCCGTGGCCTCATTTACATCGATTACAGCAGCTCCTGCGCTAGCAACCGAACTTAGAATGCTGTCGAGCTGGGCTTCGAACCAAGCTTATAACGAACATATTGCAATACCCTTTATGAAAAAAGTGTCGGAGCTATCTGACGGAGAAACTTCGATTACTATGGCTGGACCCGATGTGGTACCTGCGTTTCAACAACTGGAGCCAGTTCAAGCTGGGTTGTTTGATATCTTGTTTACGGCTCCTGCGTATCATATCGGATCGGCAAGCGTTGCACTTGGTATAGAAGGAACGGAGCCAGACCCTGAGCTGCGGCGTTCATCAGGTATTATCGACACGATGGATGAGTTTTATAACGGGCTAGGCCTGAAAGCTATTTTTGTTGCGCCGGCCGGTTCGAAAGCCTTCAATTTTATGCTCAAAGATCCGGTTGAAGACGCTCCATCGCTTGAAGGAAGAAAGATTCGAGGAACACAGCTCTATAACCCGGCTATTGAAGGTTTGGGCGGCTCTCCGGTTGTTATGCCCATGACAGACGTTTATTCTGCTCTTCAGACAGGGGTTGTAGATGGGGCGGGGACAACACTGGTGGGAATGCTGGAGCAAAAGTGGTATGAGGTTGCAGATTATATTTCACGTCCAACTTTCGGTACGGTGGACCTTTTTGCCTACATGAACCTTGACACGTGGGAAAGCTTGTCGGAAGAAGAGCAAAACGTGATTATGAAAGCGGCTCTTGAGATTGAGAAAGAAACTGTGGCTAGGTTTGACAAACTGGCTGCCGAGGAAGAAGCAGAGCTTCTGAAGCGGGGCGTGCAAATTACCCAGATGCCAGAAGAAGATGCTGCGCGCCTGGATAAACTAATCGCAGATGGTGCTTGGGAGACAGCCAGAAGCCTGGGCCACGACGAGGTGATAGATAAGATGTACAAACAGGCTAAAGAAGCAGGAATTCTTCAGTGATAAACATAGCCTCAAGAGCCATAAAGAGTCAGGTCGAGGGAATTCTCGACCTGTCGATAAAAGTAAGTCTAGGCATAGCCTGCATGGCCTTGGTGGGAGTGGTGTGCATCACGCTGATTGAAATAACGTCTCGCCATTTCTTCGATAGCCCCACTCGGTGGGGCTCTGACAGCGTTCGTTATCTATTGGCGGTAGTGGTCATGTTTGGTTTGCCCGAAGTGACTAGGAGAAGGGGGCATGTTTCGATATCGATCTTTTCGCAAAAATTTCCAGCAAACCATATTTATCAGAGAGTAATGTTTGCCGTCTGTGCCATCGTCTGTGTCATCGTGGCTTATATCATGCAAGATGTGTTCTGGACGCAGGTCGATCGGGGAATAAATACCCAGGGGACATGGCGGATACCGAAAGCTTATGTGACAGGCTGCTTAACCATTGGGTACTTAATGTCAGGACTGGTTTTTGCCTACCTTTCGATGTTTCCTGACAATGGGAGTGAAGAGTAATGGATTGGCTTGTCACTTTGCTGATATTTTTCGGCGCGCTGATCGGCTTGATGGCTACGGGAATAAATGTGTTCATCGCATTCCTCGTGGTCAACCTGTCGGCCACCATGGTCATGATGGGGCCACGAGGTTATGGAATGTTCGTCAACAGTGTCGGCGATAGCATGACAACGATGGGCTTCGTGACGATTCCGTTATTTATCTTGATGGGTGAAATTCTCTTTCGCTCAGGGAGTGTCGACGTTCTTTTCAACTCCGTGAATCGGCTCGTTGGAAAGATTAAGGGAAGGCTATATGTAGTAGTGTTGCTGCTGGCGACCATCTTCGGGGCACTCTCCGGAGCTGCCGTGGCTGTCTCCGCGATGCTGGGCCGCTCGGTACTTCCTAATATGGAGTCACGGGGCTACTCTCCCAAGATGTCAGCGTCGGTCATTCTGGCAGGGGCATCACTGGCACCTATTATCCCCCCCTCCTTGCTTGCGATTATCATCGGGTCCCTTGCGAATGTATCAATCGCCGGCTTGCTGATCGCCGGGATCGTGCCTGGTATTATAATTTCATGCCTGACGGGCGCCTACATCTTCCTCTCGATCAAGAGGAACGCAAGTATCGCACCTAGCGATGAGCAGGACGAAGAAGACAAAGAAGGGGGCACCACAGCAGGAGCGCTGCTAAAAATGATCCCATTCATGTTTGTTGTCTTCATGGTGATGGGCATGATCATGCTGGGTATAGCGACCCCCACTGAATCAGCCGCGACCGGTGTGCTAGGAGCGATCTTAGTTGCCATTTTTTATAATCGTGCAAGTGTCGAGATGTTCAGCCAGTCGCTAACCTCATCGGTCAAGTTGAGCGCGATGATCATGATTATTATCGCGTCATCCTCTTTGTTCAGTCAGCTCGTATCTTTTACTGGTGCATCCCAAGGGTTGGTCAATTGGGCGACAGGCCTGGGTCTGGATCCCATCGTTATGTTCATCATAATGATGATAATTCCAGTCATCTTGTGTATGTTCATTGATCAGATCGCCTTCATACTTATGGCGGTGCCGCTGTATCAGCCATTAGTGGCTGCACAGGGGTTCGATCCGATCTGGTTCTGGACAATATTGCTCATTAACCTGACGGTAGGAGGCATTACACCACCTTTCGGGTATACACTGTTTGCCTTGTCCGCTGCGGCTCCTGGCCTTACTGTGAGTCAAGTCTTCCGAGCCAGCTTCCCGGTACTGCTGATCTTCCTCCTCTCGGTCGTGTTGATGACAGCGTTTCCGAATGTGGTGACCTGGCTGCCCGGTATTATGTGATAAAAGCCAACGGACCGTTAGAGAAAAGGGAACGGCAATGCGTAATGCGTCGACGGTAGTGATTAACCAAGATTCCCTCGAGCTCAGTGACTGGATAAAATCTGGAGACTCTGTTGTCTGGGGGCAGGCGGGGGCGGAGCCCGAAACCATCACCAATGCCTTGATCAGTCAGCGTCACGATATCGGACCCTTGACGGCAACGATCGGCTTCAGCCTGTCTCGAACACCAGATCCCTTCTATACAGATAAAATAACATTTCGTTCATATTGCGCGAGCGGAACGAATAGGCGTTTGGCGAAAGACGGTCTCCTGGAAGTTTTGCCAGTACCGTATTCCACCTTGGCCAGCGTGTTGACTCCTGTCGATGTGCTGCTGCTTCACCTGCCACCCGCTGGAGCAGACGGGCGTCATAACCTTGGCGTACTGCAGGAGTATATCGCCCCACTGATAAAACGAGCGAGGATCGTCATCGCTGAGATCAATGATCAGATGCCGGATGTGCCTGGCATGATAAGCATCGGTAGGGAAGAGATCGATGTTGTCATTGAAACATCGCGACCCATTCGTGAGCTTGTTCTCCCAGAACCTACCGTGACGGAGAGAAAAATCGCCGATCATGTCGCTGGGCTGGTCGAGAATGGATCGGTGCTTCAGATGGGGCTTGGGCAGTTACCCGATGCTATTCTTGGTGCGCTCGAGAGTCACCGAGATCTGGGAGTTCACTCAGGGGTGATTGGTGATGGTATCGTCAAGCTTATAAAGAAAGGGGTCATTAATAATTCTAAAAAGGTCCACGACCGTGGTGTCAACATCACGGGTTGGCTGTTGGGAAGCCAAAGACTCTACGATTTCGCGCACAGGAATGACTCGATTAGATTATGCCCTTCATCTTACACACATGACCCGGTGATTCTCTCGGAGCAGAATCGGTTTGTAGCGATCAACTCCGCCGTAGAGGTTGATCTGACGGGGCAAGTCAACGCCGAGGTGGCCAATGGTCAGTACATCGGATCCGTCGGCGGTGCGGCAGAGTTTCTCCGCGGTGCGCATAGGTCAAGGGGAGGTTTGCCCATCATAGCCCTCCCCGCAACAGTCAGGAAGACAGGGGCATCCCGTATCGTAGGGGCATTGTCGGGGCCGGTTAGCACACCGCGCAGTGAAGCGGGCATCATCGTGACCGAGTACGGTGTGGCAGACTTGCGAGGGCGCACCCTGTCGGAAAGAAAACGGTTAATGTTAGAAATTGCCGCACCGGAGCACCGCGCCGAGCTGCAGCACGTGCTCGTCTATTGAGGTTACAGAAGCGGTTGCGATACCTATTGGAGAAACACGATGGTATTAGCTATGCTCCTCGCTCATGATGACGTATCAGCGGCATGAGCCGACCGGCAGTCCCCAAGTTGCGGATCAATGATGGCACTGGCTTAGTAGTAAACAACACTAGCCACCCATTGGGCGGCTAGCCGGCTGCGGTCCCCTTCTGCACCGCGGAGGGAAGTCATCAGGCAGGCATTCGGGGCTTTCCATGGATAAGTTTACTGAATATGAGTTGTGGCACACCGAAATGCACTGATCCGATAGTAGCAGCGGCAGGGTTCACCGACCTGACTCAGGTAAAGAGGTATGCTTCGAGGCCAATAGTGAGGGGACGTCACCAAACAAATTAATACGCTAAATAAAGTGTTGAGCGCTGGCAATAAGACGAAAGTCTAAGCGGTATCGATTCCTACTCGATGCGGTATCCGTGAAATGCCACAGCCTAGTAGGGCTCAGAAAGAGCCGTCATCAGCTAACTGGCTTTTTTCGTAACCGGATGCGATCACATTAAGGCGCTGCACGAGTCGAATTGTTCAGAATCGATGATTAGCAGACCCAAGCCACACAGTTATTTGAGTAACAGGAAGCATGTATGTGCCCAAAGGCAGAGTCTCTTTCGAGTCAAGATGCGTTCCCACGGACTGAGTTTGTCAGCGCTGTTGGGAGGGCGATGAAAATTCTCGAATGCTTCACGTCTGAGGATTCTTTGAGACATCAGGGGCGGTTGACTCTGACCGATGTGGCCAAAATTACAGGGCTTACTCGAGGGACCTCACGACGCCTTTTGCTGACGCTTAAACAGATTAGCTATGTCGATACCGATGGCAAAATGTTCTGGTTGACTCCGAAGCTGATCAACCTGTCACGTGGCTTCTTGGTGCCAAACAGTCTAGGTGAAGAGTCCGCGAAAATACTCGAGGAGCTGACGCGTAGTCTGGATGAGTCCTCTTCGGTGGGAATGCTCGATGGCGGAGAGATTGTTTACATCGAGCGGGTAGAGGTGCGCCGTATTTATTCATCGAGCATCACCAATGGCACTCGCCTGCCCGCTGCCTGCAGCTCGATTGGGCGAGTACTTCTTGCCGCCTTGTCGGATAAAGATCTGCACAACTGGCTGCAACTTTATAGGCTTAATGGCTTCACAGAGAAAACCATTACCGATCCCATAAAGTTCTGGGACGAGATTATTAAGATACGCAGCAAAGGCTTTGCTATAAATGATGAAGAGCTTGAAATCGGCATCCGTTCGATAGCGGTGCCCATCATGAGCCCGAGCGGCAGGACCATAGCGGCGCTCAATGCCTCTACCGTTTCGGCACGTCACGCGAAGGAAGACTTGGTCGAGCAGTTTCTGCCCAAGCTGATCGAGACTTCTCGCAAGCTTGCTGTGACGGTGGGCTGGTAAGCAGCAGCCATGATTACCTTGTCGACGTCAGGCCGCCGAACGATGTATCGTACGGCAGGCCTTATGGCCTGACCTAGCGTCACGCAGAGCGCGTACCTTGGGCCGATCTACCCATCGGCAATATGGGGCGGCTCGTAGGGATCGTTTCATCGAGCCTGAACGTGTGGCTAATTGGTAGGGTGCGGGCCGGAGCAGGCCACCTGTCGTGTCCACACCTCTTTCTATGAAAACCCGACTGCCTCTGAACTGCACCCCGAAGGTTGGATTGGGTGTCCAACTTTCGGGGTGCAGTTCAGAGGCAGTCGGGCTCGTCTATCAGCATGAGACGAATCAGGGCCATTCGGCACCCTCGAACCTGTAGCCATTCTCGGTCTTTTGGATATAGCCGCAACAGGGTACACCGAAATGCATCGGCATCAGGAGAATGCGTCGCTCGCAGGCCTCTTCAAGCACTCGCTTCCTCGTATCGCGTGCCACTTCGGGAAGAACACAGTATGCAGTGTTCAACTCTGGCTTGAGAATCTGGACCGGGGAGTGAAATACATCTGCACAGAAAAGAGCTTCCTCGCCATCCGACTCGAGGCGATAGCTAAGCATTCCGGGCGTATGGCCGGGCACAGGCTCAACCGTGAGGCAGTCCAGAATTTTACCTGCATCGTCTTCAATAAAGTCGACAACTCCTGCCTCGACGACAGGTGTCACGCTGTCGCCCCAGCTATTATCCATGGCCATGTCGGGTTTTTCTTCGATGGCCTGATTCCAGTAGTCGAAGTCCGTTTTTGGCATTAAGTAGCGAGCATTCGGAAATGCGGGTACCCAATTGCCATCTTTCAGCATGGTATTCCAGCCGGTATGGTCTGAGTGCATGTGAGTCTGTATAACGTGCGTGACATTCTCGAAACTTGCGCCGGCGGCTTCGAGCCATTCGCCTACACGGTTATTGAGGTTGCGCATGCGCGGGGCGGTGCGAGGCTTGTCGTTGCCGACCCCCGTATCGATCAGGATGACCTTGTCGTCGATCTGTACTACCCAGATCTGGATTGTGATGATAAGCCGGTTCATCTCTGGCACATAGTGATTGGGTGCCAGTAGGTCGGAGAACGAATCCAGCTCGGTCTGTGTTAGGTCCGGGAACAGGAACGCTGGATCGTGTGTAGGCGCGCTGTACTCGACAACTCGAGTGACCTTCGCCCTGCCGACGTGCCGTGATTGAATCATGTAGTGACTCCTTTGCCTCGGTAACGATCACTCGACACTTTCTGAGATGGGGGTGCCATCGACATTGATATAGGTCGGCTGGCCCACAAAGCCCTTGTCAAGTGTCGAATAGTAGTAGAAGGTGATCTTTCTCTTCTTGAACTTCCATTCGCCGTCCACGCGTTGAAATGTATCGTCATAGTGGCCGGCTGATACGTAGCTTTTACCATCCTTGAGCGACAGGTACTGCATCGAAATGCGTCCTGTCGCCTGGTCACCCTCGATATGCATGGTTGAGTTCGTGCAGAAGTGCCAGAAGCCTTCGGCCATATTGGCGACAGTTTCACTGAAAAAGCGGAAAATTTCCGCGCGCCCCACTGCATGAGCAAGGCCTTGAAATTCACCATCTTCGGTAAATAGGCTGGCCAACTCCTCCCAGTTGCGATCGTCAAGAACGTGGCAGTAATATGCACGAAGCTGGGTGATTTTTGCGCGATCTTCGAGTAGTTGAATCCGCTTTTCCAAATTACTAGAAGGTGTTGTCATTTTTTCCTCGACTAGGCTTTTGTCCAGAGAATGCTGCTATCTCCACTTGAGTGGTGCACCGGTTAGGTGCTGAAGGGTATCGCGTGTCATGCCACCGATCATCTCGCGGACCACGAAGCCCTCGTCGGTGACATCGATGACGGCAAGGTCGGTGTAGATGCGGCTTACACACCGCTGGGAGGTCAAGGGGTATTGGCTGCGTTCCACCAGGCGGGGGGCTCCATCCCGGGTGGTATGGTTCATGGCGACCCAGACCCTCTTGGCGCCTACCGCCAGGTCCATGGCACCTCCCACTGCGGGAGCCGAGTCGTTGTTCGATCGTGCCCAATTGGCAAGGTCGCCCCTCGAGGAGACCTCATAGGCTCCCAGCACGCAGAGATCCAGATGGCGACCACGGATCATGCCGAAGCTGTCGGCATGGTGGAAGAACGAGCCCCCGGGCAGCAGGGTGACATGCTGCTTGCCGGCATTGATCATCCAGCGGTCGACCTTGTCCTCCTCGGGAGCGGGGCCGATACCCAGGATGCCATTCTCCGCATGGAAGATCACCTCCCTGCCCTCTGGCACCCGGTTGGCGGCCAGCGTCGGAACGCCGATGCCCAGGTTGACGTACCAGCCTTCGGGGATGTCTCGAGCCACGCAGGAAGCGATGTCGGAACGCGTTCTGGGGGTCCACTGTGTCTGCGTCATCGTCGGTAGCCTCTTGTTTTATTCCTGCGGGTCGCCATAGGGGAGATGCACGATTCGGTTGACAAAGATACCGGGGGTCACGATGCCCTCAGGGTCCAGCTCGCCCAACTCCTTCACGTGCTGAGTCTGTGCAATGGTGAGTTTCGCGGCGGTGGCACAAACGGGGTTGAAGTTCCGGCCGGCCTTGCGATAGGTGAGGTTGCCCCAGCGGTCGGCCTCCCATGCCTCGACCAGCGCGACATCGCCGTGGAGGGCCTTTTCCAGGACGTAGGCCTGACCGTCGAACTCGCGCACTTCCTTGTTCTCGGCAAGCTTCGTGCCGACCCCGGTGGGGGTATAGAAAGCCGGAACCCCGGCCCCGGCCGCGCGCAACCGTTCCGCCAGGGTCCCTTGTGGATTCAGCTCGAGCTCGATCTTCCCGGCGCTGTAGAGCTCTTCGAAGACCGTGGAACCTGCGATTCTTGGATAGCTGCAGATCAGCTTTCTGACCCTGCCTTCCTTCAGGAGCCTGGCCAGTCCCACGTTGCCATAGCCCGCGTTGTTTGCCACCACGGTGAGGTTACGTACGCCGGTCTCGAGAAGCCCCTCTATCAGCAGGTTGGCCTGCCCGACCGCGCCGAATCCGCCCAGGAGCAGCGTCCCCTCGTCGGGCACTCCCTCCAAGGCCTCGGCGATCGATGAGGTGAACTTATTTATCATGGGCTTACCGTCCTTTACTGAAACATCCCCAAAAAACAGCGGGTTGGAAGAGATAGGTATTGGATTCGTGTTGTTCGTACAGTGGACATATGTCCAAAATAGCACGAGTGAGGCCTATGTCAAGCCAAGCTGGAGCAGTCTGTCAAGAGATAAGTGAGGGGGGCGATGCGCCGCTCGAGAGAAGTTCTTCAACTTTAGATGTAGGCGCGGGCATCAGGCTTGACAGCCTTGCACGACTCGTCTTTTATTTGTGGACATATGTCCGCGATACGGACTAGGCGTCTAGCTCCCGTAGAGGATCCGCCTCATCCCCAACCTGCAGGAGACCGAGAAGGAACTGTTTCGCCATGACAAAACTTAATGAAGCCTACGTTGTGTCTCCTGTCCGCACCCCCATCGGGAAATTCGGTGGCGCCTTTCGGCCGCTGACGGCCGACGATCTGATGGTACGCATCGTGAAGGAACTCATGGCGCGTACCGGGCTCGAGGGTGCGCCCCTCGACGAGGTGATCGTTTCGCAGTCCTACGCCTCGAGCGAAGCCCCCTGCCTGGGACGCTACGGCGCCCTGTCGGCGGGACTCCCCCTGGAGGTGCCCGGCTACACGCTGGATCGTCGCTGTGGCTCGGGCCTGCAGGCGGTGGTCAATGCGGCCATGTGTGTCCAGACCGGGCAGGCCGATGCGGTGATGGTGGTCGGCGTCGAGAGCATGAGCAATATCGAGTACTACTCCACCGACATGCGCTGGGGCGCGCGTGCGGGAAGCGTGACCCTGCACGATCGCCTAGACAGGGGGCGGGTGAGGTCTCAACCCGAGGAGCGCTTCGGGTACATCTCGGGCATGCCGGAAACGGCAGACACCCTGGCCCGCGAGTACGACATCACCCGGGAGGAGGCCGATGCCTTCGCCGCCAGGAGTCATGCCAGGGCTCACACGGCGTGGGAGAGCGGCCGCTTCGATGCCGAGGTCTGCGCGGTCGAGGTGCCGGGACGCAAGGGCTCGAGCACCACCGTGTCGCGCGACGAGGGGATACGCCCCGAGAGCACTCCCGAGAGCCTCGCCGGCTTGAAGGCGCTGCGCGAGGGGGGGGTATGCACGGCGGGTAACTCCAGCCAGCAGAACGATGCCGCGGCCGGCTGCTTGGTCGTGTCGGGCGACTATTTGGCCCGGCATGGCCTTACCCCCATGGGGCGCCTGGTGGGGTGGAGTGCGGCCGGGGTGGACCCTGCGCGAATGGGCATCGGCCCCGTGCCGGCGACACGCAGGCTGCTCGAGCGCACCGGTCTTACGCTGGATCAGATCGATCTGATCGAGTTGAACGAGGCCTTCGCCACCCAGGCACTCGCCGTCCTCAAGGGACTGGAGCTGGATGATCTCGAGCGTGTGAACGTGAACGGTTCGGGGATCTCCCTTGGGCACCCGATCGGTGCCACCGGCGTCAGGATCCTGACGACACTGCTGCACGAGATGGACCGTCGCAAGGCGCGCTATGGCCTGGAGACCATGTGTATCGGCGGCGGGCAGGGCATCGCAGCGGTATTCGAACGCCCATGAGTACTCCAACTTCATACCAAAGTCCTTGGAAGCTGGATGACATCCTGTCTGAGAGCCCCTTCATGGCCGATCTCGGCCTGCGTCTGCTCCATCTCGGCGAAGACGGGGCCCGCTTCGAGCTCGAGCTGGCTCAGCGTCACCTCAATGCCGAGGGGCGGGTCCATGGCGGTGTCTTGGCATCGCTGCTGGACGCCGCCTGTGGCTTCCCGGCCCGTGTGGTAGAGAATCACCACGACCTGGTCAGGGCGGTCACCCTGACGCTTTCCATCGAATACCTTGCGGCGCCCCGGGGGCCGCTGGTTCAGGCTCGTGGCCGAATCGTGGGTGGCGGTAAGAAGATCGTCTTCAGTCGCGGAGAAGTACTCGACGCCGACGGCAACGTGGTCGCGATCGGTAGTGGCAGTTTCAAGAGGCTGTCTTTGCCCAAGTCTTGAAGTTTGGAGGAAAAACGAATGAGAGAAGTTATCGTAGCCGGTGTGGGAATGACGGCTTTCGGCAAGTTCCTCGACCGTAACCTGAAGTCGCTGTCCGAAGAGGCCGTCGAGCTGGCGCTCAAGGACGCAGGCATCACGGCCGACCAGGTCGAGCAGGTGGTGTTCGGCAATGCCGCCGCTGGTGTCGTGACCGGGCAGGAGATGATTCGTGCGCAATCCTCACTGCGCAATACCGGCCTCGACGGTGCGCCGATGTTCAACGTCGAGAATGCGTGTGCCTCCAGCAGCTCGGGCTTTCACCTGGGTTGGCTGATGGTCGCGAGCGGCCAGGCCGACTGCGTGCTGGTGATGGGCAGCGAGAAACTGACCCACGAGGACAAGGCCGTCTCCTTCGGGGCCTTCCAGCGGGCGGTGGACCTCGAGGAGCCGCTTCCCGAGGGGTATAAGGCGGGTTCCGGCTCTCTCTTCATGGACCTCTATGCCGCCAAGGCACGCAAGTGGATGGAGGCAAGCGGCGCCAACGCCGAGGATTTCGCCCGTGTGGTGGTGAAGAGCCGTCATGCCGGCAGCCTCAACCCCTGCGCCCAGTTCAGGAAAGAGACCAGCATCGAGGAGGTGATGCAGAGCCGTATGATCAGCGATCCACTGACGCTGTTCATGTGCTCCTCGATCGGCGATGGTGCGGCGGCCATAGTGCTGACCTCGGAAGCCTTTGCGAAGAAGCTCAATACCCCGAATATTCGGGTCAGGGCGTCAGCGGTGGTGTCGGCCAAGGCCCACGGCGAGCGCGACCTGGTTGCCGTCAGTGCTTCCAGAAAGGCGTACGAGATGGCCGGACTTGGGCCGCAGGATCTCGACGTCGTCGAGCTGCACGATGCCTCTGCGCCCGCCGAACTAATTCACTACGAGAACCTCGGTCTCTGCGAGCGAGGCGATGCTATCGACTTGATTCGCTCCGGGGATACCGCGATCGGCGGGCGCATTCCGGTGAATCCCAGCGGTGGTCTGCTGAGCCGAGGCCATCCCATCGGTGCGACGGGGGCCGGCCAGATCATCGAGCTGGTTCATCACCTGCGTGGCACTGCAGGCAAGCGGCAGAAAGAGGGCGCCAAGGTGGCACTCGCCGAGAACAACGGCGGGCAGCTGGCCGGGGACTCCGCCATCGCCGTCGTCACCATCTTGTCGGTTTGAGGAACGCCACCATGTCAGATCGTATTGCTATCGTGACCGGCGGCGCGCAGGGAATCGGCCTGGGCATCAGCCGAGAGCTGGTGACACGTGGCTATCGTCTCGTCGTATGGGACCGGGACGCCGCCGCTCTCGAGGCCCTGCCCGAGAGGCTGGGGATCGATCGAGAGAGGTTTATCGGCCAGGTGGTCGATGTTACTCGAAAGGCCGAGGTAGAGGGCGCCGTTGAGGAGCTTATCCAGCAATGGAAGGCGCCCGATGTACTCGTCAACAATGCGGGGATTACCCGTGACAAGCGCCTGGTCAACATGGAGGAGGAGGACTGGGACGCCGTCCTGAACGTCAATCTCAAGTCCCAGTTCCTGTGCTGCAAGGCCGTGGTGCCCGCGATGATCGAGGCCGGGAGCGGCCGGATCATCAACATCTCGTCGCGCGCCTGGCTTGGCGGCTTCGGCCAGGCGAACTACTCGGCCGCCAAGGGCGGGGTGGTAAGCCTGACGAGGACATTGGCCATCGAGCTGGCACGCAAGGGCATCACGGTCAATGCCGTGGCACCTGGTATCGTCGAGACCCCGCTGATGCAGAGCTACACCGATGAGCAGCGTCAGCGCCTGGAGAAGACGGTGCCGGTGGGGCGAATGGGGCAACCCGACGATATCGCCCGGGCAGTCGCCTTCTTCGCCTCTGAGGACAACACCTATGTGACCGGCCAGCTCCTGTATGTCTGTGGTGGTCGCTCGCTGTCGAGTCCGAGCGTTTAACGAATCGAAGGGGAAGACGATGAGCGTAACCTTCCATCAGCAAGGCCACGTTGGCGTCATCACACTCGACGACCCTGAGGCGATGAATGCGCTGACCCCTGAGGGCCTGATGGCCTTGCGTCGGCGGCTGCGTGAGTGTCAGGACGACGATGGCTGTCGCGTGATCGTGCTGACGGGGGCTGGTGACCGTGCCTTCTGCGCGGGAGCGAATCTGAAGAAAACCTTTCCGCCGGAGCGAGGCTTCGCGCGCAATCTGCTGATCGGACGTGCCGCCGAGGCGGAGGATGGTGGCTATACCCGCCTGATCGACCTGAGCGACCTGCAGATCTGGAAGCCCGTGATCGCAGCGGTCAATGGTTATTGCCTGGGAGGCGGTCTCGAATTGGCGATGCAGTGCGACATTCGCCTTGCATCGACGACCGCTTCCTTCGCTCTGCCCGAGGTCAAGGTAGCCAGTGTTCCCGCCATCGGTGGCGTCCAGGCCCTGCTGCGAGCGATACCTGCCGCCCATGCCATGAAGCTCGCCCTGACCGGCGATCGTATCGGCGCGTGTGATGCCTTGAATATTGGCCTGGTCAGCGATGTCTTCGAGCCGGATGCCCTGATGGATGGCGCCCTGGAAATTGCCGAGCGTATCGCGAGGAATGGTCCGCTGGCGGTACAGATGGTCAAGAAGCTTGCGGTCGAAACGGCACATCTCGCGCCTGCGGACTATATCGCCCAATCCAATATCGCCTGGGGGCTGCTGCGCGACAGCGCCGATCGAATCGAGGGCCGCACCGCCTTCGGTGAAAAGCGGACCCCGCACTACACCGGCAACTGAGGCGTCTCGCCCTACAGGAATAGAGAGAGCTTTATATCATGCAGTTTGAACTCAACAGTGATCAACGCATGCTCTCGGAAGCCGCCAAGCGGCTCTCCGACGAGACCCTGGTCCCGATCCTTGCGCGCGAGCCTGCCGACCGACCGTTATCGAAGCTGGTGATGCAGGAGATTTATGGTCATCTGGAGGAGTTTGGCATCACCGCCTCTCGTCTGCCCGAGGAGTTCGGTGGCTCGGGGCTGTCGATGCTGGATTACGGCCTGGTCATGGAACAGCTGCCGCCGGTGATTGCGCTCTCCCTGCTGTCACATGATGGATCCACCGTTCGTTTCAACGCGGGGGCAGATGAATCGGTTCGCGACAGCTACCTTGACGACTTTCGTAGTGGCCGCAAGATTGTCTGCACGGCCAACTCGGAGCCGAATGCGGGTTCCGATTCCAATACCATCTCGACGAAGCTCGAATTGGAAGGAGACCGTGCCTTCATCACCGGATCCAAGATGTGGATCACCAATGCCTCCATCTGTGACTGCATGATCGTGTCGTGCTCGACAGGCAAGGATGAGCGTGGACGTCCCATCCCGCAGCGGGTGCTGGTCGACCTGTCGAAGTCCGAGGTGGGGCTCAGGGAGACGGCCCTGGCGGGTCTGAAGCAGGGACACCTCTGCGAGGTGATCTTCGATCGTACCGAGGTGCCGGTGTCACATATCATCGGCTCGCCCGGAGATGCGGGCAAGTACATGACCATCGTCTGGAATGCCAATCGTCCGCTGATCGGTCTGATGGCGCTCAACATCGCCAGAAGAGCATACGACACCGCGCTTCAGCATGTGCTCGAGCGTCAGCAGTTCGGAGCGCCGCTCGCTTCCCGCCAGCTCGTCCAACAGGACCTTTCCGACATGGATGCGGCGATCACCAGTGCTCGGCTGACCTGCCTGATGGCGTTGGCGAAGCTGGATTCTGGTGCTCGCTCCAACGGCATATCGGCGATGGCCAAGCGCCTGGCGACCGAGAACGCCGTCAAGGTGATTCACACCGCCATGCAGCTCTGCGGTGGCATGGGGGTCACCGAGGAGCTGGGCCTAGCTCAGCTGTGGGCCGATGCTCGGGTCTTCCAGGTACCGGATGGCACGCAAGGCATCCTGGCACTGATTCATGGCCGCGACATCACCGGCACCGCCGCGTGGCGATAACCCCTAACTCCACGATAAGGATAGCGCAATGAATACCCTGCACTGGTCTCCGCGCTCCCCCTATGTCCGCAAGGTCATGGTGGCGCTGCATGAAAAGGGCCTGATGGATCAAGTGGTAACACGTCGAACCGTGGCGGACCCCATCTTGCCCCCGCTGGACTTCCTACCTATCAACCCCTTCGGCAAGATCCCCACGCTCGAGCGTCCGGGCCTTCCCCCGCTCTTTGACAGTCGCGTGATCCTGGAGTGGGTCGATCAGACGGGAACGCAAGGGCCCCGACTCTTTCCGTCCGATCCAGAAGAACGACTTGCGACCCTGCGGTACGAGGCAATCGGCACCGGCATGCTGGAGGTTGGCGTCACCCTGCTGATCGAAACACGCATGCGCAGGAAAGACCAGATCGACGAGAGGGTCGTCGAGGCCAACTTGAAGAAGTTCGAAGCGGGTCTGGACGTCCTAGAGAGCGAGGCCGAGATCATCGAGTCGCGCCCTTTCGATGCGGGTCATGTCTCAATCGGGGTGGCGCTTTGCTACTACGACTTTCGCTTCGGTGATCATAACTGGAGGCAGGGCCGCAGCAATCTGGCCGCATGGCATTACAGCTTCTGCCAGCGCTCTTCGGTTGCCGAAACAGAATTCAGCGATGAAGTCCTTCCTACCGAGAAATAGCGTTTGATGTGTGGTCTTCTTGCGACTCGTCGAGTTGATTGGACCGCTGATTGGGGGGCTGCAGGTACGGAGCGTGATGCTTCATGCGCGACGGTAAGGCAATAAAAACAATAATATCCAGTATCCGTTCTGACCAATTGGTGTGCCATGAAGAAGGCGAAAGAAATGACGAAATGCTACTGCCGTCACTTGGTAGATGCTAGGCCGATGTTTCCGACATGTATGGTCGATTGATTCAAACAACCTTTTGGGAAATGGGAGAGCCATGATGCCCTTATCGACCTTTGACAACTGGCTGGGAAGGCAGGAGCACTCTGTCGACTTCCTTTCTTCCTCGATGACCAGGCGGCTGGCCGTCACTCTCGGCGACGATGCGCTGGCCGCGGGGGATGCCCTGCCGCCCCTATGGCACTGGGCCTTCTTCCAGGAGCCGGTGGTAGGCTCCCGGCTCGGCATGGATGGCCATCCCCTGACAGGGGATTTCCTTCCCCCGGTGGAAGGGCGCAACCGTATGTGGGCGGGAAGCCGTGTCAGCTTCCTGCAGCCGCTTCGAGTCGAGGAGTATGCGCAGCGCATCTCCACTATCCGGTCGATTGAGGAAAAGCAGGGCAAGACCGGCGCCCTGCTCTTCGTCACAGTCCAGCATGAGTATCTACAGCATGGCGTCACATGCGTGAGAGAGGAGCAAGATATCGTCTATCGGGCACCCGCCCCGCCCAAGCTTGCGAGCTCCCTGCAGGTGCCCCCCGTGGATTGGCAGGATCCCGTCTATCCCTCGTCCGTTATGTTGTTTCGCTACTCGGCTGCCACGTTCAACAGCCATCGCATACATTACGACCTGCCCTATGCCACCGAGCAGGAGGGATATCCCGGCCTGGTGGTGCATGGCCCCATGATCGCGACGCTGCTGCTGAGAAGCTTTACGCAGCGCTTCCCCCACCGGGCCCCGCAGCGATTCGCCTTCCGTGGCATTCGCCCACTGATTGCCGATAAGGAGTTCCTGGTCGGTGGTATCGAGAATCAGGATCAGAGCTGCGCGCTTCTGGCATTCAACGACGAAGGCCCCGCCCACCAGGCCGAGATTCAATACAAGGAGACTAAGTGATGTTTACCCACGACAAGGAATCCATCAACGCCATTCGTGAAGGTGTCCGAGCGCTGTGCGCTAACTTCGATGATGCCTACTGGCGTGCCGTCGATGAGCGCAAGGGCTTCCCCAAAGAGTTTGTCGACGCCTTGACCGAGGCGGGGTGGCTGGCTGCCATGATTCCCGAGGAGTACGGCGGCTCCGGCCTTGGGCTTACCGAGGCTTCCGTAATTCTTGAGGAGGTCAATCGCTGTGGCGGCAACTCCGGCACCGTGCATGGCCAAATGTACAACATGTTCACGCTGCTTCGACATGGTAGCGAGGAGCAAAAGCGAAAGTACCTACCCAAGATTGCCGCAGGTGAGCTGCGCCTGCAGTCTATGGGGGTGACTGAGCCTACTACTGGAACCGATACCACCAAGATCAAGACAACGGCCGTGCGCAAGGGCGACAAGTATGTCGTCAATGGTCAGAAAGTCTGGATCTCGCGCATCCAGCACTCTGACCTGATGATCTTGCTGGCGCGCACGACCCCGATCGAGGAAGTGACACGTAAGTCCCTGGGCATGTCGATCTTTCTGGTCGACCTGCACGAAGCGATCGGTAACGGCCTGAGCGTCCAGCCGATTCCGAACATGGTGAACCACGAGACCAACGAGCTGTTCTTCGACAACCTGGAGATTCCTGCTGATAGCCTGATCGGCGAAGAGGGCATGGGGTTTCGCTACATACTCGATGGGCTCAATGCGGAGCGAACGCTGATCGCCGCCGAATGTATCGGGGATGGCCGCTGGTTCATCGAGAAGGCCAGTCAGTATGCCCGAGATCGCGAGGTCTTCGGCCGACCGATCGGCAAGAACCAGGGGGTACAGTTTCCCATCGCTCAGGCGCATATCGATGTCGAGGCTGCCGACCTGATGCGCTGGCGCGCCTGCCATGAGTACGACACCGGTACCAACGCCGGCGCCAGTGCCAACATGGCGAAGTACCTGGCGGCGGAAGCGTCGTGGAAAGCGGCCAACGTCTGTCTGCAGACTCATGGTGGCTTCGGCTTCGCTTCCGAATATGACGTCGAACGGAAGTTCCGCGAGACGCGCCTCTATCAGGTGGCCCCGATCTCGACCAACCTGATCCTCTCCTATGTGGCGGAGCATCTTCTGGAGCTGCCTCGCTCCTTCTGATCTTAGCCACGCATGATGAGCCGTGATCGTTCACCAAGACCTGAAGGGAGTTGCACGTGTTTCTGGAAAGTTGCCGTTCCTATCTATTCGTGCCTGCCACGCGCCCCGACCGCATAGGCAAGGCTCTGGCGGGCGCCGCCGATGCGGTCATCGTTGATCTCGAGGATGCCGTGGCCGAGGACCAAAAGGACGAGGCACGGCGCCTGCTGCAGGAGTTCATGGCAGCCTCCACCGGTGCCCGTTTCACAGTTCGTGTCAACGCGGGAGGAGAGGCGCTGGTCCGAGACCTTGAGCTCTGTGCCGAGCTTCCTGGTGTCGACGCCATCATGCTGCCGAAGGTGGAAAGTATTGAAGATATCCGTCGGGTCGCCGGCCTTGGCAAGCCGGTGTGGCCGCTTATCGAGTCCGCCAGAGGGCTGCTTGGCATCAACGAGATTGCTGCCGCGCCAGAGGTAGCAGGCTTGACCTTCGGTGCTCTCGATCTGGCGGCCGACCTCGGCATCGATCCGGCTTCGGAGGGGGCGGAGGTTTTCTATCATCAGTGCCGCTATCGGCTCGTCGTCGCTTCACGCGCCTATGGCCTGCCGGCGCCCGTCGAGACCGTCATTCCCGAAATACACGATACCGCCCGAATCGAGAAAGCCGCGAGGATGGCAGCCCAGATGGGCTTCTCCGGCATGTTGTGTATCCATCCCAACCAGGTTTCGATCGTCAATGGCTCCTTTACTCCCGATCAGGGCCTTGTCGAATGGGCCGGCCGGGTCGTGGAGGCCGCCCAGGTGAACACTGGCGCGTTCCAGATCGATGGCCAGATGGTGGATGCCCCTGTCATCCATCGCGCCTCGGTGATTCTTAAGCAGGCTAATCGCACTTTGTAAGGTGTTACTCATGAAAGTACTCGTCGCGGTCAAACGCGTCATCGACTACAACGTCAAGATCCGGGTCAAGCCGGATCACTCCGACGTCGACCTCACCAACGTCAAGATGGCCATGAACCCCTTCTGCGAGATCGCCGTGGAAGAGGCAGTGCGCCTGAAGGAGCGCGGGGTCGCCACCGAGATCGTCGCCGTCACCGTGGGGCCCAAGGCCGCGCAGGAGCAGCTGCGCACCGCGCTGGCGCTGGGTGCCGACCGCGCCATCCACGTCGAGACCGATGAGCGCGTCGAGTCGCTGGGGGCCGCCAAGGCGCTGGCCAAGCTGGTGGAAGAGGAGCAGCCGGGCCTGGTGATACTGGGCAAGCAGGCCATCGACACCGACAACAACCAGACCGGCCAGATGCTCGCCGCCCTGACCGGCCTGCCCCAGGGCACCTTCGCCTCCGCCGTGGATGTGGACGGAGAGAAGGTGCAGGTGACCCGCGAGATCGACGGCGGCCTGCAGACCATCGAGCTGTCGCTGCCCGCCATCGTCACCACCGACCTGCGCCTGAACGAGCCGCGCTACGCCAAGCTGCCCGACATCATGAAGGCCAAGAAGAAGCCGCTGGACGTCAAGAGCCCGGCGGATCTCGGCATCGAGGTGGCCTCGAAGGTCACGCTGCTCAAGGTCGAGCCGCCGGCCGAGCGTCAGGGCGGCGTCAAGGTGAGCTCCGTGGACGAGCTGGTCGACAAACTCAAGAACGAGGCGAAGGTGATTTCATGAGCATCCTGGTCCTGGCCGAACATCACGACGGCGCCCTGGCCGGCGCCACCGCCCATGTGGTCGCGGCAGCGAAGGCCATCGGCGGCGATATCGACGTGCTAGTGGCAGGCGAGAACGTGGCCGCCATCGCCGAGGCCGCGGCCAAACTCGACGGCGTCAGCAAGGTGCGCGTGGCCGACAACGCCGCCTACGCCCACCTGCTGGCCGAGCCTACCGCGGCGCTGATCAGTGAGCTCGCCGCCGACTACAGCCACGTGCTGGCCTGTGCCTCCACCACCGGCAAGAACGTGCTGCCGCGTGTGGCCGCGCTCAAGGACGTGGCCCAGCTCTCCGAGATCATCGCGGTGGAGAGCGCCGACACCTTCAAGCGCCCGATCTATGCCGGCAACGCCATCGCCACCGTGCAGAGCGAGGACGCGCTGAAGGTGATCACCGTGCGCGCCACCGCCTTCGATGCGGTGGGTGAGGGCGGTTCCGCCGCCATCGAGGCCGTCGATTTTGTGGCCGACAACGCCCAGTCCACCTTCGTCAAGGAGGCGCTGGCCGAGTCCGACCGCCCTGAACTGGGGGCGGCCAAGGTGGTGATCTCCGGCGGCCGCGGCATGGGCAACGGCGACAACTTCAAGCTCCTCGACGGCATCGCCGACAAGCTGGGCGCGGCCATCGGCGCCTCCCGCGCCGCGGTGGACGCCGGCTTCGTGCCCAACGACATGCAGGTGGGCCAGACCGGCAAGATCGTCGCCCCCGAGCTCTACATTGCCGTGGGCATCTCGGGCGCCATCCAGCACCTGGCGGGCATGAAGGACTCCAAGGTGATCGTCGCCATCAACAAGGACGAGGAGGCGCCGATCTTCCAGGTCGCGGATTACGGACTCGTCGGCGACCTGTTCGAGGTCCTGCCCGAGCTGGAAGGCAAACTATAGCAGTTGGACTTGATTCAGGAGTGGTCTCTCCGATTGTCGGCGGCAGTGGCGTTTGCCGTTTCCGTCGACTTTTTTCTTCTTGAAGGGGCGGAACATGGCGTCAGAAAGCGAACGCGAATCCATGGAATTCGATGTGGTCATAGTCGGTGCCGGCCCTTCGGGCCTGGCCGCCGCGTGCCGGCTGATGCAGCAGGCAGGCGAGGCCGAGCAGGAACTGTCCGTGTGCGTGGTGGAGAAGGGCTCCGAGGTGGGTGCCCATATCCTCTCGGGCGCCATCTTCGAGCCCCGCGCCCTGCAGGAACTGTTCCCGGATTGGCAGGAGCGCGGCGCGCCCTTGACCACCCCCGCCAGCCGCGACGAGGTCTACCTGCTCAAGGACGCCGAGAAGGGCCAGAAGCTGCCCAACGCCCTGGTGCCGCCCTCCATGCACAATACCGGCGGCGAGCTCACGCGCTACGTGATCAGCGCCGGCAACCTGTGCCGCTGGCTGGCCGAGCAGGCCGAGGGGCTGGGCGTGGAGATCTTCCCCGGCTTCGCCGCGCAGGAGGCGATCGTCGAGGAGGGCGTGGTCAAGGGCATCCTGATCGGCGACATGGGCGTGGGCGCCGACGGTCAGCCCAAGGATGGCCATATGCCGGGCATGGAGCTGCACGCCCGATACACCCTGTTCGCCGAGGGGACCCGGGGCCATATCGGCAAACGCCTGATCGAGGCCTATGACCTGGCCGCCGGCAAGGATCCCCAGCACTACGGCATCGGCTTCAAGGAGCTGTGGGACGTCCCCACCGAGCAGCACGAACCGGGGCTGATCCTGCACGGCTCGGGCTGGCCGCTGGAGAAGGGTACCCACGGCGGCTGGTTCCTCTACCACGGCGACAACCAGCAGGTGGTGGTGGGCCTGATCCTGGACCTCTCCTACCAGAACCCCTGGTTCTCGCCCTTCGACGAGTTCCAGCGCATGAAGCACCACCCGGTGCTGGCCAGGCACCTGGAGGGTGGCAAACGCGTCGCCTACGGCGCCCGAGCCATCGCCAAGGGCGGGCTGAACTGCCTGCCGAAGATGACCTTCCCCGGGGGGCTGCTGATCGGCTGCGACGCCGGGACCCTCAACTTCGCCAAGATCAAGGGGCTGCACACCGCCATGAAGTCCGGCCTGGTGGCCGCCGAAGCGGTGTTCGAGGCGCTGGCCCGGGGTGACGAGGGCGGCCAGGAGCTGACCACCTTCACCGAGAAGTGGGAGGCGAGCTGGGCCTATGCCGAGCTCAAGGGGAGCGCCAGCTTCGGCCCGGCGATCCACAAGTATGGCACCGTGGGCGGCGGCGCCTACAATTTCGTCGACCAGCTGCTCGGCGGCAAGCTGCCCACCGTCCACGACACCACTCCGGACCATGAGGCCCTGAGACCTGCCAGCGAGTTCGAGAAGATCGACTACCCCAGGCCCGATGGCAAGCTCTCCTTCGACAAGCCCTCCTCGGTGTTTCTCTCCAACACCAACCACGAGGAGGACCAGCCCTGCCACCTGTGGCTGGACGACCCCGAGCTACCAATCCGCGACAACCTGCCCGAGTACGCCGAGCCGGCCCAGCGCTACTGCCCGGCGGGGGTCTACGAGGTGGTCGAGGATGACGCGGGCAAGCCACGCTTCAAGATCAACTTCCAGAACTGCGTGCACTGCAAGACCTGCGACATCAAGGACCCGGCCCAGAACATTACCTGGGTGGCGCCGGAGGGCGGCGGCGGGCCGAACTATCCGAATATGTAAAAAAGGTGAAGTGAAAGCGATAAATGAAATAAGGAGATATTGGCATGAAATGGTTTGAAGGTAGAGGTATAAGTCTCAGGTATAAGATGCTACATGGGCGAGGCCCTTATTTAGTGCTTATCCACGAGATGGGGGGCTCCATCGAGAGCTGGGATCAAG
Source organism: Salinicola sp. 4072 (assembly GCF_036663415.1). Lineage (NCBI taxonomy): Bacteria > Pseudomonadati > Pseudomonadota > Gammaproteobacteria > Oceanospirillales > Halomonadaceae > Salinicola > Salinicola sp. 4072. Next base: position 804 of record NZ_JAXOVV010000039.1, on the reverse strand, counting down.
TGATTGCTCATCTCCCCCCTAATCAAGGGGTAATTGTGCCCGAAATGAGGGGGATGGGTTTTTCGGAAAAAATTAAGGAAGAACCCAGTTTTTCTGATATCGCTGACGATATTTTGGCGCTGCTTGACTACCTTGACGTTCACGATCCTGTGGTGATGTCAGGTTGTGCGGTTGGTGGCGGAGTTGCTGTACAGTTTGCTCTGAACTATCCGGAGCGAGTAGCGGGTCTCGCCCCATTGGGCCCTGCAATGGACGTGGCTGATACGGCTCGAAGTGCCGTCCTTGCGATGGCCGATCGTATGGAGGCGGAAGGGATGCGCCTGATGGAGCCCCTACTCCTTGATCGAACCTACCCCCAATATTATCGAGACCGTAATCCAGGGCATTTCTCTTTGGTTCGTGGGCGCTGGTACGGTAATGATCCCGTTTCCTTTGCTCATTTCTTTCGCATGCTGGCAGCTACGAATCTTATTGCTGAATTGAGCAGGTTATCTTGTCCGGTGTTTTTCGGGGCGGGGCTACATGATAGCTTTCGTCCTCCTGAATATGTAAAAAATGCAGCGAAGTATGTTCATGATGCCAAAGTCTTCGAAATCGAAGCTGGACATCATGCTGCGGACCATGCGCCAGGTACCGTCGCGAAGCTTTTGACAGACCTTGTGGAAAAGGTCTCTTGAGTCTAGGGCCTGTTGACGTTTTGAGGGATAGCATTGGCAGGATAGGGGCAAACTCGCAGAATACAGGTTCCGACACCAACAAACTGCGAGCTTGCCATGCCCCGACTGATGCTCACGGATGAACACT
>NZ_JAXOVV010000038.1:0-25573 GCF_036663415.1 Salinicola sp. 4072 | reverse complement strand
GCGGGGAAATTTCAGCGTTTTGGCATTACTCAACAGCTATTCGCGCTGAAGAAGCCGATCCTGATAAGCGATGCCACCAGTCAGTACCTTCAGACCGCTCAATCAGCACCCTCGTGAATGAGGCGGGCTGACGAGACGTCTCGCCACCCTCACCAGCAGCCAGACACCCAGCAGCGCCGCGCAGAAGTGCGCCGCTGTCATGATCAGCGAGTGGCCCTGCACGGCTGGCGGAATCAGAAAATACGCCGCGCCAAACAGCCCGTATGTCCACAGGACGCCAACCAGCGGTGGATGGATGGCGATCGCCGTCGTGCTCATCAGGTGCAGACGACTGTCGTTGAGCCTTCGCAGGCGGAAGTGAATGTACTTGAGCAGCACATGGGCGACGAGGGTCGCGCCGATGATGACCGCGGCCATGATCCAGAACGGCAGCGCAGCGAGCCACTGCGCGATCAGGGTATTGATAAACGCCGCGTTGGTAACCGATGCATTCATGAATGAGCCCGTTGATGACGAGGATCGATTCATTCAAGCGTAGGCGCTTTGGCTACAACTTTCGTCGCGGCAGGCAGTTTTGTGGCCGAGAGCCTTCGCGGCTCGCAGGCAAACGCGCCCGCCCGGGAACCCGAGCGAGCGCGTGGGGCCAGCCTCCGGTTACTGTGAAAGGCCGATCTGGCGGGAGATATCCTCGATCTGGGTAATCTGCTCGTTGACGAACGTCGTGAAGGCTTCGCCGTGCATCTCGAATGGCATCAGGCCGTTCTGCGTCATGACGCCTTTCCATTCGTCGCTCGAGTAGAGCGTGTCGATGGTGTCGACCCACCACTCATAGGCATCTTCGGAGACGTCCGCCGGCATGTAGAACCCGCGCCAGTTGGGGGCGATCGTATCGATGCCCTGTTCGCGTGCCGTCGGCCATTGCTGCAGTTTGCCTGGCAGGCGCTCTTCGGAGAGGATCGCCAGGGGGCGCAGGTCGCCGGACTCGATGAAGCTGACCACCTCCGAAATGTCGCCGGTAAAGGCGTCCACGTGGCCGCCCAGAGTCTGGGTCACCGCCTCGCCGCCGCCGTTGTAGCCCAGGTAGGCGATGCGGGCCAGATCATCGACGCCAGCCTCGTTGGCGGTCATCAGCAGCTTCAGGTGATCCCAGCCGCCGGAAGCGGTGCCGCCGGTGAAGGTCAGGGCGCGCGGGTCTTTCTTGAGCGCTTCCATGATCTCGTTGAGCGACTGATAGGGAGAGTCGGCCGCGACCGCAATCACGCCGTAGTCCGCTCCCAGCGTGCCGATCCAGTTGACCATGCCGGCATTCATTCCCGGGAACTGGCCACGTGCCAGACCGGTCGTGGTCACGGTGCTGGCGGCGACGATCAGGTTCTCCTGCCCGGCGCGCTTCTGGACCACGTGGGAGAAGCCGACGCCGCCGCTGGCACCCGGCATGTTGGTGGTCTGCACGTTGCCGTCGACCAGATCGAGATCGCTGAGCACCCGACCGACGGAGCGGCAGGTGAAGTCCCAGCCGCCGCCGGGATTGGCCGGGGCGATGCAGTCCACCTTGCCGCTCTGCTCGAAGGCCTGGGAGGTGCTGGCGGCGCTCAAGAGCAGGCCACCGGCGATCAGCGTTTTCAGGCTACGTGGGGTCATGGCGTGTTCCTCTTCGTGTTGTTATCGAGCTGCGCTTTCGTTCGCTGCTCGTTGCTCGTTGCCTTCTGGCCGCTGCCACGATCGATCGACGGCGAACGTGGCGCAGCGGTGTGTCTCGAGAGAACGCTAGGCTTTGTCTGAAAACTGCCTGCGCTCGGCCATACGGCGTTAAAAATCGGCTCAAAGTACTCATTTACACCGCGTAAACTCCGTCTTTTCGCCGATTTTTGCCTTGTCTGACCTTCGCTCGACGACTTTTCAGACAAAGCCTAGCGAGCGGCGTCGGCGGGAAAAATTGATATTTCGACAAGCGAGCCTTCGCGCTTTCCGAAGGGTTTACACCTTCGTCGTAACGCCAGCGGAAGCCGAGTTGCCTGTGGTGTCTTCGACCTCGGCATCGAAATCGGAGCCGGCATCGCGCGAACTGGCACCTGCGAGATGCTCGACCATCTGGCGGGCGATCAACGGCAGGGCATCCAGGTCGCGGACGCCGATGACCAGCTCTCGTTCCGCCCACTCGTCGATCAGCGGAATCGTCGCCAGCGACAGGCTTTCCCGATAGGCGGCGACGGCGCGGGCCGGGAGAATGCCGATGCCCATGCCGCGATCGATCATCCGGCAGATGCCTTCGAAGCTGCGCACCTGGATGCGCATCCGTAGCGGCTGCGCCAATCGCTGGGAATCCTGGTGCAACAGGGCGTGGAGCGAGGAGTCCTGCTCCAGACCGATGAAGTCGTAGTCCAGCGTCTCGGCGAAGGAGAGGCTTTGGCGAGTGGCCAGCGGGTGATCCCGGGCCGTGACCAGTACCAGGCGATCCCGGCGATAGGGGTGGATCGACAATCCTTCGGCGGGAATATGGGCGGAGAAGATGCCGATATCGGTAAGGCCGTCGCGCACCGCCGCGATGATCTCGTGACTCAAGCGCTCCTGCATGTCGATACGAATCTGCGGATAGCGCGCAGTGAAATCGCTCAGGTCATCGGGAAGGAATTCGATCACCGCCGAGGTGTTGGCATGCAGGCGCACGTGGCCGCGGATCCCCACGCTGTACTCGCTCAAATAGGCATTGAGATGATCGAGGCTGTCGAGCATGTGGCGCGCGTGATGGAGCAGGGCGTGACCGGCGGGCGTCAGCTCGACGCCGCGCGGGCGCCGGTAGAGCAGTGTCGTCGAAAGCTGTGTCTCCAGATCGCTGATCCGCTTGCTGACCGCCGCCAGCGCCAGATGTTCGCGCTCGGCCGCGCGGGTCAGGCTGCGCGAATCGGCAATCGCAACGAATAGCTTGAGGGTGACGAAGTCGAGTCGTTTCATGACGATAGGTATCGGAGCGGAGCGATTGAGGCCCCCACTGTAGCGTTCGCCGCTGGCGAAGCCTAGCTTGACGATCGCCTAATTGTTGCCACGCGCCGGCTGGGTCAACCTCTGATCATCGATAGAAGACACATCATTAGCGGTGCTCCGACATCGTTGGACATTCACGGAGGAGAGCGACATGGCGACCAGCGACGACAAGGCGACCGGTGACGGCATGGCGGTCAGCGACAATGCGCAGGCGCTGGCAGGACTCAAGGTGGTGGAGCTGGGCCAGCTGATCGCGGGGCCTTTCGCCAGCAAGTTGCTGGGGGAATTCGGCGCGGACGTGGTCAAGATCGAGCCGCCGGGAACGGGCGATCCGCTGCGCAAGTGGCGCGTGCTCAAGGACGACACCTCGCTGTGGTGGCACGTTCAGACCCGCAATAAGCGTTCTCTGGCACTCGATCTGCGCTCCGAGGAGGGCCAGGAGATCGTGCGGCGCCTCGTCGACGAGGCGGACATCGTGATCGAGAACTTTCGTCCCGGTACGCTGGAGAAGTGGGGGCTGGGGTGGGAGACACTGAGCGAACGCAACCCCGGCCTGATCATGGTGCGTATCTCCGGCTACGGCCAGACCGGCCCCTATCGCGATCGCCCGGGATTCGGCGTCATCGGCGAGGCGATGGGCGGCCTGCGCTATCTTTCCGGCCACCCGGACCAGCCCTCCGTGCGGGTGGGCATCAGCATCGGGGATTCGCTGTCCGCGCTGTACGGCGTGATCGGCGCCTTGCTGGCGTTGCAGGAGCGCCATCGTAGCGGGCAGGGGCAGTACATCGATGTCGCGCTCTACGAATCGGTGTTCGCGATGATGGAGAGCCTGATTCCCGAGTACGACGGCGCAGACGTGATCCGCGAGCCCAGCGGCAGTGCCTTGCCGGGCATCACGCCCTCCAATGCGTATCCTTGTGCTTGTAAAGAGAGTACGGGCGGCGAGTACGTCCTGATCGCCGGCAACGGCGACAGCATCTTCAAGCGGTTGATGGCGGCGATCGGCCGCCAGGATCTCGCCGACGATCCGCGCTTCGCGCATAACGATGGCCGCAGCCGCCACGCCGAACTGATCGACGGGGCGATCGCGGACTGGACCCGGCAGCACCAGCGCGATTACGTGCTTGACGTGCTGGAGAGCGCTCACGTGCCGGTGGGCTACCCCTATACGGCGAAAGACATCGTCGCCGATCCGCACTATCTGGCGCGGGAGATGATCGAGACCATCCGGCTGGGCGATGGCGAATCGCTCAAGGTGCCTGGCGTGCTGCCCAAGCTGAGCCGCACGCCGGGACGGATCGACGGTGGTGGTCCGGCGCTGGGGCAACACACGCAGGATGTTCTCGACGAGCTGGGAATTGACCGCGAAACCCAGGCCAAAATGCGCGAAAGAGGAGTGATCTGATGACCGATTCGATGATTGATTCGATGACCGGGACGAACACCCAGGCCCGCGTCGCCATCAATGATGTGGCGCCGCGAGACGGCCTTCAGATCGAATCGCGCTTCGTGCCGACGGAAGAGAAGATTCGGCTGATCGATGCGTTGTCCCGTACCGGGCTGGCCAAGATCGAAGCGACCTCGTTCACCTCGCCCAAGGCGATTCCCAACCTGCGTGACGCCGAAGAGGTCATGCGCAGTATCGAGCGCGTGCCGGGGGTCGACTATGTCGTGCTGGTGCCCAACGAGAAGGGGGCCGAACGTGCGCTGGCCTGCGGTGTCGACGAGATCAATCTGGTGCTGTCGGCCAGCGACAGCCATGGTCGCGCCAACCTGCGCATGACGGCGGAACAGTCGCTTGAACGCTTCGCCAATATTGTCGAGATCACCAAGGGTAGCGAGGTGTTCGTCAACGCCTCGATCTCGACGGCCTTTGGCTGCCCGTTCGAGGGCGATGTGCCGTTCAGGCGAGTGCTTTCGATCACCGAAAAGCTGCTGGCGCTGGGCGTGCAGGGAATCTCTCTCTGCGACACCACCGGCATGGCCAATCCGCGCCAGGTTGCCGATCTTTGCCGCGAGACGCTGAGCCGCTGGCCGTGGCTGCCGGTAACGATTCATCTGCACAACACGCGCGGCATGGGGCTGGCCAATGCGCTGGTGGCGTGGCAGAACGGCATCACCCGGTTCGACGCCTCGCTGGGCGGCCTGGGCGGCTGTCCGTACGCGCCCGGTGCCACCGGCAACGTCTGTACCGAAGACCTGGTTCACATGTTCGAGCAGATGGGCGTCGATACCGGCGTGGATCTCGAACGGCTGATCACCGCCGCCGAGCTGCTGCCGGCGATGATCGGCCACGACGTGCCGGGCCAGGTGGTCAAGGCCGGCACCTCGGACCGGCGCTATCCGCTGCCGGAGGCAGCGATCGGCTAGGAAGCCGCGGGATACGCGCGCACGGGAATCGGGAATCAGAAATCGAGAGTCACGCCGCTACCGCATCGCGGTCGTGAACCAGGCGCCCGTTGGCCCAGGTTGCCGCGACCGTGCGGTCGTCGCCCAGCATCATCATGGCGAACAGGCGCTCCGACAGGGTCGTGGTCTGCGACAGGCGGCGCGCCATCAACGGGGTGGATTCGGGATCGAGAACGACGATATCCGCCTCGAACCCCGCCTGCAGGCTGCCGATCTTGTCATCCAGGTGCAGTGCCCGCGCGTTGCCGAGGGTGAGACGGTAGAACCCCTGCCAGCCGGTCAGCGCCTGGCCGAGCAGCGCCCCCACCTGATAGGCGCCCTGCAGGGTGCCGAGCCCGGACAAGGTGGTTCCCGCGCCGACATCGCTGGCCAGCGATGTCGCGAGCCCCGCGTCACGGCACGCCAGGCGATCCATCAGTCCGCTGCCCAAAAACAGGTTCGAGGTCGGGCAGAAGGCGACGTTGGCGCCACGCTGGGCCAGCCGCCGACGCTGCTCGTCATTCAGGTGAATGCCGTGGGCGAAGGTGCTGCGCGGCCCGACCAGATCGTACCGCTCGTAGACATCGAGATAGTCCCGGCTTTCCGGGAACAGCTCCGCCACCCAGGCGACCTCGCCGCGATTCTCGGACAGGTGAGTCTGCAGATAGAGATCCGAAGCGTTGCGCAGCACGCCGCCGACGGCATCGAGCTGCTCCCGGGTGGAGGTCGGCGCGAAACGTGGCGTCAGGGTGTAGCTGAGCCGATCGCGGCCGTGCCAGTCGGCGATCAGGCGTTCGCTGTCGCGCACGCCGCCCAGCGTGTCGTCGGTCAGCGCCTCCGGGGCGTGGCGATCCATCAGCACCTTGCCGGCGATCATGCGTAGCTGGCGACGCTGGGCGGCGCTGAAGAAGCTGTCGACCGACACCGGATGCGAAGAGCAGAACACCTGGGCGGTCGTGGTGCCGACGCGCAGCATCTCGTCGAGGAACCGCTCGGCGCCGGCCTGGGCATATGCGGCGTCGGCAAACCGGCATTCGGCGGGGAAGGTGTAGTCGTTGAGCCAGTCGAGCAGCTGGCGGCCGTAGGACGCCATGATGTCGAGCTGGACGTAATGCACGTGGCTGTCGATGAAGCCCGGCATCATCAGCTTGTCGCGGTAGTCGACGATCTCGATATCCGCCGGCAGCCGCTCGGCCAGCGCCTCGAAAGCGTCGACGGCCTGGATATGGCCGTCGACGATCCAGATCGCGCCGTCCTCGAGATAACGTGTGGTATCGGGCAGTGGCGTCGCCTCCTCGCCGGGGTCGCCGAGGCAGGTGAACAGAGGGCCGCGAAGCAGGCGTTGGTGCGTGTTCATGATCTCTCTACCTATGATTTTCGACCGCAAGGCTCACGGTCGCGTTGCTCGGTGTCGAGCGGCTGAAAAGGTGTGACGCAGGGTTTCCGGTGCGATGCCGCGCTGCGCCGGCCTGTTCGATGGTCGGGACTGGGCCAGCAGTTCGGCGGCAACGCTGATCGCGATCTCCCGGGGGCGCTTGGTTTCGGTCGCGCCGAGGCCGATCGGGCAGCGGACCCGAGCCAGCGCGGTATCGTCGAACCCGGCGGCGGTGAGCCGCGAGCGGAAGCTGGCCCATTTGCTCGTCGAGCCGATCATGCCGATGGAGTTCAACGCCTCGCGACCCGGGTTTTCAGGCGATAGTAACGCGGCGATCAGATCGCGGTCCTGCGCGTGGTCATGGGTCATTACCAGCACGTGGCTGGCCGGCGGAATGGCCGCCACGGCCCGTGCCACGCCTTCGGCATCCGGTGATAGCCGCATCGGCCGCACGCGGGCGGGATAGCCTTCATGGCCGTTCCCATGCTCGTTCCCATGCTCGTCCTGAAACGGAAAGGCTTCGGCCCGGCTGTCGTACCAGTCGATGCGCCAGGGTAACGGCGCGAGCAGTTCCACCAGCGCCTGGCCGACATGCCCCGCGCCGAACAGCGTCAGGTGGCTTTCGGCGCCGGCGAAGACTTCGATCAGCACATGGACGAACCCGCCGCAGCACTGGCCGGAGCGCCCGCCCAGCGGGAACGCTTCGAGGTAGGTGCCGGACGAGACGGGCGTCGTCGTCAGATGCTGGCGGGCGGTCTCGATCACCTGCTGTTCGAAGTGGCCGCCGCCCAGGGTGTCGATCACGTCTGTCGGCGTGATGATCAGCTTGGCGCCGGGTTCCCGCGGGGTCGAACCGGCGGCGCTGACCACGCTGGCCAGCGCATGGGGCGTCCCGCTTTCCTGCAGCCGATGCAGCGCGGCGTGCCAGCTTTCGCGCCGATCTCGGGTTTCGAGAGAGCCGCCAGCGCTCATCGCGACGCTCCGGCGTTCGGATCCTTGGTTCGCAGTGCTTCGGCTCGCAACGCTTCGGCCGCCATCAGCACGCGTTCCGGTGTGGCGGGGGTGTCCAGTGGCGGGCTGACGCGATAGTCGGCAAGGCTCGACAGGGCGTCGCGCAGCGCCGACCACACCGAGATGCCGAGCATGAACGGTGGCTCACCCACGGCCTTGGAGCGATAGAGGCTGGCCTGGGAGTTGGGATGGCCCTCGAGCAGTTCGACATTGAAGATCGGCGGCAGGTCACCGAAGGTCGGGATCTTGTAGGTGGCGGGGCCGTCGGTCAGCAGACGGCCCGCGTCGTTCCACTTCAATTCTTCGCTGGTCAGCCAGCCCATGCCCTGAATGAATCCGCCTTCGACCTGGCCCAGGTCGATCGCCGGGTTGAGCGAATAGCCGACGTCGTGAAGGATGTCGACGCGCTCGACCCGGTATTCGCCGCTCAAGGTGTCGACACTCACTTCGCTGACCGAGGCGCCGTAGGCGAAGTAGTAGAACGGCCGGCCCTGACTGGTATCGCGATCGTAGTGAATCAGCGGGGTGGAATAGAAACCGGTCGCCGACAGCGAGACCCGGCCGAGATAGGCAGTCTGGATCAGTTCGCCCCACGATACGTCGGGCGTCACCGCGCCGATGTCGGAGACGAGTTGCCCATTCTCGAGTCGCAGCCCTTCGCGATCCAGCTGATAGTGCTCGGCGGCGAAGTCGAGCAGGCGCTGGCGAATCTGGGTCGCGGCATCGCGCGCGGCCATGCCGTTCAAGTCCGCGCCGCTGGAGGCCGCCGTGGGCGAGGTGTTGGGCACCTTGTCGGTGCGCGTGGCGCTGATGCGCACCGATTCGAAGTCGATGCCGAGTTCCCGGGCGACGACCTGGCACACCTTGGTATGCAGCCCCTGGCCCATCTCGGTACCGCCATGATTGATCATCACGCTGCCGTCGGTATAGACGTGGAGCAGGGCGCCGGCCTGGTTGAGATGCTTGGCGGTGAACGAGATGCCGAACTTGACCGGCGTCAGCGCCAGCCCGCGCTTGATCACGGCGCTGTGGCGATTGAAGGCAAGAATTTCCTCCCGCCGCTGCCAGTAGTCGCTGCTGCGCTCCAGCCGCTCGATGATTTCCACCATCAGCGGATGCTGGTCGACGTGCTGGCCGTAGTGGGTGGTGTCGCGACCGCTGCGATAGAGGTTGCGCTTGCGCACGGTCAACGGGTCTTCGCCGACATGGCGGGCGATATCGTCCATCGCCCGCTCGACGATCATCATGCCTTGCGGGCCGCCGAAGCCCCGAAACGCGGTGTTCGAGGCCGTATGGGTGCGGGCGCGATGGCCGGTCACCCGCGCGGCACCCAGCGAGTAGGCGTTGTCGGCATGGAACATGGCGCGGTCGACCACCGCTTCGGAGAGATCCGGCGAGTGGCCGCAATCGCCGATCAGCGTCATGTCGCCGCCGATGATCACGCCGTCGTCGTCGAATCCCAGCCGATAGCGGTTGTGAAACGGGTGGCGCTTGCCGGTGGCGCGAGTGTCGTCGGCGCGCGGCAGGCGCAGGCGGATCGCCCGACCGGTGCGGCGTGCCAGCAGTGCCGCCATGCAGGCCCACGGTGCGGCCTGGGTCTCCTTGCCGCCGAAACCGCCACCCATGCGCCGGTTCTCCACCGTCACGGCATGAAACGGAATATCGAGCACCTCGGCGACCAGCTTCTGGGTCTCGCTGGGATGCTGGTTGGAGGTGTAGACCGTGACGCCTTCGTCCTCGCCGGGCACGATCAGACAGGCCTGGCCTTCGAGGTAGAAATGCTCCTGGCCGCCGACGAACTGCTCCGCCTCGAGCACATGGGGCGCGCGCTCCAGCGCCTGCTGCCAGTCGCCGCTCATCTGCACGTGCGTCGGGCGCACGAACTCGCCGGCATCGGCGGCGGCAACCGGATCGAACCGGGGCGGCAGCGGCTCGATCTCCACGACCGCGGCCTTCACGGCGCGGCGCGCCTCGAGATAGCTGGTGGCGGCAACGGCGAACAGCGGCTGGCCGACGTAGCTCACCTCCTCGTCGGCGAACATGGAGTCGCCGGGGAAGACCGGGCCGATATCGCGATGCCCAGGGATATGCTGCGCGGTGATGACGTCGATGACGCCGGGCATTTCCCGCACCGCGCCGAGATCGAGCCGCGTCACCCGGCCGTGGGCCACGTCGCTGAGGCCCACCATGGCGTGCAGTGTGCCGTGCGGCGCCGGCAGGTCGTCGATGTATCGGGCGCGTCCGGTGACGTGCTTGATGCCGCTTTCGTGGGCCTGGGCGTGGTTGACGTCATGTCGCTTCGGGCGCGGTGAGACGGTATCGCGCGCTACCGGTTCGTCGCCTTCGAGGCGGCCGATCTCTCCGTCAGTGCCCGTCGATTCGGATTCGATCCGAGGCGCCAGCGAGGGTTCGGTCATGGGCGCTTGCTGCGGCTGGTCCGCTCCGGCCGTGGCGCGCGAATCCATGGTTTGCAAATCCGCGGCACGCGAAGCATTGAAGACCCGCTTAGTGAGCGTACGCATCGAGAGTGACCTCCTGCGTGGGCGTGGTCGAATCGGTATTGGCGAGCGTCAGCCGCCAGCGTTCCAGCAGATTGGTGGCCGCAGTCAGGCGATAGTCGCGGGAGCCGCGGGCGTCGCTCATCGGCGCAAGCGACTCGCGCAGTGCCTGCTTGGCGGCATCGAAGGTCTCTGCGTCGGGTTTCCGGCCTTCCAGCGCGGCCTCGACGGCAGTCACTCGCAGCGGTATCGCTGCCATGCCGCCGTAGGCGACACGCACGTCGGTCAGAACGCCGTCTTCCCGTCGCCAGCGAAACGCCCCCAGCAAGGTCGAGATATCGTCTTCACGTCGCTTGGAAAGCTTCCAGACGCGCTGTTCGAAACCGGGCGGGGGTTTGGGCAGATGAACGGCGGTGACGCATTCGCCCGGTTCGAGCGCGGTCTTCTTGTAATCCAGGAAGAACGATGAGAGCGGCAATTCGCGCACGCCCTCGGGGCCGGCCAGCCGCAGCCTGGCATCCAGCGTCAGCAGCACGGGCGGGGTATCGCCGATGGGCGAGGCGTTGGCGATGTTGCCGCCCACGGTGCCTCGGTTACGGATCTGGGCCGAGCCCAGCCGGGTCAGCAGATGCGCGAACGCCGGATAGTGTTCGGCCAGCAGCGGTTCCCACTCCCGGTAGGTGACCGCCGCGCCGATCCACCAGCCGTCGGCGGTTTCCTCGATCTGACGCAGTTCCCGCACCTGGCGCAGGTCGATCAGCGTCTCGAAATGCTCGAGCCGCTGAGTGACCTCGAGCCAGAGATCGGTGGCGCCAGCCACCAGCCGGGCGTCAGGGTGGCGCTGCATCGTGTCTATCAGGTCGGCCAGCGTTGACGGGGTGAGATAACGTTCCTGGCTCTCGCTGTTCTGATTCTTGCTGCCCACTAACGGCGCCAGATTGCGGATCTCGCGTTCGAGCTCGGGATCATCGGCCCAGGGCGGGCGAGTGTCGGCGCGCTCGCCCATGCTCAGGGCGGCGTCCCGAATGGGCCGGTAGCCGGTGCAGCGGCACAGGTTGCCGCCCAGGGCCGCTTCCAGACGATGGTCGTCCAGCGGTTTCCGTGGTGCCGGTGTGGCGCGCTGCTGTTCGTGCAGCGTGAACAGCGACATGACGATACCGGGGGTACAGAATCCGCATTGGCTGCCATGACAAGCCACCATCGACGCCTGCGAGGGATGCAGGGCGTCACCGCGAGCGAGCCCTTCGACGGTGACCAGGTGCGCGCCCTGAAGCTGGTGCGCAGGCGTGATGCAGGCGTTGACGGTGCGGTAAGCGAGCGGCTGCCGGTCATCTTCCGGGGAGGCGATGGCGACGGTGCAGGCGCCGCAGTCGCCGGAAGCGCAACCTTCCTTGGTGCCGCAGTGAGAAAGCGGTCCGCGCAGCAGTTCGAGCACGCTCGTGTCGGGCGCGGCGGCCACGCGTTGGCGTTGGCCATTGAGAAAGAATTCGATCATCGGAGATCTGCCGTTGTCATTGTACGGGTCGCCATTCGACGCCGGGACGAAGGCCGGCGACCTTGCAGGGGAATCCTGACCGATCGGTCAGCTTTTGTCAGCCTCTTTGATTATGCCGCTCATGGCAAGCTCTCTTTTCACGGCCAGGCGAGTGCGCCATCGGCAGACAATCGTCTGGATTCAGCATAGCATCGGCGTCGGTTATCTTGTGGCGAGGAAATGACCCGGAGGCCGTGGGTCTCAAGCGCCTGGAGCGTTGTCCGGGTTCAATCTGGTTGAAGTGCTTAAGGAGTCCAGGTGGGCAATCACAATCTTCCCGAAGCCACGGTTCGGGAGCGCAACGAGCAGCGCATTTTCGATGCTGCGGAGAGCGTATTCGCCCGGCATGGCTACCGTGGTGCGAGCATTCAGGCGATTGCGGCGGCGGCCGGTATTCCGAAGTCGAACGTTCTGTATTACGTCGGCAGCAAGCGGCGGCTCTACATCACGCTGCTGGAGCGCACGATGTGGCGCTGGAACGAGATGCTGAGCGATATCAGCGCCGACGATGATCCGGCGGAGGTGCTGGAGGCTTTCATTCGCAGCAAGATGCGCCTGAGCCAGACTCACCCGCAGAGCTCGCGACTGTTCGCCAGCGAGATACTTCAAGGGGCGCCGTTTCTGAAGGAATCGCACTTCGGTGACATGCGGGAATGGGTGGAATCCCGCACCCAGGTTTTCCGCGAGTGGGCGGAGCGAGGGTTGATGGACCCGGTGGACCCGGTGTGGCTGATTTTTCTGATCTGGTCGGCGACGCAGCACTACGCCGACTTCGAAACGCAGATCGTCGGCATCACTCAACGCAAAGCGCTCGATGCCGAGGATTTCCGCTCGGCCAGCGACTTCCTGTGTCAGGTCATCTTGAAAGGCTGCGGCGTGCGCCAGCGTGATGCATCGACCCCGTGATCGGTGCGGGAATCAGGAAGAGCGGGAAAGCAAGAGAGAGCCAGAGCGAAGCCGATGAAAGCGAAACAGGTGAAAACCAAGGGGAATGGGTAGATCACCATTCGACCCGAAATCGGAAGCGAGTCCATTCGCGCTCAACTTCCTGTCGAGTCTCAACCTTGAGGGCCGGCAACGTCCTGTTGCACTGCGGTCGATCCCTGGATGCTGTCCCTAATCGCACTCCGTGCGAATTCACATCGTCCTTGAAGGTGCTTCCTTGCTGCAGCGGCATCCTGCCATCGGCAGTTTATACGAGGTTCTATTCATAAAGCGAATAGGAAATTATAAGTAAAACATTAAGTTACAAAGAAATACGTTCGATTTCCGATCCGCTCGCCAGTCTTTTTCGAGTTTTCTACAAGCCCTTGTTTCCAGACTGGAATCGCGAATCGAACGCGACGCTCCGGATGAGCCCGATGACGATCATTCCCGCTTTTAGTTGCATTTCGTCACAAGCCTGGCGGGTGAGCCGGGCACGCAGCCGCTGCCGACCCACACGCAGCCGCACTTCGCTGGCACTTGGCGCCTGGGGCGATGGCTCGATCGCCTCGATCACGGCACTGAGGCCGTTGCGGTAACTCGTCCCCTCGGGCATGACATGGGCAAGCGCCACGTCGCGCACGCCGACGCGCAGGCGTATCGGCGTGCCGGGCGGCTGTTCGATCGCCGGAATGCGCAGCGTCTGGCCATCGTCGAGAGCAACCCGCGTCAGCGAATAGCGGCTGTCATGGTCGACCACCTTGGCGCTGAGGCGTGTGGCGGCGTCGAAGCCGCCCAGCCGGTCGGTCAGGTCCAGCCGCATCATCAGCTCGTCCAACTGACCATGAGCCGTCAGGCGCCCCTGCTCGATGAGCGCCAGGTGATCGGCTATCGCCGAAATCTCCGCGGTATCGTGACTGACGTAGACCACCGGGATGTCGATTTCCCGGGTCAGGCGGACGAGATAGCGCAATAGCTCCTGCTTGCGCTCGCCATCCAGCCCGGTCAGCGGCTCGTCCATCAATAGCAGGCGAGGCTGGGTCAGCAGCGCTCTGCCGATAGCGACGCGCCGCGCTTCGCCACCGGAAAGCGTGCCCGGCAGGCGCTCCAGAAGATGCTCGATGCCCAGTAGCGTCACCAGGTCATCGAAACGTGGACGAGCGCTCGACGGCATGCCGTAGGTGAGATTGCCGCGAACCCGATAGTGCGGAAACAGCCGCGCCTCCTGAAACACGACGCCCAGCTGACGCTTGTGGATCGGCACGTGAGTGCGATTCGCGATGTCGGTCAGGGTGCGCTCGCCGAGCCGGACGTGACCGGCATCGGGGCGGTCGAGACCGGCAATCAGCCTCAGCAGGCTGGTCTTGCCGCTGCCCGACTGGCCGAACAGGGCCGTCACGCCGCTGGCAGGCACCGAAAGCGAGATATCGAGGCGGAAGTCGCCCAGGCGCTTCTGTACGTGGCATTTCAGGGCATCGGCGCTGCTCATCGATCGCGCTCCTCGAGGCGCAGCCTGGCACGGCGGGCCAACCATTCCGACGCGATCAGCGAGAGCATGGCGATCACGATCGACAGCACGCAGAGTCTGGCGGCGGCGGCTTCCTTGCCCGGTGTCTGGATCAGGGTGTAGAGCGCCAGCGGCAGGGTACGGGTTTCGCCCGGGATGTTCGAGGCAAAGGTGATGGTGGCGCCGAATTCCGAGAGTGCGCGGGCGAACGCCAGTACCGTGCCGGTCAGCAACCCCGGTATTGCCAGCGGCAGCGTGATCGTGAACAGCACCCGCCATCGATTGGCGCCCAGCGTGCCCGCGGCGGCTTCCAGCTTGGGATCGACGGCCTCGAGCGAGAGCCTGACGGCGCGAACCAGCAGTGGAAACGCCATCACGCCACCGGCGACGGCGGCGCCTTGCCAGGTGAAGGGGAGCGAGAAGCCGAATCCCTGATTCAGCCACTGGCCCAGCCAGCCGTTGCGTCCCAGCGATAGCAGCAGCAGATAGCCCACGACCACCGGCGGCAGAACCAGCGGCAGATGCAGCAGACCGTCGAGCAGTGCCTTGCCGCGAAATTCGTGACGCGCCAGCAGCCAGGCGACGGCGATGCCGGGGATCAGGATCCAGCCGACAGCGCTGCCGGCGATCTTCAGGCTGAGCACGATCGCCTGCCATTCGGCATCGGAGAGCGCCATCGCCTCAACTAGCATCCAGGCCTCGGGTCTCAGTTGGCGTCGACGGGCGTAAAGCCGTAGCGGGAGAAGATCGCCAGCGCGTCATCGCCGGCCAGCCATTGACGGAACGCGTCGGTCGCATCGCTCGGTGCCGGATTCACCATGGCGAGCGGATAGGTGATGGGGTCGTGACTGTCGTCAGTGAAGACACCGATTTCCCTGACCCGGTCGCTCGCCCTGGCATCGGTTTCGTAGACGATCCCGAGCGGCGCTTCGTCGCGTTCGACCAGGGCCATTGCAGCGCGCACGTTGTCGCCGTTGGCCAGGCGGGATTGCAGCCCATCCCATTCGCCAATCGCCTGCAATGCCTGCCTGGCATAGATGCCGGCCGGTACGTGGCTGGTTTCGCCCACCGAAAGCCGCTCGCCATCGCCGAGGCGTGAGGCGATGGTGATCTCACCGCCCGGCGTGAAATCCGCGATGTCGCTGGTGGCGGGGGCGATCAGTACCAGCCGGTTGCGCAGCAGATCCACGCGTTCGCCGACCGGCACGTTCTGCTTCTCGAGCCAGTCCATCCACTGTTCGTTGGCGGAGACGTAGATATCGGCGGGCGCGCCGTTGGCAATCTGGCGCGCGAGTGTCGAAGACGAGGCGTAGATCGGGACGATGTCGACGTCGTGATCGGATTCGTAGGATCGGATCGCCTCGTCCATGGCATCGGTCATCGACGCGGCGGCGTAGACCTGAACCTGCTCGTCGGCGGCATGAGCGGCAAGCGGCATGGAGAGCGCCAGCGCCAGAAAACAGAAAGGAGTCTTGCGTACCGGTGAAGTCACGATGTTCTCGTTATGTCTGAATGGAAATAACGGGAAATCACTATAGCGGTCGGTACCGCGACGGTCGAGGAAAAATCGGGCAGCGCGGCGCTCAATCGGGTTCGTTTTCCGAATCCGGCCTCGCATCGGCGAGCGGGGGCGGCTCGGCCTGGTGGCGGGTAGAGAGGCTGTCCAGCAGGGCTCGGCCGCTGGCATGTTCCGTCAGGTCCGCGGTCAACTGGCGGTAATGCCGGATGATGTCTCGGCCTAGATCGGTCAGCGTGGCGCCACCGCGCTGGGTGCCGCCGGTGGCGGTATTGACCACCGGCGCCGCCAGGTGGCGGTTCATGGTATCGAGCAGTTGCCAGGCCTTCTTGTAGCTCAGGCGCATCTCGCGGCACGCCGCCGCGATCGAGCCGTGTCGCTCGATCGCTTCCAGCAGGTCGATCTTGCCGGGGCCGATCACGATCTCCTTGTCGGCGACCAGGCGAATCTGAAAGCGTGGCGTGGGGTGGTGCGTACGGGTCATGGCGATATACCTGGCATGCGAAGCGGCCTTTCTGGCGTGAGCCGAAGGTTGTAGCACAGGATAGCCACGCTCTCAGCCATCGTGACCCCATCCGGCCGTCAGGTCGACGTCACGATCGTGGCGGGGCGCGCGAACCGCCAGCGTAGCCAGTCGACCACCACGAACGCGGCAAGGCTGGCGCCCATGACCGGCAGCGCGTACCCCAGTGCGACGGCGATAGCGGCAACCGCCAGCTTCGCTCGCGTGCCGAGGCCTCGATAGATCGCCGTGAAAGCTTGCGGCGCGTTGGCGCTGGTGGAAGCGGCACCGGCAAGAGACGGGCGGCGGCGCCACCACATTGCGTAGCCCCAGCACACCAATGTCGCGAGGCCCGTGGCGAAGGCGATCAGTACCAGCTGGTTGGGCAGCCCGAACAGTATGCCCATGTGCAGATCGATGCCCCAACGAGTCAGCTTGGCCGCCAGCGGGAAGGTGGCGAAATCGGCCCGATCGGTGACGGCAAACGTTTGCGGATCGAGCGCCACCTGATCGACCTGGGTCGGCCATTCCCTGGCCACTTCACGAATGGTCCAGGCCTGTCGCGGTGAGGGCGGCGGCACGATTTCGACGCTGTCGGCGTCGATGCCGGCGGCTCTTGCCGCGTTCAAGGCGTGATCGAAGTCGCCAGGCGACAGCGGCGAGGGCTGTGCCATGTTCATCCCGGCGTGTCCGGCAGTGGCATGATGCGCCGCATGCGGATCGGCGTCCCGCTCCGAGCCGGAATGCGAGGCTGCAAGATCGGTGGAGACAGCGGGTGTCCCCCAGTCCCAGGCATGACGCAGCTGAGCGATGTTGCCGCCGGCCCACTGCGACCAGGTCAGCCCCGTTGCCGAGAAGAACAGCAGACCGATCAGCGCCACGATGCCCAGCGTGGCATGACGCCGGCGCAATCGTTGCCGGCCTGCTGCCCGCCGTGTGATTCGGCGCTGGCGCCACCACAGGAAGGCGCCGCTGAGTGCGGCGATCCATAGCCAGGACGCCGCCAGTTCACTGTAGAGTCGGCCGATATCCCCCAGCAGCAGGCTGCGGTGGAACTGATCGATGGCGGTGCGTAGCGGTAGTATGCCGCTGGTGCCGTAGACCGGCATGTCGCCGCGAATCTCCAGTGTGACCGGGTCGACGAACAGCGCCCGGTGTTCGGACGGGCCGAATGCTTCGCCACCGAACAACACTCGAGTGGTCGTTCCCGGCTCTGGCGCAGGACGAACGGCGGCGGGTGCGGCAGCGATGCCAGCGACATGCTGGGCCGCTTCGATCTGGCGTGACAGCGGTTGGGATTCGCCGCGACTCTGCGTGGTCAGGGCGTCTTGATAGAGCCAGTTTTCGAGCTGCGGCGTCAGCGCATAGGCAATGCCGGAAAGCGCAGCCACGAGCAGGAAAGGGCCGACGAACAGGCCGACGTAAAAATGAAGGCGAGTGATCAATGCCACCCACGAGGGAGGCAGGCGGCGGCCGGTCGCCGACGAGACGGTATCCATGGATGAACTCCGAACCTGAATGATTTTCAGCGTGAGTCCCGGCCGAAGGCCAGGAGCACGTACGACGCCGGCAATGCAGCCCCGGGAGGCGGCAGTGGCGGCGACAGGAGACGGAAAGGACTTCAGGCGCGGGGTGGCGCGCGGGAGGCGTAGCGGGGATAGACCGGTGTGGTGGAGGGCAAGACCACGACGACGGGCGGATGGAAGGTTGCTGGCGGTGGCGTCGACGGCGGCAGCACTTGCGGAAGCGCGAGCCCCGGCACGTGCAGGAAGAGTTCGCAGTAGCCACACGCGGCCATGTCGAAATGGTGGAGGAGATGGGCATCGTCCACCGCCCGCGGCTGGCCGTGGGCGTGAGGTTCGGCGTCGCCATGACGGGGCATTTCCGCCATGGTGCCGACCGGCATTTCCATCAGCCGCTGCATCTGGCTGATCAGCGGCCCCGTGAACGCCAGCAGCATGGCGAACAGCGCGAGCACGGTCAGCGGGCGATACCAGCGGTGCCAGAAAGAGGTCATATCCGTTCCAGGACGACGTCGTCAGGCCGCGACTCTACCTGTTGAGGGTTTGGCCGCCAATTGTCGCTGGCGGGGTGTGTGATTATGTCGCACCGAGGGTGAGCTGCTCCGGCTGCTGGTCTTCGTCGATGAGGACCCGCTCGTGCTGCAGAAGCCAGCGCTTGCGATCGAGCCCGCCAGCGTAGCCGGTCAGCTTGCCGTTGGCGCCGATGACACGGTGGCAGGGCACGACAAGACATAGCGGGTTGCGCCCGTTCGCCGCGCCGACGGCCCTCACCGCGCGTGGCGCGCCGATGGCGACGGCGATTTCCCGATAGCTGCACGTCTGGCCGTAGGGAACGCTCTGCAGGGCTTGCCACACGCTCAGCTGGAAATCGGTACCGCGTGGTGCCAGAGGCAGGTCGAACGTCGTCAGCTCGCCCAGGAAATAACGCTCCAGCTGGCTGGCGCAGCGCGCCGTGAGGGCATTGCCGCGCTCGACCACGTTCGGGCTGCTCGAAAAGGCGAGCCAGGTGAGGCCGTGATCGGTCGCCCGTATCTCGATGGGGCCGAGCGGGACTGTCTCGGGCGGCCGATAGATCTGGACGTAGTCGTCGTGACGCAGCGGCAGGCGCGAATCACTCAATGGCGAGAAGGTGTTCATATCACTCGATTCCACAGTTGTAGCGTGAGATAGCTGCGCCAGGGCGAGGCGGCGGCGAGATCCAGCGGTGTCGTCAGGGCCGCGAGCGCACGGCGCACGCCGACATCGCCATCCAGCCAGATATCCGGGTTTCCGTTGCCGCGAAAGTCGGCGACGTTGGCTGTCCAGGGGCCGATTCCCTTGAGCGAGCGCCACTGCTGGGGATCGTCGCCGATCTCGCCGCTGGCGTAGGCGGCAGCCAGACGGCGCACGGTGTCCCGGCGGTTGCCGGGGAGCTTCAGAAAATCCAGATCGCTGGCGGCGATGGCCTCGGCGGTGGGGAAGCGTCGACGACCTTCTTCATCGCTTTCACCGAGCCGGTCGACGAGCTGCTGGATCAACCGGTTGGCGGCGGCCATCGACACCTGCTGGCCGAGTACCGCGCGGATACCTGCCTCGAAGACATCCCATGATCCCGGCAAGCGCAATCCTTCGGCCAGCGGAAGCGCTGGAACGGATTGGTGCAGATGGGCTTCGATGGTCTGTGTGTCGGCGTCCAGATCCAGCATTCTCCGGATTCGACGAACGATCGCATGGAGATCGCCCAGTTCGCTCAACACCAGAGTGACCTCGAACTGATGCCGCCTGGCGTCGTGGCGGGCTTCGAAGTGTCCCGTCGTCGTGCCATGGCGGATCGTGCGGCCCAGCGTATCCTCGCTCACCCATTCGAGGCCCGCGATGGCATGCAGCGCATGAAAATGACGTAGCCGTTGCCACTGGTAGGGCGGGCGGTAGGCCAGCTTGAGCGTCAAGGCGGCGCTTTTTCGGCTTCGGCGGCGGCGGATCTCGGTGGGCGTCAGCGCCATCTGGCGTTTGAAGGCGTCGTTGAAGCGGCGCAGGCTCGAAAATCCGCTGGCATGGGCGACATCGACCACCGGCAGCGTGGTTTCGTGAAGCAGCTTCTTGGCGAACAGGCACTGGCGGTAGAGCGCGTAGGCCTTGGGGGATACGCCGAAGCGGCGCTGAAACAGCTGGCGCAGGTAGCGCTCGCCGATGCCCAGTCTCTCGCAAAGCCGTGCGACGTTGCCATCCTGGAGGGCGCCGCTGTCGATCAGGCTGATCGCCCGGGTCAGCGTGGTCCGGGCACCCATCCAGGCGGGTGAATCCGGCGCGCTGTCCGGCCGGCAGCGCAGGCAGGGGCGAAAGCCGGCGTTGGCGGCGGCGACCGCCGATTCGAAGTAGCGCACGTGGCGTTCCTGCGGAAGCGTCGCCGGGCAGACGGGGCGGCAGAAGATGCCGGTGGTGCTGACGGCGATGAAGAAGCGGCCGTCGAAACGCGCATCGCGCGCTAGCCGCGCGCTTCGGCATTGCTGAGGGTCGAGCATGGCATGCGTCCTGGTCGTCGTCGCGAGCTCATTCGTCTCGAGTTCATTATAGTGCGCGGCGATGGGGCGACTGGCCGGATCCGGCACTGAATGCCCGTGTCGGATAGAGCGGCGAATCGTCGGCACGAAGATCGGCCATAGGTCGGTGCATCAATAGGACGGAGCATCAATAGAGCGTGCATCAGCATCAATAGGGCGGTGCATCAGCGAAAGGTAAAGATTACCGTCAGGATACTCCCTCCCGCGAGGCGAATTTCGCTAAGCTGTCGGCTCGTGCAGGATCGCATTTCATGGATAGTGAGGAGGCTTGATGAAATCCGTATCGGTCGGCGGGCTGGCAGTCGCCAACGACGCGCCCTTTACCCTGTTTGGCGGCGTCAACGTGCTGGAGGATCTGGACAGTACGCTCGAGGCGTGCGAGGCCTATGTCGAGGTGACGCAGAAGCTCGGCATTCCCTTCGTGTTCAAGGCTTCCTTCGACAAGGCCAATCGTTCGTCGATCCACTCCTTCCGTGGGGTCGGGCTCGACGAGGGATTGAAGATCTTCGAAGCGGTCAAGCACAAGTTCGGCGTGCCGGTCATCACTGACATGCATGAAGTCCACCAGGCGCAAGCCGTGGCCGAAGTGGCGGATGTGATCCAGTTGCCGGCGTTCCTGGCCCGTCAGACCGATCTGGTCGTCGCCATGGCGAAGACGGGCAAGCCGATCAACGTCAAGAAGCCGCAGTTCCTGAGCCCGGGCCAGGTCAAGAACATCGTCGACAAATGTGCCGAAGCGGGTAACGAGCAGGTCATCCTGTGCGAGCGCGGCAGTTGCTTCGGCTACGACAACCTCGTCGTCGACATGCTGGGCTTCCGTGAAATGATGGACGTCAGCGGCAACGCGCCGGTGATCTTCGATGTCACGCACAGCCTGCAGCGTCGTGATCCGACCAGCGCGGCCTCCGGCGGTCGCCGCCGCCAGGTGCTGGAGCTGGCGCGTTCGGGGATGGCGGTCGGCCTTGCCGGGCTCTTTCTCGAGGCGCATCCCGATCCCGACAACGCGCGTTGCGATGGCCCCAGCGCGCTGCCGCTGGACAAGCTCGAACCCTTCCTGGCCCAGATCAAGGCGGTCGACGACCTGGTCAAGAGCCTGCCCCGGATCGAGATCGACTGATGGCATCTCGGGATCAAACGATGGCGCGCCCGGATCGTCGCGCCCAGATCGAGCTGGTGCTGTTCGATGTCGATGGCGTGCTGACCGACGGCACGCTGTTGATCGGCCCGGAAGGAGAAGCGCTGAAACCGTTCAACGTTCGCGACGGCGTCGCGGTTGGCCTGTTGCGCCAGCATGGGATCAGGAGCGGCGTGCTCTCGGCCAAATCGAGCCAGCCCTTGATCACGCGAGCCACGCAGCTCGGCATGGACGTGATCAAGATCGGCTTCAGCCACAAGCTCGAGGCCATCCGCCAGATTGCCGAGGAGGAGGGCATCGCCGCGGATCGCATCGCCTTTGCGGGAGACGATATCATCGATATCCCGGTGATGCGGGAAGTCGCCACGGCCTACGCGCCGGCCGACGCACACTCGCTGGTCATCGAGGCGGCCGATCATGTGACGAAGGCGCAAGGCGGGCGTGGTGTCGCACGCGAAATTGCCGAAGATCTGCTCTCGGCACGTGGTCTCGATCTGCACCAGATGTACGCCCACCTGCTGGGAGACGACGACGCGCTGCGCCGGATGGTTCAGTAGGCATGTCGGCTCGTTGGCGTTTTTCAAAGCGCCAGCGGTTGTTTGAGGCTTCTGGAATCTGCAGCAAGATATCGGCTCGACGGCCCGGTCACCGCTCGCTTCGGGGCGGTGACCGGCAATTTCACAGCCCGAAGAGATGGACGATGGGAGGCAGCACGAATGCCGTGACCAGCCCCGAAAGCCCCATCGCCAGCCCGGAAAAGGCGCCGGCCACTGCCCCGACGGAAGCAAAGCAGTAGGCAGTGCCGAAGCCATGTGCCGCCAACCCCATCGAGTATCCCTGAACGGTCGGGTCGGTAATCCGGGTCAACCGGAATATCCAGGGGCCGACGATGCAGCCCACGACACCGGTCAACAGCACCAGGCCCGCGGTCAGCGAAGGGATGCCGCCGAGCTTTTCGGCGATGCCCATGGCGATGGGCGAAGTCACCGATTTCGGTGCCAGCGAGAGCACCGTCTCGGTGTCGGCGCCGAGGATCATGGCGATGCCGACGGCGGAAACGACCGCGGTGGCGATACCGGCCATCGTGCCGATGGCGATGGGCCACAACATGCGGCGCACGCGTTCGCGGTGATCGTAGAGCGGAATGGCCAGCGCGACCGTGGCTGGCCCCAGCAGAAAGTGCAGGAACTGGGCGCCGGCGAAATAGGTGGGGTAGTCCGTGCCGGTCACCAGCAAAAAGCCGATCAGCAGCGCAATGGCGACGATGACGGGATGAAGAAGTGGCGTTCCGCCCGCCCAGCGGTTGATTCTGGTGGCGACGATGAAGGCCAGCAAGGTCGCCAGCAGATGCAGAAGCGGGCTGGCGGAAAGGTAGACCCATACCTGCTCGAGACCAAGGCCGTTCATGCGTCATGCTCCTTGGCAGGTGTCCTTTTTCGAGCGAGGCGCTGCAAGGTCTGGCTGGTCACCAGAATCGTTACCGACGTCGATACGATCAGCGTGACGACCAGGATCCAGATTTCTCGACTGATCAGGCCGAAATGCTGGATGAGCCCTACGCCGGCGGGTACGAACAGCAGCGTCAGGTATTTGAGCAGGCCTTCGCCCATGGTCCGGAGGCTTCCCGGCACACTGCCTCGGATCATCAAGCCGATCAGCAGAATCAGCATGCCCAGGACCGGCCCGGGAACGGGAAGGGTGAAGGCACGGCTGATGACTTCTCCCAGAAACTGACAGCCGAGCAGAATGCTCATTCCGATAATCAATGACATCTCGTCACCTTAGACTTTGGTCTAGATTTCGAGGCATTGTACCACTGACCTTCTCCCCAGAAACCGGTCCACCAATGATGTGAGTTTTTCGCTACGTTTACCTTGATGGCATGTGGTCTTGCGATGAAGCGTAACCGACATACCGAAGAGCAGATCATCACCATCCTCAAGGCCAACGAGCGCGGGGTCTCGATCGCCGAGCTGGCTCGTCAGAATGGCGTGACCGAGCAGACCCTTTATCGCTGGAAGGCCAAGTACAGCGGCATGGAGGTCTCCGAGGCCAAGCGCCTGCGCGAGCTGGAGGCCGAGAATGCCCGACTGAAGAAAGTGTTGGCAGAAAGCGCCCTCGACGATGCCGCGCTCAAGGAGATCGTCTCGGGAAAGTGGTGACGCCCGAAGCGAAGCGGCGTGCGGTACATTATCTGGTGGCAGGCGGCTGGCTCAGCCAGCGCGGCGCCTGCCGATTGCTGGGCCTGGCAAGGTCGGTAGCCCGGTACCAGGTGATGCCGCGTGACGATGCGCCGCTTCGGGCACGCCTGCAAGCCTTGAAGACCTGCTACCCCCGCTACGGCTAATTGCTGCTGCACGCACTGTTGCGTCAGGAAGGCCTGGTGATCAACCGCAAGCGTACCTACCGGCTGTACTGCGAGCATGGCCTCCAGATCCGGACCCGACGGCGCAAGCGGCTGATCCGGCCGAGGACACCGATGCCACTGCCGGGCCGCCCCAACCAGCGCTGGTCGATGGACTTCGTGTCGGACCAGTTGGCCTCGGGACGCCGCTTTCGTGTGCTGAACATCGTGGACGATTTCAGCCGCGAGTGTGTCGGCCAGTTGGTGGATACGTCTATCTCAGGACGTCGGCTGGCCCGGTTCCTGGACGAGATCGCGCAGCAGCGCTCACTGCCAGCCTCGATTGTTTGCGATAACGGGCCGGAGCTGACCAGCAAGGCAATGTTCTTCTGGGCGCGTGAGCGGAAGGTGACGCTGGCCTTCATCCAGCCGGGCAAGCCGACGCAGAATGCGTTCATTGAAAGCTTCAACGGCAAGTTCCGGGACGGCTGCCTCAACCAGCACTGGTTCCTGAGCCTGGCGGATGCACGACACGAAATCACGCAATGGAGGGCCCACTACAACCATGTCAGACCGCACAGCTCACTGGGTTATTTACCACCGATAGCGTATGCCGAGCAGTGCGCATGAGGAGCGGTTTCTTACATTGATAGCGGACCTAAACCAGGGGGAAGGTCAAAACCTCCAATATTCTTTGGCTACTTCCTCCATTGCAATATGGGGCGGCTCGGGTATTCAAGTATGTCAGAGTTGCCATCATCCTAGCTTTTATGTCGGCCCTTCAAGGTATGCGTGCGTGTAGGCCGTAATAAAGAGGGTGAGGCGTTTATGGTGCGCCATCTGCTCGACTAAACTCGCACGGGAGTATCGGTATAGCATGTATCATACCAAGCCACGATCCGTTAACACTTGTTTTATGACCGGCACCGGTGTCATTAAATGATCCAACATCATCTCACGGGCCTTTGAAGCGTCGCGATCCAAAATCACTTCGGTGAGGGCGGCATGCTCTTGTCGCTTGGTCTCCAATGCATCTTCTGAAAACACTGTCTGGCATAGCCACAGGTGGCGATACCGCTCGGCTTGATCAAATAGAGCCCTACGCGCTTGTAAAAGATGTGGGGAACAGCAGCCTGCAGCAATTGCGCTATGAAATGCCTTATGGCGCGCATCCCAAACATCCAGCATGTCATCAGCGCTATTGATCTCCATTACCTTGGCCAGCGTATGGGCCTTGGCAAGTATTTCTGCTTCCCAGTCGTCGTCTCCACGGGAGATGGCTAGTTCCAGCACAAGCCCCTCTAAGTGGGCGCGAGCATCATAGATCGCTTCAAGCTCTTGTACCGACATCCCTGCCACTCGATAGCCGCGTTGGCTTGCCGCTGTAACTAGATGCTCGCTGACCAACTGAGATAGCGCTTCACGCATAGGGCCAATGCCAAGGCCATAACGGACTTTCAGGCGGCTCATCAGTAGCTTTTCACCAGGTGCATAGACGCCACGGATGATATCGCTCTTAAGTTGCTGGTATGCACTTATGGCGAGATTGGGTCGTGGGCTAGCGTTGGTCATGTCGCGATTCCATGAGGGTGTATGCCAATCATAACGGAATCTCACTGAGCCAGGAACAAAGGCAAAACATTCAAATAGAGAAATAACCTAGATACGGCGGTCTCAATGACCAAGTGCAACACGTGAGCCATCAGGTACGGTGTTGCCATGACTTACTGCTATCGCCATCTCTCTGCTGAAGACCGAGCCGCCATCATGATGATGCGAGCCACGCATTCGATC
>NZ_JAXOVV010000037.1:0-25848 GCF_036663415.1 Salinicola sp. 4072 | reverse complement strand
GCGGGGAAATTTCAGCGTTTTGGCATTACTCAACAGCTATTCGCGCTGAAGAAGCCGATCCTGATAAGCGATGCCACCAGTCAGTACCTTCAGACCGCTCAATCAGCACCCTCGTGAATGAGGCGGGGTTACCTGAGCTCTTTTGAAATTTTAGCGATATGCTCTATAGCTCGATCCAGGGTTTGCAGTTTCTCTTCTGTGATTTTGCTTATTACCGTTTTTATTTCTGTTGTAGAAACGGCTTCTGTCCTTGGTAAATAAACCACTTCGGTTATATCCGAAAGCTCATCAAATTTCCCTGCCCAATCATCGCCCATCGCTAGAATTTGTGCGTTATGCTGGCGGATATCCCGCCGTTTTTGTTCCCAGTTCTCCTCGGCAAAAACATCATCAACCAGACGTAACGCCAAGAGAATTTCTCGGCGAGCATCGTAGCTGAAAATGGCATTTTTACCCTTTTTAGCATTAAACGCATCTGTGGATAATCCGACGATTAACTTGTCACCTAAACTACGGGCGCGTTTGAGAAGCCGGATATGCCCTACGTGAAGCAAGTCGAAGGTGCCATAGGTTATAACGGTTTTCATAGTTAAACACTGCCCATGTAGTGATGCGGGTTTTTAGCCGAAAGTAGAGGCTTTTTTCGATTTCAGCCATTCTAATACCGCTTTCTCTAGCAGTGGAGATATCGTAGAAATATCAAAGCCAAGATTTTCACGATTTGAAAATAGCCTTTTTGAATCAGAAAAATTGATTTCCGTAAGTGAAGAAAAATCCTTTATATATTTGTTGTCAAAAACCTCTGTAAAGCCGTAAGGTAGCTTTTCAGAAAAGCCCTTTTTTTGTACTTGTAGGCCAAAATGCCCTAGTAGTTCATCGCTACTGGGGAGGTTTTTTATACGAAGTCCGTACTGGTTTAGTAATCTAATCACTTCTGTGTCAAGGCAGGAAATTCCTTTATTTGTTTTATTGGGTAACTTGAGGTTATCATAGTCCACGCCCAATTTTTCAAATGTGAAACGATTGACATCATTTATATTTTCGTATGATATGAAATCAACATTTCCTTCAAAGGCTTTCTTTATGTTATTGAAAATAGTGAGATAGTCAAAATAATATTTTTTTGAGATTACATAATTTTCAAAATTAGAGGAGGTTCCATAGCGTCGAACCCATTCGCGATAATGGCTGACCATATATTCTTTTACATTGCGAATAAAAACGATGCCGTTTACTTCGAGCTATTCGCGCTGAAGAAGCCGATCCTGATAAGCGATGCCACCAGTCAGTACCTTCAGACCGCTCAATCAGCACCCTCGTGAATGAGGCGGGGTTACCTGAGCTCTTTTGAAATTTTAGCGATATGCTCTATAGCTCGATCCAGGGTTTGCAGTTTCTCTTCTGTGATTTTGCTTATTACCGTTTTTATTTCTGTTGTAGAAACGGCTTCTGTCCTTGGTAAATAAACCACTTCGGTTATATCCGAAAGCTCATCAAATTTCCCTGCCCAATCATCGCCCATCGCTAGAATTTGTGCGTTATGCTGGCGGATATCCCGCCGTTTTTGTTCCCAGTTCTCCTCGGCAAAAACATCATCAACCAGACGTAACGCCAAGAGAATTTCTCGGCGAGCATCGTAGCTGAAAATGGCATTTTTACCCTTTTTAGCATTAAACGCATCTGTGGATAATCCGACGATTAACTTGTCACCTAAACTACGGGCGCGTTTGAGAAGCCGGATATGCCCTACGTGAAGCAAGTCGAAGGTGCCATAGGTTATAACGGTTTTCATAGTTAAACACTGCCCATGTAGTGATGCGGGTTTTTAGCCGAAAGTAGAGGCTTTTTTCGATTTCAGCCATTCTAATACCGCTTTCTCTAGCAGTGGAGATATCGTAGAAATATCAAAGCCAAGATTTTCACGATTTGAAAATAGCCTTTTTGAATCAGAAAAATTGATTTCCGTAAGTGAAGAAAAATCCTTTATATATTTGTTGTCAAAAACCTCTGTAAAGCCGTAAGGTAGCTTTTCAGAAAAGCCCTTTTTTTGTACTTGTAGGCCAAAATGCCCTAGTAGTTCATCGCTACTGGGGAGGTTTTTTATACGAAGTCCGTACTGGTTTAGTAATCTAATCACTTCTGTGTCAAGGCAGGAAATTCCTTTATTTGTTTTATTGGGTAACTTGAGGTTATCATAGTCCACGCCCAATTTTTCAAATGTGAAACGATTGACATCATTTATATTTTCGTATGATATGAAATCAACATTTCCTTCAAAGGCTTTCTTTATGTTATTGAAAATAGTGAGATAGTCAAAATAATATTTTTTTGAGATTACATAATTTTCAAAATTAGAGGAGGTTCCATAGCGTCGAACCCATTCGCGATAATGGCTGACCATATATTCTTTTACATTGCGAATAAAAACGATGCCGTTTACTTCGGTAAAGCCAATTTTCTTTAAATATTTTACGATGGCATTTAAGCTGACAATTGTGTCTGGTCTAGACCACGCTTCTGATGAAATGAAAACTTGGCTGCACGTTTTATCACTGACTTCTTTCTCTAGCTGGGCCTTTAAAGATCCATAAGTGTTCTTGTTGTATTCATAAACGAACCTTGCGTGACGAAAGCCGATCTCTCCACCATCTTTTTGGGCGTTAATATCTATGCCTGCGTTTGGATAGATTACCCCTTGTTCACGCAGACTATCCTGATTGTAATATGCGGTATTTTGAATGGCAGTTGACCCAGTTTTATAGGTTCCGCAGTGTATCGTTGCTTTCATCTCTAAACTCATGTCAATAGATAGCTAAGGTGTTTGGCGGCTGCTTTAGTTAAAGGTTATTTTTTTAGTAATGGCGTTCTCTAATGCAGTGCCGAAGCTTTCGTCTGGCTTCTCGAATGTAACACCACTTTCTTCATCAGTAGAGGAGGAGGCTGACTGAGACCTACTAAGCATCTCTCCTGGCAAAGCAGCTTCTATATGGGCTTTAACCCGTTTTACCAACTCGTCATTTGGTAAGTGGTTTAAAGTGTGCTCGGCCGTGGCTAGAGCTTTCTTCAAGTTACCTTTTTCCCAGTGAGAAAAAATGCGTGAAAAGGCATAGCACTGCGTCAGCAAGGAAAAGCCGCATAAATTCTTGGCGGCAATAACCGTGTCAAAATAGGGGTCGGATATTGTCCATTCACCATAGATCGTCTCGAGCCAAACCTCCGGCTCTTTCAAAGACCAAATAGGCTGGCCGGTGGGGGAGGTATCTTTTTGTAGGTTGATCTCAACATACTTTGTATTGCGGCTCCATTCATAAGGGACGTTATCCATCCAGAAGCCGGTGAATGTCTCGTTGGTTTGCGGGTCGACCACGAATCCGGAGAGATCTAGCGTAACTTCCTTGACTGGGTGAATGAACGCCCGGGGATTGGTTATATGCGCCATTCTTAGATCAATCCAGCCGTTACTTTCCAGACACTGGCAGGCTTTTTCCATTTCGCTGTGAGGAATGCCGAAGTCGATGTCCTTGTCGAAAGGCAAAAGACCGCCTTCCCGTACCAGCCCCAACAGGGTGCCGTAAGAGGCAAAGGCATGGATGCCTGATTTTGCAAGCAGGGTCAGGGTATCCCACATCAGTTCTTCGGTTGCCGGCTTGTCGAAGTCCTGCTTTTTCTTGGGAGGGTTATCATTGTTGGTGGGGTATCCAAGTCTCAATTCAAGCGCATAGCGGAAATGGTCGATTGCCTCTGGTAATTTGCCTTGCTTCTGCATGGCCGCACCATACACGAGGTGTACCGGAGGGTTGTCCGGGGCTTGGTCCAGGGCGTGTTCTAAAAGAGGAAGAGCCTTTTCCAGATTGTTATGCTTGCTATGCGTTTGCCCCAGCTCGATAAGTGCGGGTATGAAGTTGGGCGCGATTTCCAGCGCTTTTTCGAGATGGGTGATGCCTTCACGGATTTGCCGTCTCTCTACCTGTAGCTTTCCTAGCTCAAAATAAAGAGTTGCGTCTTTAGGCGCCAGGCCGGCAGCCTGCTTGTAAACCTGAATGGCGGCATCTGGCTGACTGTCACGCGCCAATACACGCGCACGCTGTTTATAAGCTTCGATCGCGTTCTGATGTTTGGATCGGGGCGGTGCCGGACGTGATGACTTTCTCTTGCTCATGTGCATTGATTCCTGAATGACGAGTACGCTGAGTTAACTAAGAGCTCTGAATTACCACGGTACGGGGCTATAAGCCGCTGTCAGAGTGAAAGTATCCTCTTCCTCGTGATAACGGCTGATGTAACCGCGTGAGATTAGATAGTCTCTCGCTCTTTTGGGATCATTCTGGTTTAGCACTTGGTATGAAAAGTCATGAATATCGAAAATGGTGTCCAGCAGGAATGCCAGCTTTTCCAGGCGCTCTGCGGGTAATGTCGCTATAAGGTCATTGTCCGGTATGAACAGGGCATCGACACACGTCATTTGGGTGGCTTGCTGTCTTTCGAGCTCGATGTCCGTTGGCAAATGGCTTTGATAATTTACGTTGTTGAGCCGATAGAAGCGAAAGCCATGGCGGGTCATCCACTGGTTGACGCGTGCAAAATCCGGCTGTTTCTGATGTGTGGGTGAAAAGGGCAGGCGTACCTGAAAGAGCAGCGCATCTTTCAGTGCGGTTTCACCATGTTTCAGAATGGTCAGGCTATCGTTGAGATCATCCAGCAACAGCCAGTCAATACTGTTTAGCCCCTCGATAGCATCGAGCGCAATGCTGTTGACAGGAATGCTGGATAGCAGGCGCGCTCCCTGCCTTGACGCTTGCGGCAAACGCTCAGGCGGTAACGGCTCCAACGTGCCGCTCAGTTCGGCATCCAGGCAGGCGAACAACGTTGCCGGCTCGCCATTGCCTAGCGTCACATGCGGAAAGAGCTGGAACTCATCGAGATCTGTCAGCGCTTCCTGATCGTGGAGGCGGCTAGCCGGGTCGAAGGCGATGACGCTGAAGGCATTCAGCGCCATCAGATCCAGGAAATTATCCTGCTGGGAGAGCCGGGCGCCATTGTCGAGCACCGTGATCCGGCCATTGAGGCGCCAATTGAATGACGTCTCTGTAGTGGTGACAGATAGCCCGGTCATGGGGTGTCGCTCCATCTGGTAAGCTTTCTATTGGCTTGACGAAATAGGCCTGCATGAGGCAATGAAGCCGCTATTCGTGTGTTTTCCGGCAACGCCTGTAACGCCAGTTCTTTGACTTGTAGGGTAGGGCTTTTTCCCCGCTCTGGATGCCAAAAAAAGGCCCCCAATAGGGGGCCTTTTCTGTCAACTGCCAAAGAGGGATCGCCTCTTTGGTTGCTGGCTTGATTAACCGAGCAGAGACAGCACTGACTGCGGCACCTGGTTGGCCTGGGCCAGGACGGAAGTACCGGCCTGCTGCAGGATCTGGGCGCGAGTCATGTTGGAGACTTCGACGGCGTAGTCGGCGTCTTCGATACGTGAACGAGCGGCAGACAAGTTAGTGGTGGAAGTGCTCAGGTTGGTAATGGCAGAGTCGAAACGGTTCTGGATGGCACCCAGGTCCGAACGCAGATCATCTACCTTGCTCAAAGCCTTATCCAATGCGGCAAGCGGGTCATCGGTGGGAAGCTGCGTAGCAAGCTTCCCACCACGAGTTACGCTACCGTCGTCAGCAATAACAGCCTCGTAGTAGACCGGGCCGCTGCTACCGGAAGAATCCTTGATGACGTATCCGGGCGCACCTTCTTCAGTACCGCTGTAGGCAAAGACATTACCGGCGTCTACATCCGCACCTGAAAGAGATGTAGAGCTGCCGTATGTTGCTGTGGACGTCGAGGTGAGGCCAGCGCTAGTGACAGAGCTCTGAAGGGTGCCCAGGCTCACTGAGCCAGCGGAAGAAACGTTGACCGTGTAGTAGCCATCAGCCGAGCCGCCAGCGGCACTGGCATCACCAGTATACTGGACATAATAATTACCAGAGGCATCGGTGTAGAAACTACCAAAGCTACCCGCAGAAGTTGTATCGGCGGTAGGTGTAGCAAATGAAGAGGCGTCAAGAGTGGCCGTCTGCGCGCCGACAACCGCTGAAGCCGCTACGGCGCTGGTATTGATGCCCTTGGCAACACTGAAAGTACCCAGTTCCAAAGAAGTCGAGTCCATTTTCTTCAGATTGATAGAGATGACCTGGTTGTCATCTGCACCGACCTGGATATCGATCGTGGTTTTGGAGCCGTCCAGTACTTTGGTGCCGTTGAAATCGGTCTGCTCGGAAATACGGTCGATTTCACCGAGACGCTGGCCGATTTCGTTCTGGATCGACTCAAGATCAGACGCGGAGTTGGTACCGTTCTGCGCTTGAACCGTCAATTCACGGACGCGCTGCAGGTTATCGTTGATCTGGTTCAGCGCGCCTTCGGCAGTCTGGGCGACGGAAATACCGTCGTTGGCGTTACGCTGTGCCTGAGTCAGGCCGGTGATCTGGCTGGTCATGCGGTTGGCGATGGCCTGGCCGGCGGCGTCGTCCTTGGCGCTGTTGATGCGCGAACCGGAAGAAAGACGCTCCATCGCTGTCTGCAGGGAAGACTGCGACTTGTTCAGGTTCTGCTGACCAATCAGCGAGGTGATGTTGGTATTGATAACTGCCATTGTCGTATTCCTTTCTCACATGAGAGGGCAATTTGGGCCTGATCCGCTGCGCGATGGCAGGTAATGCCGGATCCTGCTGCAACGGCCCCGTGGCCGTTACCCCTGTTATCGGCGCTACCCAAATTTGCTTTAGGCCCATTTGAGAAATTTTTGATGT
Source organism: Salinicola sp. 4072 (assembly GCF_036663415.1). NCBI lineage: Bacteria > Pseudomonadati > Pseudomonadota > Gammaproteobacteria > Oceanospirillales > Halomonadaceae > Salinicola > Salinicola sp. 4072. Next base: position 19,054 of record NZ_JAXOVV010000037.1, on the reverse strand, counting down.
GCGTATGCGCAACGCGGGTCTGGTCTTGGGGAGAGGCCTGGCTACCTCACGTGGGGCGGCGCGTGGCGGCTAGCATGGCGCGCCTCGTGCCGGAAATTGGAATCACAAAATCATTCTTTTTGTGACGTTGAAACGGCTGATAGGCATTACTATCGTTACACAATGCTACAAAGAGCCGAGGTACATCGGCCAAACAGCGATAGAAAAAGAAATCGACGCAGGAATACCACGTGACGCTTCCCCAGGATGTTGCAACGCTGCTGGCGGCTACCGGTGTCGCCGAAACGGCGTATCGAGACTTCACCGCCGACGACTTCTCCCAGACACAAGCTGCGTCCCATTGGCGGTTGTTGAGACAGCTCGCGCCACGGGATGCCTCTTCGGTAGCGCCGGCTTCGGTCACGCCCCATGCGGCAGCCACGATACCGACGCCGAACAATGGCGATACGCCGCGCCGTTCTGCCGTCTTCTCTCCGGCGTCGTTCGATAGTCAGGCGCCTGCCGGCTTCCGAGATGATGCTTTCATGGTTTCCTCTTCGGATTCCGAGCCCTCCCAGCCCGGGAAGCGTGAGCGATCGCTGTTGGCCATGGCTGCTTCTGCCAGTGGGCCAGTCGCAGCCGCGGGCAACAGTGAGTCGGCCAGCGAACGGAAAGGCACGAGCCCGAGCCGCGATCAAGCTGGGGCAACTGCGGAACGTCGCCGGGAGGGCGCTTTTTTGCGTTTGTCGCTGAGGGGGCAGGCAAGCGAGCCACCCCGGCAGGAAGCCTCGTTGGCCAGTGTGTTGCAAAGGGTCTCTTCATGACGCTGATCAATCTGTTTTCCCCCAAGGGTGGCGTGGGGTGTACCACGCTATGCGCCAACCTGGGTGTGGTGTTGCAGCAGCTTGGCTATCGGGTGGTGCTGGTAGACCTCGATCCGCAGAACGCGCTGCACCTGCATTTTCATTTTCCCGCCACCGACGAGCGGGGCCTGGTCGATCGTTTCGATTCGGTGAGCGATTGGCAGGACCTGCTGATGGACCCGGCGGAAGGCCTGGAGCTTCTGCCTTTCGGCTCTGCCTCCGACGCGCAGCGGGATCGCTTCATGGCGATGCAGCATTTCCCCGGTGAGTTATCGCGCCGCTTGCGCGCGCTGGCGCAGGAACCCAACACCCTGATCCTGGTGGACGCCAATGTCACGCCGTTGCGAAAGGCATCGCCGCTGATCGACGAGGCCGATCTCAACCTGCTGGTATTGATGGCGGATGCCGGTTGCGTGGCCATGCTGCCGCGTCTGGAAGCCCAGGAAGGAAGCCTTCGCCGGGCGGGCGGAGAGGGGCGCCTCGGCTACCTGATCAACCAGATCGATACGCGGTCGCGACTGAAGCACGAGATCGCCGAGCTGATGCTGGCGCGGCTGTCGCCATTGCTGGTGGGGTCGGTGCATCGCGATGAGGCCATCGCCGAGGCGCTGGCGGAGCAGCGCAGTCTGTTCGAACAGGCGCCGTTCAGTGCCGCCGCCAAGGACATCGGGGAAGCGGCGCGTGCGCTGGCACAGCGATTCCCGCTTCGTTTCAGCGGCCTGCCGCCGACAGGCTCGCGCCGGGCCGGGTCGATACCGAATGCATCGGGGCAGCCCTGACATGTCAAACGGTTCTTCTCGTCGTCGCGAGACGGCTGGTCAATCGTGGCTATCCCGATCGATGGCGGTGGTGGCCCTGCTGGTTACCTTGCCGATCGTCCTGCTGACCGTGACCACGCCGATGTCGGTTACGCATCAGGGGATGTTCGGCCTGATCACGATCGTGGCGATGCTGGTGCTGCTTCGGCTCCGGGCGCGTTCCAAGCCTATCGCTGTCTTCCTGATCCTGCTCTCGGCGGCGATCTCGACCCGCTACCTCTATTGGCGCGCCACGGAAACGCTGGTGTTCCAGAGCTGGCTGGAGACGGTACTGGGCTATGGCCTGTTCGCGGCGGAGCTCTATGCCTGGCTCATCCTGATCTTCGGCTATATCCAGAATATCTGGCCGCTGGAGCGCAAGGTGGTGCCATTGCCGGCGGATACGTCGACATGGCCGAGCGTGGATGTCTATATCCCGACCTACAACGAGAGCCTGGAGATCGTCCAGGACACGGTGCTGGCGGCACAGAACCTGGATTACCCGCGTGACAAGCTGCGGGTCTATCTGCTGGACGACGGTCGGCGGGATGCGTTTGCCGCGTTCGCCGCTGCCGCCGGGGTGGGCTACATCACCCGGGAAGACAATCATCACGCCAAGGCCGGCAATCTCAACCACGCCATGACGCTGACCCAGGGTGAGCTGATCTGCATCTTCGACTGTGATCATGTCGCGACTCGCGGCTTTCTGCAGATGACGACAGGCAGTTTCCTCGTCGACGACGATCTGGCTCTGATCCAGACGCCGCACCATTTCTATTCCCCGGATCCGTTCGAGCGCAATCTGAGCGTGGGCCATCAGATGCCCAGCGAGGACGAGCTGTTCTACGGTCTGATCCAGAAGGGCAACGACTACTGGAATGCCACGTTCTTCTGCGGCTCCTGTGCGGTGATCCGCCGCTCGGCGCTGGAAGAGATCGGCGGATTTGCGGTCGAGACCGTCACCGAAGACGCACACACGGCGCTCAAGCTGCAGCGGCGCGGTTGGAAAACCGCCTATCTGGGCGTGCCGCTGGCGGCGGGTCTGGCGACCGAACGGCTGTCGCTGCACGTGGGGCAGCGAATGCGCTGGGCACGGGGCATGACGCAGATCCTGCGGCTCGACAACCCGTTGTTCGGACGCGGGCTGTCGATGATGCAACGGCTCTGTTATCTCAACGCCATTCTGCACTTTCAGTTCGCCTTGCCGCGTATCGTCTTTCTCACGGCGCCGCTGGCCTATCTGCTGATCGGCCAGAACATCATCGCCGCTTCGGCGGGGATGATCTTCGTCTACGCGCTGCCGCACCTGGCCCATACCCTGGTTCTCAACTCGCTGCTGCAGGGGCGCTATCGATTCAGTTTCTGGGCCGAGATCTACGAGACCGTGCTGTCGTTTCATCTGGTCAAGACCACGTGGGTGACGCTGTTCAACCCGCGGCGCGGCAAGTTCAACGTCACCGACAAGGGCGGGCTGTTGCCGGAGGGGTTCTTCGATTTCAAGATCGTGCGTCCGCATCTGATCGTCGCCGGCTTGCTCGTCGTGGCGATCGCCTGGGGCGTGGTGAGGCTGGTCTGGAACGATTCGTTCGGTATCGAGCGCAACGTCATGCTGCTCAACCTGTTCTGGGCCGGTTTCAGTCTGCTGATGCTGCTGGCGGCCATTGCGGTGGCGCGGGAGTCGCGGCAGGTTCGGACCACCGTGCGGGTGGATGTCCAGTTGCCGACGGTTGCCTATCGCACGGATGGACACGCCGAGACCGCGGTCACCCGGAACCTGTCGATGGGTGGCGCGCTGGTGGAGCTAGCCGGCCAGATGGACGGCGAACCGGTGGAGTGGATCGAGCTGCGTCAGGGGAGGCGGCTTACGAGTTTCCCGGTCACCGAGGTGCGCCGCGAGGGGCGTCAGGTTCGCTTGAGCTTTGGCCGTCTGGATGTCGGGCAGCGGCGCCATCTGGTGCGGGCGGTCATGGGGCGGGCGGATGCCTGGCTGCCGCGGGAGGGGCACGTCGATCATCCGCTCCGGTCCTTGTGGTGGGTCGTCAAGGCCGTGTTCGGGCTGTTCTTCACCTCGTGGCAGCAGCGTCGTCATGCCGACGCCGGAGAAGCGCGAGCCGTCGGTTCCTACTGGGCGGCGGGCCGCTGGTTGGCATTGGCCGGCCTGACAGCCTTGCTGCTGCTGACGGCGCGTTCGGCGCTGAGCGACGAGCCAACCTCGGGATCCGGCCTGCCGATGCCGGTCATGAGCGACGAGGGCGGGCTTACCTTTGCGCCGGCATCGTCGCAGGCTTCGGTTTCGTCTTCGGCGTCGGGGGAACTGGGCGGCGAGCGCTGGGAAAGCGTCACGCTGGGGCAGTTGACGGGAGGAGAGGATATTTTGCTGACCGGCGCCCAGGGCCGCGCCGGGGTGGCGTTTTCCCTGCGTGCCGACGAGCTGGCGACCCAGGCGTCGCTGATGCTGAACATGCAGATGCCCGCTGGCGAGATGAGCGAGCGTCGACGATTGAGTGTCTCCCTCAACGGGCAGCCGCTGCGTAGCCAGATGCTGGAGTATCAGCCGGGAGAGCGGTTCACGCTGGAACTGCCGATAACGCCGGCGCTGCTGGTTTCCCATAACCGTCTCGATTTCGCGCTCTCCGGGCAGAATGACGATCAATGCGTGGTCCCATCGGGCTCGGGGCAGGCGGCGTTGACGATCGAGCGAAGCTCGCTGCTGCAGCTGGCACTTCGCCGCCTGCCGTTGCAGCGTGATCTCGCCAATTTCCCGCTGCCGTTCTACAGCGATGTCGCGGTATCTCCGGCGATGGCCCAGGTCGTGCTGCCGGCATCTTCCAACGAGACGACATTGCAGGCGGCGACACTGCTGGCGTCTTACCTGGGCAGCCGGACCGAGTCCCGGGAGCTGACGTTTCGTGTTTCGCGGGGCCGGCTGCCGGATGCCGATGCCATCGTGCTGGCGACGGGCAATGATTCGATTGCCGGGCTGGATGCCTCGCAGTTGACCGGCAACGGGATCAGCCTGATTCCCCATCCGTTGAACCCGGCGCATAGCCTGATGATCCTGCATGGAGACTCTCCCGACGAATTGCTGGGCGCCGTGCGGGATTTCGTCATCAATCGACCACGGTTATCCGGCGTGGAGCGCAAGGTGCAACCGGTCGAAACACCAGTGTATGCCGATGGCGCGCCCAACTGGATTTCGTTGAGACAGCCGGTGGCGCTGTCTTCGCTGGCAGAGCCGGAGGAGCTGCAGAGCGAGGGCATCGCGCATCCGCCGATCAATGTCAGATTCCGTGCGGCGCCGGATCTTTTCCTGTGGCCGGGCCAGAATCTGCCGCTGGCGCTCGAGTACACCTTCCCCAGTGCCGATTGGCTGGATGAGTCGGGGTCGCGGCTCGATGTCATCCTCAACGGGACCTATCTGGGGTCGCTCGGAGTCAATCAGACCGGTGTGATCGAACGTTTGTGGGGGGAGCTGGGCGGTGACACCCGCCGCGAAGGCGGCGTCATTCGCATTCCGCCTTATCTGATCTACGGCGAGAATACCCTGAGCCTCTACTTCAACCTGAAGGCGAAGGAGGACATGGGCTGTCTGGCGTTGAACGGCAGTACCGGCCGCGCTCCCGGCAGTGGTCAGTCTGCCGCCCGTGGCGTAAATGACCGGAAAGCCGGTCAGTCAGACGAGGGACAGCCGCTCGAAGGGCTGCGGGTTGGAGAACAGTCCGTCGCAGGGCAATCGGCTGGAGAGGCGCCGATCGAAGAGAATGCCATCGGCGACGATGCGCTGAGCCGGATTTCACCGGACTCGACGCTGGATCTCAGCCAGGCGCGTCACTTCGCGACGCTGCCCAATCTCTCCTATTTCGTGGGCGCCGGCTTTCCGTTCACGCGACGCCCTGACCTCGCGGATACCGCGATCCTGTTACCGGCAGAACCGGATGCCAGCGAGCTGGAGACTGCCCTGAACCTGGCGGCGCGTCTTGGCGAGTCGACCGGCGTGGCGATGCATCGCGTCGCGGTCGGGTTGGGAAATCCGGGCCTGGCTCGCTATGCCGATCGGGATCTGCTGGTCATCTCGCAGACTCGGGCACCGCTGGTCGCGACCCTGCTGGATGAGGGAGCAGTAGGGCTTGAGGACGGCAGGCTGAGCGTCAGAAATCCGGATTGGATACAGCGCGCGACGGGCTGGCTGGAAGGGCAGTGGCGTACCGATCATGACCAGCTGCGCCGGGCGCTGGTGAGCCGTCGTCATGTCGATGCGCTGGTGGGCTTCGAGTCGCCGTGGCAGGTCGGGCGCAGTGTCGTGCTCATCACCGCCGACGAATCCGAGGCGCTGCCGGGGCTGGTGGACGCGCTGGACGATCGGCGGGTCAGCCAGGCGGTGCGCGGTGACGTCGCCCTGGTCGATGGCGACGGCAGCGTCGCGGCCTTCAGCGTCGCCGAGCGCTATCAGGTCGGCAACCTGCCGTGGCCTCAACGCTGGTACTGGGTTTTCGGCGAGCGCCCGTGGTGGCTGATGTGGCTGCTGATCGCGTCTCTCGTCCTCTGCACTGCCGTGCTGTATCCGCTGCTCAAGCGTAGGGCGATTCAGCGTCAGGCGACGATCTCCCCTCGGGATTCGGGAACATCTTCAGTCGAGGCCGGTTCATGAAACGCAGTGGATGGTATGGATTGGTATTGCTCGGCGTACTGGGAGGGAGCGCGCCGCTGTTGGCCCAGCCGGTGGATGACAGCTTGCAGCCGCTGTTCGACCAGGCGGCCTTCTGGCAGTCGCGCCAACGCGCCGATCTCGCGCAGGAGTCGCTGGAACGCGTTCTGACAGTGGACCCGCAGAACCGCGAGGCTCTGTTCCGTCTGGGGCTGCTGGCGATCGACAACGACGACATGTCGTCGGCGGATGAGTGGCTGGCGCGGCTTCAGGAGATGGCACCGGACGATCCCCGTGTCGAGCGTCTGCGCCAGGCGAAGACGCGGCGCGATATCGACCCCGCCGGGCTGGCTCGGGCAAGGGCGCTGGCCAAGGCCGGCAACGTGCAAGGGGCGCTGCGGGACTACGACCGGTTGTTTGGTGACGACGGCCCGCCGTGGGATCTGGCTCCCGAATACTACGAGACGCTGGCCGGTACCGATGGCGGTTGGTCACGTGCCAGCGCAGCGCTTGCCGCGCTGCATCAGCGCGATCCGGAAGACGCACAGCTGTCGTTGGCCTTGGCGCGGGTGCTGAGCTATCGCGCCGAATCCCGGCGTCAGTCGATCGAACAACTGAGCCAGATGGCGCCGAACTCCGCGACACGGGCCGCCTGGCGCCAGGCTTTGCTGTGGCTGGACGCGGACACGACCGATCAGACACTTTACGAACGCTATCTCCAGCGTTACCCCGACGATCAGGCCGTTCGCGAGTATTTCCTGGCAACGACGGCCGAGCCGGAAGCCGACCCCGTGGCAGAGGCCCGCGGCGAGGGGTACGAGGCGCTCGACGATGGCGAACTGGCCCAGGCCGAGAAGAGCTTCGAGACGGCGCTGAATACCGACGCCGAAGACGCCGAGGCGCTGGCGGGGCTCGGGCTGGTGGCGCTGCGCCGACAGCAGTTCGCTCAGGCCCGGGATCAGTTGGGGCGCGCCATCCAGATGGCGCCTTCTCGTGCCGAGCAGTGGCAGGACGCGTTTCGCAGCGCCAGCTTCTATGCGGAGATGGCCGAGGTGCGTCGCCTGGCGGCGAATGCCGATATCGAGGCAGCCCTGGATCGCGTTGCGCCGCTGACGCGAGAAAGCGGCGCCGACGGCCGCGCGGCGCGGCTGCTCGAAGCCGATCTCCTGCATCGGCAGGGTAACGACGAGGCGGCGGAGCAGCGTTACCGGCAGGTGCTGGCGCAAAATGTCGGTAACGTCGAGGCCATCCAGGGGCTCGTCGGCGTGCTGCGCGATCAGCAACGCTGGCAGGAAGCGGAGACGCTGGCCGGGCAGTTGCCCGAGAAGGTGCGTGCCGCGCTGGGTGATCCGCGTCGCGACCGGGCGCTGGCGCTACGCGAGCAGGCCAATCAGCTCGTGGCCGCAGGCGACAACGATCGGGCACATCAGCTGTTCAGTCAGGCGATTCAGATGGCACCGGAGGAGCCGTGGATCCGGCTCGATCTGGCGCGGCTGTACCAGGCCGAAGGCAAGCCTTATCAGGCCAGTTTCGTGATGTCCCAGTTGCTGGGCGACGAAGCGACGCCTGAAGCGTTGCACGCGGGGGCGGTGCTGGCCTCCGAGCAGCAGCGCTGGGACGATGCCGATGCGCTGTTGCGGCGAATACCGGCCCGGAGCGAGGCGGCGCAAGCGGTGGCGGATCTTCAGGAGCAGGTGGCGTTCCAGCGCCAGCTGGCGAAGGTGAAGCAGCGTGTCGCTTCCCGCGATCCGGAGGCGCGCCAGAGACTGTACCAGTGGTATCGCAATCCGCCGTCTTCGCCTGACGCCCTGGGTAGCGTGGCGCTGGCGTTGGCGGATGCCGGCCAGCCGGGCATGGCGCTGGAAATGGTACGGCGCAGCCTGGCCCAGGATGACGTCTCGGAAACCCCCACGGCATATCTGAACCATGCGCTGGTGCTGGCCAGGGCGGGCCATTTCGAAGAGGCCCGCACGCTGCTGTCGCGGCTGGATGCTGCAGCTTCGTCCCCGGAGCAGCAGGCGATGGTGAGCCGTACTGCCGGCGGCGTGGCGATCACCCAGGCGGACCAGCTTCGCCTGCAGCAGCGCTATGCCGAGGCCTACGACGTCCTGCAGCCGGCGCTGCAGGCATCGCCTGACGACCCGCAACTGTTGCTGGCGCTGGGTCGGCTCTACAGCAGCGGTGCCATGCCTGACGCTGCCGCGACCGTCTATGATCATTTGCTGAAGTCCGAGCCTGACAACGAGGAGGCGCTGGCGGGTGCCGTCAACGCGGCGCTGGAGCAGGGGGACGATCAGCGAGCCGAGGCATTGCTGGTCGATCATGCGCCGATCTCCTCGCCATCGCTGGTGATCCTGGCCGCACGGACGGCGCGCGCCCAGGGGGATCGCCAGCAGGCCATCCGCCTTCTGGAGCAGGCACGCGACCGCCAGGTGGCACTCACCGGCGGGGAGACGCTGTTGCCGGGAACGGCGATGGCGTCGGACCGGCTCGTCATGGCGGGAAATCCGTTCCGTCAGACCCGCCAGGCGGTGCGGGCAACCGGTAGCCGTTGGGATGCCATTACCGGGACGGACCCGGCCAGCGACGGCGTGGCCGAAGAGACGGCGAGCGGGGCACCCGAAACCGACCCGACCCTGTCGGAAATCGATCGGCTGCTCACGGAGCTGCACGATGAAACCGCGCCGCGGTTGGTCTCCGATACGACCTTGACGCTTCGGGATGGCGAGTCCGGCCTGAGTGAATTGACCGCGTTGGCCAGCACGATGACGTTCAAGGCGGCGCCGTTCAAGCGCGGGCGCCTGGAAGTTTCGGTATCGCCGGAGTTCGTGTCGGCGGGCGAGGCCGGCGCCAGCGCCAACGGGCGTTACGGCAGCAATGCCTTCGTCACGGCGGCGGAAACGCTACAGGGCCGCTTGACCGATGTCGCTTCGATCCTCGATGACATCCAGGAAACGGCAAACAACTATCAGGCGTTGTCGATTCAGAGCCAGCAGAATCCCAACGACCCTTTAACCGAACTGCAACTGACGCAGGCGGCGAAGGCTTTCCAGCAGGCGCTCTCGAGCGATCCGTTTTTTCAAGCCGGTATCGATACGACATCGTTGACAGAAGCGCAATTAACGCAGTTCCGCACCGCGATCACCGGCTTCGTCGTCAGTGACGATCTCTCCGAATCGGAGCGTGCCCAGTTGCTGGGTGATATCGATAGCGTATTCGCCGCCGATTTCTCCAATCTCGATGCCGAAGAATTCACCGCGGCGCGAGAAGCCTTGCAGGAGAGCCTGACGCGGATTCAGCAGGGTATCGGCCGCCGGTTGGCGACGGTGCCAGGTGCCGCGCGCGATCCGGGTTCGATCACCGATGCCGGGGCGGGATTGAACGTGGCCTATCGAGCGGACGAGTTCGAGGCCGATATCGGCACCACGCCGATCGGGTTCGAGAAATCCAACATCGTGGGGGGCGTCACCTGGCGCCCTCAGGTGAGCGAGAATACCCGTCTCAGCCTCACTGCCGAGCGGCGCGCCGTGAAGGACAGCGTGCTTTCCTATGCCGGCGTCAAGGATCCGCTGACCGGTGAAACCTGGGGAGCGGTGACGCGAACCGGCGGCAAGGTCGGGGTCGAGTACGACAACGGCAAGAGCGGCGCTTACGCCAGCGCTGGCGCCTATGTCTACCAAGGCGAGAACGTCGCCGAAAACCATTCTCTCGATCTCAATACCGGAGTCTATGTACGGCCGATCAACGAACCCGATCGCCAGTTGCAGATTGGGGTCAACCTCGGATACATGAGCTTCGACAAGAACCTGCGCTACTTCACCTATGGTCATGGCGGGTATTTCAGCCCCCAGGACTACGTGAGCATCGCGTTTCCGATCAGCTATCAGCAGCGCCAGGATCAGTGGACCTATCGGGTCAGTGCCGCTCCCGGTTTCCAGCGTTACGAGGAAGACGACGCGGACGTGTTCCCGGAAGACGGCGACGCGCAAGCGTTGCTGGATACGCTGGCGACAGTCGGCCTGGTGGGGCAGTCGCGTTACGACGGCGAAGACGAGTCTGGATTCGGCATGACCCTGGATGGGGATGTCAACTACCAGCTGGCTCCGGATCTCAGCGTCGGGGGCAGGGTGGGTTACGACACCTTTGGTGATTACTCCGAAACCTCGGCATCGGTTTACCTCAACTATCAAATGGGAGCGTCGCCATGAACCAGCGCGTACCTGATCCCTCTTTCGACATCACCGGTTTGCTGCATGCGCGGAGCGGCGGCAAGGTCGAGGCGCCATCCGTTGCCGATAGTCCGAGTACCACGGCTGCGTGGCGGCCCGGTCACATGCCGCACTGGCCGAAGATTCTCGATGTAGTGATCGATGAGCTGATCCAGGCGGCCGGCGAGGCGGAGGCGCAACCGTTCCTGCTACATGTCGGGCAGCGGCTCGCCGACGAGCTGCCACTGGGTCGGCCGCAGACGCTGACGGCGCTGGAGTCGGAGATCGACCAGCAGTTGGGCGAGCTTGGCTGGGGAACTTGCTCGATTCGTGATGCCGGCCGGCATCTGGTCATCGAGCACGCTGATCATCCATTGATGGGGGCCGGCGCCGAGAGCGAAGTGGCGCGCCTGCGTCTGCTGGGGCTTTCCTGGGTGCTGGGCGGTCTCTACAAGGGGTGGCTCGACGCCCAGGGTGGCCATGCGGAGATCGTCTGCGAGCGTTGCCAGTCTCATCGGCCATTGGTCTTTCATTACGGAAACGCATGAACGGAAACTGCGTGAGCGGAGAACACATGAACGGGAAGTCCGTGAAAGCGGCGGTAATCTATCTGTTGGGCGGACTATTGGTGCTGCTCGGTCTGGCGTCGATGCCGGCTTCGGCCAACGCGAATTTCGCTGCCGGCGATCCTGGCTGGGAGGCCTACAAGAAGCGATTTCTGTTGCCGGAGGGTCGTATCGTCGATACCGCCAACAACAACATCAGCCACACCGAGGGGCAGGGATGGGGGATGTTCCTGGCGGTGCAGTTCAATGATCGCAAGGCATTCGATCGTATCTGGCAGTGGACCGAAGCCCACCTGGCGAGGCAGGACATCGCGCTGTACGCCTGGCGCTACGACCCGAATGCCCAGCCGCCTGTCGCCGACAACAATAACGCGACGGACGGGGATCTGTTCGCGGCCTGGTCGTTGCAGCTGGCAGCGGATCGCTGGGGCGACGAGAGATATGCTCAGCGCTCGGAGGCGATTCGTGGCGCCATACGGGATCATCTGATCGCCGATGTCGGCGGTTATCAGGTGCTGCTACCCGGTCTGGATGGTTTCCGGCACAAGACGTTCACCGATATCAACCTCTCTTACTGGGTGATCCCGGCGCTACGTGATTTTGCCGCGCGTCACCCGGACGAACCGTGGCTTGCCGTCATCGACAGTGGCCGGCAGCTGCTCGAGCGAGCGCAATTCGGCTCGAGCCAGCTACCTGCCGACTGGCTGCGGCTGCAGACCTCGGGCGAATTGCGCCCCGCCGAAGGGTGGCCGCCGCGCTTCGGGTTCGAAAATATCCGCACGCCGCTTTACTTCACGTGGGGTGGACTGCGGGACATCGATACGCTGGAAGACATCGCACGCTTTTGGGACCAGCCGGCGCCTCCCGCCTGGGTTGACGTCGAATCGGGAGACACGGCCGACTATCCGATATCCCAGGGTGGGAAAGCGATCAGTGCGCTGCTCAGCGGCCGTCCCTGGGCGATCGATATAACGCCAGCGGCGGGCGAGAACTATTATTCGGCGACATTGTTATTGTTGACTCGGGTTGCTGCCGCCCAGATAAGCCTGAGCGCCGGATAGGCGCTCGATTAAAGCTTTTTCTCCCTGAATGGGGGTGAGAAATGGGGGGCGAGAGTCGCCATTGCGCCCCTGTTTTACCCCTCGCCAGGAGGCTGCCGGCTAGGGTTGATCTTGCCCGTAGCACCTCGGGCGGGCTGGAGGGGGCGAGCGTTGGATGCGCCAACGGCTCCCCTTCAGCCCGCCTGGACTTGATAGCCGAGTCAGAATGAGATTCACTGGCCTGCCTGAACGGGGGCGGCTTTGGTGATTTCCGAAGCGAGTTTGGCTAGACTAGGCGAAATTTCGGATAGCTAACGACTCTATTTTTACCGCCAGCCAATCATTCACCTGCTTTACATTGGTAGCGCCCATTACTTATCAGATTTGTGTCGACCCGCGTTCGGGTCATTTTTCAGGATATCCAATTAATTATTATGCCTCGCACGATGGATGAACGTGAAAAACTTCGTAAGTTTCGTGAACTCGACGATGCTTTTGCTCAGGCGCTCCGTGATCTTGATGGTGGAACGAAATCCGGACCGGGTGTGGAGCAGGAAAACGCCCGCCCCGCATTCGAGGAGCGCCTCCACAGCCTGATGGCCGAGTACGCGTTGAGCCAAGGCTGCGTGCATGAAATGCTGAGCACGTTACTGGAGTACAAGAGAATTCGATGAGTATCATTATCCGGATGAGATGGCTTGCTTCGATGACAGCAGGTTGGTTTTAAACTGGTATTTTCATTAACTCTTTATGAGACTGCCGAGGCGCTCAGTGTGTTCACTGGTGCATGTCATGTTATCGATATGGTCATCAAGCCGGATTTTCTGCCGTCAGGGTATTAACGGAAAATAAGATATAACGTTGTTACTGTAAGACCGGTGCAGCGTCAGGCGGCTCTCTGTTTTATCCGTTCTGTTCTACCCGTTCTACTGAACTCGCGGTGAAGAAGCCATCGTGAATCCGCTTTGCTGCCATTCGCCAAGGATGCGGTGATGCCAAGGCAGCGGCTATGGTGGCTCCAGGCGCTGTGGTAGCTCCAGGCAGGGGATGAATCCTGCTGCTCATTCGGCATCTGGAGACCAGCGAACCATCGAAAGCCGCCTCTCCGGTGAGATCCCGGCATTATTCTGCTGACAATTTATCGAGGGTTCATTAACCTCGCTGCCTACCGGAAAACATGGGACCCGGTGGGCGCGGTTTAATGTTGCTCTGTTTTCAATTTGTGAGGTAACGGCATGGGTTGGGATTGCCCCAAGAGTCTCTGGCGGCTGGGATTTGCATTGGTATTGATATACGCCGCTCTGGGTATCGCGGCACATCCGCTGAAAGACGTCATCGAGCCTTACATGGCGTTTCTAGGGCTGGTTTCCCTGCTGATTTTTGGTGGTTGGCGCCGAAGGAGCGCTGCCCTGGGATTGCTGGTTGCGATCTGCCTGGTGCAGCTCCTCAGTTGGTGGCTTGCCATCGCTGATCATCCGCAGTGGGCCAGGCCCAATCCGGATACCGAGCGGATGGCGAAGCTTTTCATCTTCATTGCCATTGCCTGGTGGCTGCGTGGGAGTCTCCGCCATGTTTTCTGGGTCTGGGGGCTGGCGCTCCTGGCCTTCCTGCTGACGACGGTGATCTTCCCCGAAGGGCGTGATTCATGGGTCACCGGCCTGCAGGGCGAGCGCGTCGGCTTTGGCATCCAGAACAATCAGCATGCCTCGATGTTGTTTGGGGTTTCGTTGCTCGGGCTCATGGCCTTTGCCAAGCGTTTCTGCTGGTCCGGCGGACTTAGATGGGGGCGTGCATGTCTCTGGCTGGGGCTGACGTTGATGACACTGGTGGGGATCCTGTTTGGTCAGACTCGAGCCGTCTGGCTGGCGCTGCTGGTGTCCTCGGTCGTTGCGTTGGCAGTGGTCGGATGGTACGCCAGGAAGCGTTACCAGATCCGTCTGTGGAATCGAACGACGATCTCCATCGGTGTTGTCCTCGTGGTGGCTGGCGGGGTGGTCGCCGTTTCGTTCGGGCATGTGCTGACTGACCGCGTGTTCACCGAAGATCAGGTCATCGCGCAGCTGCTCTCCGGGAAGCTGGATACGCTCCCCTATACCAGCATCGGTATTCGGATTCATTCCTGGGTCGCGGCCACGCACTGGATCGCTGAAAGACCGTGGCTGGGGTGGGGTAGCAATGGGCGCGAGCTGGTCATCGAGCATACGCCGTGGCTTCCCGAGTTCGTGAAGGCCCACTTCGGTCATTTGCATAATTTCCTGCTGGAAACGCTGGTCAATTATGGCGTGCTCGGCTTGGCCGTGATGGGCGCGCTGGTCGTGTGGGTTGCTGTCATCAGCTGGAAAGCCTGGAAGCGGGGCGACATGCCCAACGACGTGGCGTTGTTTGCGCTGGCATTCTTCTTTTACTGGCTGGTGGTCAATCAGTTCGAGTCCTATCTCTCCTTCTGGACGGGTATCTACGTGCACAACCTGATCGTGGCTGGACTCCTGACGCTGTACTGGCGTTCCCCGGGCGATTCGGGCCATGTCGGCAAAAACCGATTACCATGAGGCCTGAAATGGGCACCAAGCGCGGTCAGCCGCGCTTTTTACACGCTGATTGCATACGACGGTTGAAGGGATAGCAATGCGAATCACGATTTTCGGTACCGGATATGTGGGCCTGGTGACCGGCGCCTGCCTGGCTGATGCCGGCCATGAAGTCATGTGCATGGATATCGACGAAGGGAAGGTCGCGCGCCTCAAGCAGGGCGAGATTCCGATCTATGAACCCGGGTTGGAAACGTTGGTCACCGAGAATGTCGGCCAGCAGCGTCTATCGTTCACGACCGATGCGGCGGAGGCGGTGGCGTTCGGCACGTTGCAGTTCATCGCGGTGGGCACGCCGCCCGATGAAGATGGCAGTGCCGATCTGCAGTATGTGTTGGCGGTCGCCAGGACCATCGGCCAGCACATGGATGATTATAAGGTCGTGATCGACAAGTCCACGGTGCCGGTCGGTACGGCGGACCGCGTTCATGAAGCCATCGCCGGGACCCTGGCCGAGCGTGGCGCCGAACTGGATTTCGATGTCTGCTCGAATCCGGAGTTTCTCAAGGAAGGCGCGGCCATCGAGGACTTCACCCATGGTGCGCGTATCGTCGTGGGTACCGACTCGGATCGGGTCAAGTCGTTGATGCGCGAGTGTTATGCCCCGTACAACCGGCGCGTCGAGAAGCTGATGTTCATGGACGTGCGCAGCGCGGAGCTGACCAAGTACGCCGCCAACGCCATGCTGGCGACCAAGATCAGTTTCATGAACGAGATCGCCAACCTGGCCGAGCGCTTGGGAGCGGATATCGAACAGGTTCGCCGTGGCATCGGCAGCGACCCGCGAATCGGTTACCACTTCATCTATCCCGGCTGCGGGTACGGCGGCTCCTGCTTCCCGAAGGACGTTCAGGCGCTGGCGCGGACTGCCAGCCAGATCGGTTACGACCCGCAACTGCTCAATGCCGTCGAGGCCGTCAACGACCGCCAGAAAGCGACCCTGTTCAGCAAGCTGAGCCAGGCATTCGACGGGCAGTTGAAGGGCAAAACGGTGGCGGTCTGGGGGCTGGCGTTCAAACCCAATACCGATGACATGCGCGAAGCGCCCAGCCGTCACCTGATGGAGTCGCTCTGGGCGGCGGGTGCCAAGGTTCAGGCCTATGATCCGGAAGCAATGGAAGAGTGTCGGCGCATCTACGGTGAACGCAGCGACCTGATGCTGGCCGATGGGCGCGACGCGGCATTGAACGGGGCCGATGCCCTGGTGATCTGCACGGAGTGGAAGTCCTTCCGCACGGTGGATTTCGCCCACTTGCAGCGCACGCTGAAGACGCCGGTCATCGTGGACGGGCGCAACCTGTTCGAGCCGGCACAAGTCCGCGCGGCCGGGCTGCTCTACTTCGCGGTGGGGCGTGGTGATTCGTTGCAGGTCGGTCAGCGCAAGGCCCACTGAAGCCGGATTGCCTCGAGCCCGGCAAGTTCCGGCATGATCTCGAGAGAGCCCGGTACCATTTGGTATCGGGCTTTTTTGTCGCTAGGCTCGATAGCGTCGAACGCTCTTCCACCACAGCAAAGCCAAGGATGTGCCCATGCTGATTCCCGTTGTCCTGGCCGGCGGTTCCGGCTCTCGCCTGTGGCCGATGTCTCGGGCGAGCCATCCCAAGCAGTTCCTTCGGATCACGGGGGGGCGCAGCATGCTGGTGGAAACGCTGGCGCGCTTCGAGCCCCTGGATGTCGCGGAGCCGATCGTCGTCTGTCAGGAGGCGCACCGTTTCCTGGTGGCCGAGCAGTTGCGTGAAGCGGGCTGGTCGGCGGATATCCTGCTCGAGCCGGCGATGCGCAACACCGCCCCGGCCATCGCGCTGGCTGCGTTGCAGGCCATGAGCCGTGATCCGGCTGCGCTGATGCTGGTATTGCCGGCCGATCATGCGATCGCCAGCCCCGAGGTGCTGATCCAGGCGATGGTGCCGGCGCAGGCAGCGGCCAGGCAGGGCAGGCTGGTGACGTTCGGCGTGACGCCGACCCGTGCGGAGACCGGCTACGGTTATATCGAAATAGGCATCGAGACCGGTATCGACGTCGAGCCGGGCGAAGCGTCCGACACCGAGGCGATGCCGGTCCGGCGCTTCGTCGAAAAGCCCGACGCGGAGACTGCACAGGCGTATGTCGCCAGCGGACGCTACCTGTGGAACAGCGGCATGTTTCTGATGCGAGCGGATCGCTACCTGCAGGAACTCGAGCAGCAGCGTCCGGCGATGCTAGAGGCGGTCACGAACGCCTGGGAAGGGCGCCAGGCCGATCTCGATTTCCTGCGGGTCGCGGCAGAGCCCTTCGTCGCCTGTGATGCCGAGTCGATCGATTGCGCGGTGATGGAGAATACCGCGGACGCCAGCGTGGTTGCGCTCGACGCCGGCTGGTCGGATGTCGGCTCCTGGCAGTCGTTGTGGGAGATCTCCCCGAAGGATGATAGCGGCAACGTGCTTCGCGGCGATGTGGTCGCCGATGACGTGAACGGCTGCCTGCTTCACAGCGACAGCCGGCTGGTGGCGGCGGTCGGCATCCGCGATCTGATGGTGATCGAGACGCCGGATGCGGTGATGGTCGCGCATCGGGATGCCGCGCAGGCGGTCAAGGTCATCGCGGAGAAGCTCAAGCGCCAGAATCGCCCCGAGTGGGACCAGCATCGCCGAGTCCATCGCCCCTGGGGCAGCTATGACGGCGTGCATGCCGCCGAGCGGTATCAGGTCAAGCATATCCGGGTGACCCCCGGCGGTCGGCTGTCACTCCAGAAGCACCTCCATCGTGCCGAGCACTGGATCGTGGTGCGCGGCACCGCGCGGGTGACGCGTGGCGAGGAGATATTTCTGCTGGAAGAGAACCAGTCGACCTATATCCCCCTGGGCGTGGTTCATCGCCTCGAGAATCCCGGCAAGATCGAGCTGGAGTTGATCGAAGTGCAGAGCGGCAGCTATCTCGGCGAAGACGATATCGAGCGCTTCGACGACGCCTATCATCGCGATTGAGCGCGACTTGAGTGCGACTTGAACGTCAGAACGTCAGAACGTCAGAACGTCAGAACGTCAGAACGTCAGAACGTCAGAACGTCAGAACGTCAGAACGTCAGAACGTCAGAACGTCAGAACGTCAGAACGTCAGAACGTCAGAACGTCAGAACGTCAGAACGTCAGAACGTCAGAACGTCAGAACGTCAGAACGTCAGAACGTCAGAACGTCAGAACGTTAGAACGTCAGAACGTTACTTGAAGGTTACCTGCACGTCAGGGTCGAGACTCAGGAGTTCGGTTGGCTGTCGGCGTCATTGGGTAGCGCGTTCTCGCCCATGGCTTCCGTCAACGGCGGCTGAGGTTCGTTGCCGCCGTTGCGCAACGGCATCTCCAGTCGCACGGTGGGGAGGTACTCCGGGTAGTGCCGGCAGATAAAGTCGATCAGCCCTTCACGAATCGCGCAGCGCAGGTCGAACGTATTGGGTCCGCCGGTGGCGCTGACCAGCACGCGCAGCTGCTTGTTGCGCTCTGTCATCTCCAGTGTCTGCACGACGCAGACGCGACGGTTCCACAACGGCGACGCTTCCGCCAGCCGTTGCGCTTCCTCTCTCAGCGGCTCCATGGGCAAGTGGTAGTCGGCGTACAGGATGACCGTTCCGATCAGGTCCTTGTCGCGGCGTGTCCAGTTCTCGAACGAGTGGTCCACGAAATAGGTGATCGGCAGGACCAGCCGCCGCCAGTCCCACAGTCTCACGACGACATAGGTGAGCGTCAGCTCCTCGACCCAGCCCCATTCGTCTTCGACGATTACCGCGTCGTTCAACTGCACTGGCTGCGTCAGCGCGATCTGAATGCCGGCGATCAGGTTACCCAGCACCTTCTGCGCGGCAAAGCCCAGTACCACACCGAGAATGCCTGCCGAGGCCAGAATGCTGGCGCCGAGCTGGCGGACTTTCTCGAACACCATCATCATCGAGGCGACGGCCAGGACGATGATGATGAAGTTGATCAACTTGCGCAGCACCGTGATCTGGGTATGCACCTTGCGTGCGATGGCGTCTTCCTCGTCACCGAAGCGGTAGCGTTCGCTCAGCGCTCGCTCGCTGATGTTGACGCCGTGGATCAGTATGCCCGCGATGCTGGCGATGAGGATCAGGCTGGCGAGGTTGTGCAGCGCCGCGTCGAGGCGTACC
Organism: Salinicola sp. 4072; assembly: GCF_036663415.1. Taxonomy (NCBI): domain Bacteria; kingdom Pseudomonadati; phylum Pseudomonadota; class Gammaproteobacteria; order Oceanospirillales; family Halomonadaceae; genus Salinicola; species Salinicola sp. 4072. The sequence continues at coordinate 230 of NZ_JAXOVV010000037.1, read as the reverse complement.
GAGGTAATGAAGACCGGAAACAGCGAAAAGAGCACGAAGATGGGTATCAGCGCTGCCAGGCACCTCACCATGAACGGCACCAGGAAGCGTTCCAGCATCGACTTGCGTCGATCGGCCCAGCGATCCATGACCCTGACCCCGGCTTATTCATGAGGCCGGCCCGAAAACGAAGATAGCGGATGGTATTCTCTTGAAAATTCAGTGTGTTCCGCCAAGAATCTGAACCAAGA